>JBFJNL010000009.1:0-30780 GCA_041618195.1 Thermoplasmatota archaeon | reverse complement strand
TCAGCGACCGAGCGCTTCGACTCAGTCCGCGGCGACGAAGTCGAGCGAGGCTGAGTTGATGCAGTAACGCAGGCCGGTCTTGTCCCGGGGCCCGTCATCGAAGAGGTGGCCAAGGTGAGCATCGCACTTGCCGCAGCGCAACTCGGTGCGGACCATGCCATGCGATTCGTCGCGCAGTTCTTTGACGTCGGCACCGGGCGCCGGCTCCCAGTACGACGGCCAGCCGCTGCCTGAATCGTACTTGGCGTCAGAAGTGAAGAGGGGCGCTTTGCAGACGATGCAGTGGTAGGCACCGGTCTCGTGGTGCTTGTAGTACTTGCCCGAGAAGGCATGCTCCGTGCCCCCCTGCTGCGTCACCTGGTACTCCAGGGGCGTCAGCTTGTCCTTCAGGTCATCGTCCATGGAGGGGAGTGGGCTTTCCCCCCTCAAATGGGTTGTCCTGCTGGCGCCCGATCAGGCACCATGCCGGCGGCCCAGGCCCACTGACACGATACAACGGGCCGGATCCACGAAACGTTCAGGAACGTTTAACTGCGGTCTGAGGCGTCGTTCGATGTTGACCAATCAACATCCGGTGCCCGCAACGGCGCGCCAGCCGGTGCACGCGACGCGCGCGCCGCTGGGCCGGGGGCGCACCGGACCGGTGCCCGAGGCCATAGCCACCCGCCGCGTCGTCGGCGTCGAGGCCCACGCCCGGGCGACCACCGTGACCGCCCGGCTGGATGCACTGCTGGCCGCCGGTGGAAAACCGCTGGTGTTGTTGTTCTGCGACCCAGCGTCGACAATGGACCCCGCGACACGCGATCGAGCGACGTTCATCGACCTGACCGGCATGCCTGGCCCGGCCGCCAACAACGTCCACGTGTTCTCGAGCCCGGCGTATCTGGAGATGGCCCTGGTCCGCGCGCTGCAGGCCATCCGAGCGGGCAGTGACCACGTCATCGTCGACGACGCGGCCATGGTACACTTCTACTGCGGCGAAGGCCCGACCCAGGCGTTCACCCACAGCCTTGCCGCAGGGCTCATGCTGGCAGACATCGGCTGTGAGATGTTCGTGACAGACAGCCCGGACCACGCAGCGCTGCGCCGGGGCCTCCAGTTGCGGCTCGGCTGATCTACGGTCTCCCCGGCGCGGGCGTGAGGCCTGCACCTTCGCCCTAGACCCACAAGGACCAACCGGCGTCGCCAAGAACCTGCACGAGGATGGCGTTGTGTGAAACCCGAGATCGCCCTCCTCGTCGACGGTGACCAGATGCCCACGGAAGGCCTTCCTGGATTGCTGCAGGACCTTGACAAGAAGTGGACGGTGTCTGAGCGTATCGTGGTGCGCAACTGGCGTTCGACGCGCGACCAACAGGAGTGGCGGGCCTTCAGTGACGCGCATGGCTTTCGCTGCATCCAACGAGACCCCGTCGCCACCGGCAAGAACGCCGCCGACATCGAGCTGGCCATCATCACGGTCGATCTGCTTCGCGACGGTGCCCGCGCCTTCTGCCTCGTGACCGGCGACATGGATTTCACGCCCGTCGTCCAACGCATCCGTCGCTCCGGTGCCCACATCGACTGGGTGCGTCCCAACGAGCTGGCCGGATACCACAAGCCGACGCGAGGTCGCCGCTCCGGGACCCGGACAGCCAGAGCACCGGCCGCCCCGAAGGCGAAGCCCGCTCGGGCGACGCCCGCCAAGGCGCCCGCCAAGGCCCCGCGCAAGGCCGCCGCCAAACCCCCGGCAAAGGCAGCCGCCAAGGCCGTCTCGAAGCCCGCCGGAGGCCGCGCACCCGCCAAACAGGCGGACACCGCCGGCTACGCCAAGGCGGTCCGCCGCACGATCTCGGCGCTGCGCAAGGCAGGCAACCATGAACATGGCTGGGTAAGCGTCAACCGCATCGGCAGCATCCTCGCTGAGGAGTCCATCCACAAGGAGGACTTCGGCTTCGCCAAGCGGCGCGCCCTGTACGAGGTGCTGGAAGCATGTGGGTTCAAGACCGAACAACTTGAAACCGGCGCGTACCGTGTCACCCTCGACTGACATGGCTCGCTGCGATTCATGCAAGACAGAAGCCCCGCTCACGGCCATCACCGACATGTTCGGCAACGACGGAAACGTCTGCGGTCCATGCCGCAAGGCCATGGAAGACGATGGTTGCTTGAACTGCGGGTCCTGAGCGACCGGCAGGGCGTGGGCGCGTGGCGCCGTAAGCGGTTGCGTCCACGCACCTAAACGGCGAGCGCCGCGGGTGCCGCCGCGAGGCCGCACGGACAGGCCAGATCGGCATCGTTTCGTGCCTTGGACGCACCGGCGATCTGACCCCCCACCCCAACATTTCAATACGGCGGACCGCACAGGAGGCCCCTCGACGGGCAGCCGGATGCAACAAGAGGGGAAGGCCCAATTCTTGCTTACCAAAATACGGCTAGCACCCAACCATTGCTGAACGCTGTCCGTCGTTCATTTTGTTGCGCGCCTAGGTGCGCCTGCTCTACGGGGCTGGCAAGGCGTTTGGCAGCGCGCTCCGCACTCCGGGGACGTTGGCGTGCGAACCGGCATCGCACTATGTGTTCAGCCAGATGGCCTTAAGTGCCCGATTTAGGCGAACCCTCAAATTCGACGCATGCCTCTTCCTTCTTTACCCCTTTTTTTGAAGCGAGCGTTCGAAATGGTCCCCCGATTCCTAGCCCCCTGCTTCATGATTGTTTGCTGCCTCGCCCTGTCTTCCGCGCTGGCCGGCCAGCACGCCAACTCGACCTCAGTGGCTACGGACCCCAGTGGCGATGTAGCCATAGCCGGGACCACCTCAGGCAGCGGCCAACGCGCTTCCGACCTCACGGGCTTGCTGCTTGGGGGGAACGCCACCCACTTGCATGCCACCCTAGAATTAGAAAACCTCGCCCAGGAACGCAACCCACGCACATCCGGCGCAACATACCTGCTTTACGTTGAGGCCGAGCACGTGGCGCTCCGCCTTGAGATTCAGCGCTCGGTACCGCCGGCGGAAACATCAACGCCAACCTACACGAGCGAACTAGCACGATTCAACCCCATCACGCAAGAATACGTGGAAGTCGAGGAGGGAGCCGTGATCGTACCGCGCGAGGCAGATCATGCCCTCGATATTGCCATTGAATACGCAAAATTTGAAGAGAACGACGGGCCCAAGCTGCTGCCGGGTTTCGAAATGAAGGGCATCTACGCAGAAGCCTTGGGCGCCTTTGATCGCGTCGATGACCAAACGCGCCCCGATTACCTCGCATACGATCGCATGCCCGACCAAGGCGAATTGGCCTGGCAGCTTGCGCACGTCGGCTCCGGCCCCCTCATCCTACACGTGGACCGCCCCGTACGCGTCACCAACGGCGGCGCGACGACATTTGCATTCCTCGCACAAATTGGCAATCCAACGGATAACCAAATTGACGTTGAATTCTCGGTAACCGGTGCGCCGGCCCAATGGCAAGCTCGCAGCGTCGACCCCGTTCTCGCAATTCCCGCGCAAGCGACGATCAATACGACCGTGCTCGTGGACGTGCCCGGCGGCCACACCCACGGCGCCAACGTCGAACTTGTCGTGTACGGGAACGTCCTCGGAACCAATCTCGACGCGTCCACACCACTCTATATCCGCTTCACCGACACGCCGCAACCCGCAGGCCACCACGACACACTATACTTGCAATCAGCCATCGGATCTCGCGCCACGCCAGGCCCCGTGTACGAGGCACAAGGCGGCCACTACGGAAGCCCCTTCATGAGCACCGTTGCGCCCGACGATGATGCAGCGGAACCTTCCAACAACAACGACCGCAATAGCAACGGGTTCATTGTTCCGCTTGCACCGGCCCTGAGCATTGGCCTTGACTTCGATTTAGACCGCGTGGGAGTGCTAGAGTTCCACGTCGAGCCGTTCTGGAATACGCAACCTCAAGATGTCACCCTGCACGGTGAACTCATTTGGAACGGATCCCAAGAAATCATCCTGGCCACGATGCCAGAGGTGAACATCGGCGACGTCAGTGGACCGACTTCAGGCACGCTGGCAGTCGTCCCAACGCCAGATTCGGATTACGTCCGGCACGAGGATGGCGCCGTCTTGGAATTGCGCGTATACTACGAGTTTGGCGGGGCCGTCGACGACGGTGCGCAGCCCGTCGATCTGGATATGCTACCTGCGGGCTTCCTGCGCCTCCCGCTGAACGAATTCCATGACCAAACACCCTTGGTACCCGAGGCGGTCCTTACCATTGAGGGCCCAAGCGTTGTCAAGATGCCGCCCGGCGGCACGGGCTCGTTTGCACTTGGGGTGCGCAACCTCGCCGTTGCCGAAGTTGCGGGACACGCCGAGGCAATCAACCCGCGCTCTACGGTATGGTTCGCGCCGGCCGAGTTGAGGTTGGGCGTCTCAGAAGAGACCACAATGCAAGTGTTTGTCCAGCCTCCCGAAGAGGCTGAGCACGGCTGGAGTGAGCGGCTGACGATTGCCGTGCGCGACAACAACGGCCAGCCAAGCGCCCTGTACGCCATTACCGTAATTGTCGACGAGTCGGCGACATCGATGGGTGCGGTTCCGAGCCAGGCATCGCCCATGGCGCCCTTCGTAACGGTCGCGGCGGCTGTACTTGCCATCGCGTGGGCGCGGCGATTCCAGTGAGCCGACGCGAACCAACAACGTCGCTATCTCGGCGTCCAAGCCAGCCCAATCCACATCTCTTCGGCCATGCCCCAGCAATCGTCGCCCAGGCGGCCCACAACGATGCTGAACGCTGTCCGTTGGTGATTTCCTTGTGTCCTCGGGTACGCTTTGGGGAAAACCTGGCGAGCCGACTGGCAACGCCCCACGCGCTTCGGGGACGTTGACCTGAGAACCGGCATCCCGCTACGCGCGCAGCCGGCATGGCAGGCGATGCCGGCGCAGCGTGGCCGGCCCGTCGTCGCTGCGCTCCTTAGCCGACGACTTGTTCCCACTTCTTCAAGTGAAGAACATCGGAGAGGGTCTTGCCGCGGCGGATCTCCTCGCGCAGGCGGTTCTCTTTTTCGAGGACCTCCAGGGCGCGGTTGGCGATCTCTTGAGCCTCGTCCTGGGGCACCACGACGACGCCCATGTCATCGGCGATGATCCAGTCGCCATTGCGGACGGTCTGGCCGCCGCATTTGATCTCTAGGCCGATCTGGCCGTGGCCTTTGGGCTCGCCGGCATTGGGGACGATCCAGCGGCTCCACACGGGGAAGCCCATCTTGTTGATGTCGTCGATGTCCCGGCACGCGCCGTCGTTGACCAGCCCGGCAATGCCCTTGAGCTTGCAGCTCTCGGACGCCAGTTCGCCCCACGTGGCGGTGGCGCCGCCACGGGCGTCGATGACGATGATCTCTCCCGCCTTGGCCACGTCGATGGCCTCGACCGTCTTGGCCCAGTCGCCATCGGCGGTGAACACGGTCACGGCCTTGCCGACGATGCGTTGGCCGCTTTGGCGGGCGACCATGCCGGCGTCCATGGCGCCCTTGCGGTGCATGGCGTCACTGATGTTGCTGGTGCTACATTGGGCAAAGGCGTCGCGCAGGGATTCGCCGGCGTAGCGGCGGAAGCGCTCGCTGACCACGGCACTCTCGGTCGCCATGGCCTCCTTGAGTTTGCGCGCTTCGGCCTCGATGTCCTCGGCCTTGGTCAGGGCGCCACCGACGATGAGCACGGAGGCGCCTGCAGTGACCGCGGGCCCCACCGTACCGGTGTTGAGGCCGCCGGCGGCCATGACGGGAATGTCGACGGCGTCCGCGAGTTCCTTGAGGATGTCCAAGGGGCTGGCGCCCATCATTTGATCGTCGATGCCCATGTGCAGGCAGACGTAATCGCAGCCAAGCCGCTGGGCGTCCAAGGCGCGGGCGATCTTGTCCGGGACGCTGATGAGATCCATGTAGACCTTGGCACCGTACTTGCGGGCCGCCTTGACGGCCTCCTCGAAGGTCTCGTCGCTGGCAGCGCCCAGGATGCCGATGACATCGGCGCCGGCCTTGGCGGCGATCTCCACTTCGAACGCGCCGGTGTCCATGGTCTTCATGTCGGCGACGATGATCTTGTCCGGGAACGCTTTCTTGAGCGCGCGCACGGCCTCGAGGCCTTCGGCCTTGATGAGAGGGGTCCCTGCTTCGATCCAATCGCAGCCGCCGGCGACGGCCTCGCGGGCGTACTGGAGAGCTCGATCGAGGTTGACCTCGTCGAGGGCGATCTGCAAGACCGGTCCGTGGGCGGGCCCTTCTGCCATGGGACTGCCCACGGCGACCGCGCCTTGAAGGTTCGTGCGGGTGCCCGTCGCACTTTCGCAAAGCCTGATGCGGTCTGAAAGCCGGATTTGACGTGGTGGATGCATCATGTCACCACAGCTTCGTCCAGGCAGGCCAGAGACCAGGACCGACCACTACCTTGGCGAGCATACGTTCACCGGCATGTCGATGTCCCGCACCCTAGCCATGTCAGGCCTCGTCATCGCCATCGTCGTGCCGAACCTCGTCTTCTGGCGCGAGCGGCTGTTCCTTGACCCCTTCATGCTCGTCTTGTGGGTCCCAGGCCTCGTGGCCATCGGGCTCCTATCCTTCACGACCCGTGGCTGGGCATACTTGGCCGCCGGCGCCCTCGGCTCCGTATGGCCTGTGCTGGCGACCCTCATGTTCGGCCTCGGCAGTGGCCAACTGACCGACCCGCGGCAACTTGGCTTCATCGCCCTGTGGATCGTGATCGCAACGCTCGTGCCCGTGTGGTCCGGCGCCATCCATGGCTTCCGGGCGGCGCGGGGTAGCATTGCGCCAGCCAGCGTGGCACACATGCTAGGCACACGGGCGGGATTGGCGTCGCTGGTCGCCTTTGCCGCGGTGCTTGGCCTCATCGCATCCAGCGTGATGGCGATGAGCAGCGTGCCGTCTGAGGTCAGCGGCTTCGACTTCGCCCCCGAGGCCTCCGTCGACGTCCTGCTGCAGGGCTACGAGTTCCCGGCGAACATCGAGGTGCAACAAGGCGTGGTGACGGAGTTGGTCCTCCGCAACACCGACTCCGACATGCACACCTTCACGTACGTCAAGGATGGGACCCAGTACAACCATGACGTGTACGGTGGCCAGACCGTCCGGTTCCTCGTCTTGTTCAATGAGGCGGGGGAACAAGCGGTCCGGTGCATCCCGCACAGTGATGGCTACGATGCGGGCATGATCACCACGATCACCGTCGTTGGCGCCTGAGCCGGGGTGGCATCTTTTTCCCTCCTCTCCCTGCCCCACCTGTGCTCAAGGTCGCTCCCTCGATCCTCTCCGCCGACTTCGCCAAGCTCGGCGACGACATCAAGAAGGTGGATGACGCCGGCTGTGACTGGATCCACGTTGATGTCATGGACGGCCGCTTCGTGCCCAACATCACCATTGGCCCGATGATCGTCAAGGCGATCCGCCCGCACACCGAGAAGCACATCGATTGCCACCTGATGATCGAAGAGCCCGAGCGCTACGTGGCCGACTTCGCCAAGGCGGGCGCCAACTCCATCACCATCCACGCAGAGGCCGTCCATCACTTGGCCCGCGCCATCAAGCAGATCCAAGAACTCGGTTGTCTGGCCGGCGTCAGCCTCAACCCCCACACCCCCGAAGAGGTCCTGAAGTACATCATCAAGGATGTCGACCTGGTCCTCGTCATGACGGTCAACCCGGGCTTCGGCGGCCAGTCGTTCATGCCGGAGATGGTGGCCAAAGTGCGCCGCATCCACCGCATGGCACAACAAGCCGACCGGGAGACCCCTTTGGAGATCCAAGTGGACGGCGGCATCAACGGCGAGACCGCCCGATTGTGCGAGAACGCTGGCGCCACCTGCGCCGTGGCGGGTTCCTTCGTCTACGGCGCCGCCGACACCAAAGCCGCCATCCAAGCGGTGCGGGGCAACCAACAGACCCTCGCGCAAGGCCTTTGAGCGGCGCCGGGGCTGGGGCCATCGTGCGTTGGCTAGTGGTCCTCCTGTTCTTGGCCGTCCCCGTGACGGGCCAGGCGCCCAGCGGGCTTGAGGTGACCATCGAGTCACACGTCTTCGACTATGGCCCCGAGGACTGGAAAGACGGCTTCCCGGTCGATGATCAAGGCTCGTTCACTGCCCGCGTGGCAGGATGGAACGCCAGTCTTGGCAGCCACCTCGATCTGCATGTGCGCGCCGAGCCCCGCGGGGCCAATGCCGGCAATGATTGGCAATACCAGGCCTGGCTGAGCGACGGCGTCGTCGAGGTCGAAGGACTCGTGACCCCAGACCCGGCCGGTCGCTTCGAAGTGCGCTTCGACGTGGACGGCCAGCGCGCGCTGCCCGGCATGGCCGCTGTGCCCGCCTTGGTGCCAGGCACATGGACCCTACGTGTCCGCGCCACCACAGACGACGCCACCGGTAACCCGGTGCCCGAAGGCTCCGGACAGACCCGCCTCCTCACCCGGGCCCTCGAGGCCCTTCCTCCGACTGTCGCCAACGTGACCATCCCGGCCATCCGCGTGCCGGAGTCCTTGCTGCCACACATCACCGAAGTCGGCCCCGACGCCGTCTGGTTCAACCGCGCACCACACCCGCCGGGTGTACCGGCCTTCTTCGAGGCAGTGGGCGAAGGTGTCGCATGGCAACTGTGGTGGCAAGAGCCTGCCGGGCCGGCGACCCTGCCCGCCGTGCTGTCCGACGTCGGCACCACGTGGCGCCACCAGCCGCTGCAATCGGCCGAGGCCGACGGCGTGTCGCGCACCGCATTCTTCCCCACCAGCAGCACTGAGGGCCTGTTCATCGTCGCCGCGATCGATCCCGTCCACGGCGGCAGCCAGGTCTGGGCGATGGGCGTCAGCGGCGAGGCCGCGACCATCCGCAGCATCCAGGCCCCCACCCCGGGCAGCGAAGGCGCTGTCCGCGTCGGGCTGACCACCACGACTGGCGCGGCACCCGGCCTTGCCTTCGGGCAGCTCTACGCCCTGGCCTTGAGCGAGCAAGGCGCTTCGATCATCACGTCCTCTCCACTTCTGCCTGATGGTGCAGGGCACGCGTCCGCAGCGCTGGACGGCCGCAGCCTGCGCGCCCACCGGGGGGCATACCGCGCCGTCGCGCTGCTGGAGGACGCCGGCACCTACAACGGCCACGTGGTCATGGATCGCGGCGTCGAGGTCACGCTCGATCTGCCGGTGCTCGGCGAAGGGACCCCCGCATCCGGCGTCCTGCGACTGCGCAGCCTGAGCGACGACGGCCGCGCCGAACGCAACCCCGACCTACAGGCCAACGGCACCCTCGTGGTCAGCACCGGCGACACGACACTGGCCGTGCCGTTCGAGGTCGTCGAAGGCGGGACCATCGAGATCCCGTTCGATTTCACCCCCGAAGCCGCCGGTGCGCTCGTCATCACGGCCACCATCGACACCGGCGACACATACACCCGCCTCGACCGCGTCGTGAGTGTCCTGGACGCCTCTACCTACGAGCAAGAAGCCAAGCCCTGGTACGATCCGGGCAAGTATGTGCCCGGCCCACCGCTCGCTTTGGTCCTCCTCGCCATCGCGTTGTTGGGACGCAAGCGTTAAAGAAGCGCCCCAAGTCGGCCGCGATTGTCCCTGGAAACAGGGCCGCCCACCCTGGCTGGGGTAGTGTAGCTGGTAAGCATAGCAGATTGTGGTTCTGCTGGCGCGGGTTCGAATCCCGCCCCTGGCCCTTGTCATCGCGGTCCGTGACCGATTTCCTGCGAAAACTCGCAGCGGTGCTCCTCGTTTTGAGCGGCGCCACGTGTGGTCTTTGGGGCCTTGGCGCCGTCATCGAAGACGTCGCGCCGGGCCGCTTGTGGGGCATCCTGTTGATACTGGCCATGCCGGCTGCCATCTTGACGGCGTTGAAGATCACGCCCGAAGGCGGCACGACGGGCTATTTCGACCAGAACATCTGAGTCAAGTAGGCTGCAGGGAGTCCGCGCATCGTGGTCGACCCCATCGGCTTCACCATTGGACCTGTGTCGCAAGCCGCGGCACGACTGCTGGCATTGGTCGTGGGCACGTACGCGTTGCTGACGGCCCGCCACACTTGGGCCGCCTACCAGCAGCGCCTGCCCGACCGCGGCAGCGCCTTGATGGCCACCTGGGTCATGATCGGCATCTGCGTGTTGCTGTGGGTGCGCGGCGAGCGTTTGCTGCCGGCGCCGTTCAGCCTAGTGGCCCTCGCCGCTTTCGTCATCGGCATCGCCATCACGCTTGGATATACGCTGGGCAACATGGCGAAGAAGTTCGAAGAATGGCGCGACGAAGTCCGCAAGATCATTGAGGAATGGGCGGACAAGGCCCTGCCTGAGTCGCAGCGCGAGGCGTGGTTGCAGAACCGCTTCGACCAGCTCCACCCCGAACAGAAACGCAAGACGCCGCACTTGATGATGGGATTGTTCGTCGTCGCCTACGTCGGCCTCGGCTACGGCATCCTGCTCGGAATCGCCGCGCTCATCCCGGCAGATGCCGCTGCGGGCGAGAACCTGCTCAACCTGCGGGCCGCCCTCGCAGGCGGCATCATGCCCGCCGGCCACATGGTCGCCATCACGGCGCTGCTGGCCGTCCTGCTGCTGTTGCTGCCGGTCGAGATGCTGCGCCTACAGTTCCCCCAGATGGAGTACCCGTTCAAGGGCACCATCACCAGCATGCTGCGCGAACGTGAGCGCGGCCTGTTCGGTGCCCACTACTACATCGCCGCCACGCTACCGATGGCCGTGCTGTTCCTGACCGACGACAGCACATCCTGGGACGTCACCTTGTTCGCCGTCATCGCCATGCTCGGCGTCAGCGTCTTCGCCGATGCTGCCAGCGCCATCTTCGGCATTCGCTGGGGTAAGCACAAGTGGCCCCACAGCAAAGGCAAGTCGCTGGAAGGCACCGCCGGCGGCTGCGCTGTCGCATTCCTGGTGGCCTTGCCGTTCGTCGGCGTGCCGGTCGCGTTGGTCAGCGCACTGGTCTTCTTCATCGTCGACGTGCTGGCTCCGGTACCGTTCTCGGTGTCGGACAACATCCTGAACCCTCTGGCCCTGGCGGCGGCATACATCCTGATGCAGCCGCACCTGGCGCCGCTCATCCCGTTCTTTTGAGTTGCCTGAAGCGCTCGTCATGGACGCGGTTGGCCCACACGAAGTAGACGCCCGCAAACACCAACGCCGGCGCGATGGGGATCAACAGGCCGAAGCGCAGCGTGTTGAGGGCGGCCACCTCGTTGATGGCTTGCCTGATGCCGTCGCTCAGGACGATGACGAAGACCAGGAACTCGAGGAGCAGCGCGCCGCAGTAGAAGATGAGGCCATTGGCCAGGCTGCTGCTGCGCTCCAGGGCATCGATCTCCCGGTGCAGGACCTCCACTGGGTCGCCTCTGATGGCGTCCTCGATGCTCATGACGATGGATTCGCTGCGTCGTTCCAGAGATCTGTCAGCGACAAACAGCACCGCCAGGACCAGGACGACGGCCAGGAAGAACACGGCGATCGTCGCCATGGGCGGCAAAGCGCTGGCCGCCCGCTCATTGTACAGGGTCAGCCCGAGGGCGACGAGGAAGCCGCCGAGGCCGACGGCGTACAGCCAGCGGCGCGTCTCTTCGAGGGGCGCTTGGCCGGTGCGGCGGACATCGATGCGCGTGGCAGCACTGGTCTCCGTGGCGTTGATGCTCGTGCGGATGCGGCCGTGGTGGACCGCCAACTTGGTGCCGAAGCGCTCCATGCGTCCCTGCAACGACGGACTGATGGTGCCGGCGCCGTGCAGATAGGTCTCGGCCGCCTTGATGGCCGCCTCTGGGTCACGACTGACCGTGAAGGACTGGGCCATGTCAGGATCCAGGCGGTCATCGTCGGGCACACGCCAACCATCCAAGACAGGGATAAGGGGATTTCCGAGGCAGGCTACAACCAAGTCTGGTCGCCGCAAAGGAGAAAAAGGGCCCGAGTTGGTCGATCGGTATGCGCTGGCTCCTCATTGCTGCCTTGATCGCCACCAGCCTGGCAGGCTGCACGGACGACCCCTCGACGGAGGGCGACCCCACCGAACCCACGCCCGGCGGCGTCCCGGACACCGGCGGTTACAACTTCACCGGCCTGCCCGAGGTCATCACCGGCATGGAGTTCCTCTCCAGCGCCGAGACCACCGCCGTCGACGGCCTATGGCTCCACGACGACAAGGCATACCTGTCCGGCCCCGGCGCCGGTCTGCGCATCTTCGACATCAGCGACCCGGCCAACCCCATCGTCTTGGCGAACCAGACGGCGGACGTGGGCAACAGCCGCGACGTCGACATCATGGTCCACCCCAACGGCCGCACCTACGCGGTCCTCAGCAGTGGCGCCGTTGACCTGGTCGATGTCACCGACCCGACCAACCCCTTCCTCGTGAGCAGCCCCGGCTCGGGCAGCCACAACATGGCGGTCGTCCCCAACTCGACCATCGTCTACAACTCTCTGAGCATCAACACGGACCTCGGCGTCGCCCACGGCACCCCCGAGACCGGCAAGATCCAGATCGTCGATTTCGCCGACCCCGAAGCCCCCATCGTCAAGGAATTCTTCTTCCCGGCAGTCATCCAGACCCCGATGGGTGTCCCTAAGGTCGTCGCCTCGACCACCTGCCACGACATCACGTTCCACGCCGGCCGCCAGCTCGGCTACTGCGCCGGCGTCAGCGACACCCAGATCTGGGACATCGCCGACCCGTGGAACCCTAAGATCATCCAGGTCATCGACTGGCCCGGCATCAACATCCACCACGGCGTCTGGGCCACCCTCGACGGCAACATGCTGATCCTCGGTGACGAAGTCGCCGGGGTCGCGGCGCCGGTGCCCGGCTGCGGCAACGAGATGCCGACCAGCGCCCTGTGGTTCATCGATGTGACCAACATCGAGACCCCGACGCCCCTTGGCTACTACCAGGTCAGCCACGACGCCGTCGGAGCCAGTGCCGAAGAAGGCCGGCCCATCTACTGCAGCACCCACTTCGGCACCCTTGTCGAAGACCGCCCCATGATGGTCATGGGCCACTACTCGGCCGGCACTGCGCTGATCGACTTCAGTGACCCCGCCAACGCCCGCGAGGTCGCCCTCTACACGGCCACCGGCACCAACACCTGGGAAGCCCGCTACTACAAAGGCCACGTCTACACCGGCGACACCGGTCTGGGCATGGAGATCCTGGAGCTCATCTGAGGTCGACCATGCGCGGATTGCTCATTGCCACCTTGTTGATCGCCGCTGCCCTCAGCGGCTGCACCGATGACGCCCCCGACGGCGACCCCAGCGTCACGCCGCCGACCACCGGCCCCACCACCACCCACACGCAACCCGACGTCGTCACGGGCCTGGAGTTCGTCACGCAACTGATGCACCCCAACTCGACGACGCCCATGCGCAGTGGTAGCGGCATCTGGGCCTTCGGCGACTACGTCTACGCCAGTGCCCTTGGCGCCGGCTTCTTCATCGCCGACATCAGCGACCCCACCAACCCGGTCTTGGTCTACAACGCCACGACGGACGCGGCGGACGCCAGCAACAACACCATCACCAGCTTCGCCCGCGATGCTGACATCGTGGCCCACTCCGACGGCCGCATCACGCTGGTCCTCGCGACCCAGAGCGACGGCATGCACGTGTGGGACGTCACCACCCCGGCGACCCCTGAGTTCCTGGCCCGCGTCGAGGTCGACCCCAACCACAACATCGCGACCGTCCCCGGCACCCAACTGGTCTTCAACAGCCAATCCGGCGGCGCGGGCCGCAGCAATGATCTCATCGACCTGAGTGATCCCATGCGCCCGATCGTCCTGGGCACCTACGGCAGCCACGGCTGCCACGACATCACGTTCTTCGGCAGCTTCGGGGACGCCAAGTTCCGCGGCTACTGCGCCGGCATCCAGCGCACGGAGATCTGGGACCTCACCGGTCTGACGACGAGCCAGGACGGCTTCGGCATCGACGTCATCTCCACGGTCGAAGGAACGGACAGCCCGATCGTCGGCAACCCCGCCCTGATCTCGGCACCCCTGCGCACGCTGCACCACCTGGCCATGGTCAACGCCGATGCCAGCGTGCTCATCATCGGCGATGAACACAACGGCGGCGGCAGCCCCGGCACGTGCTTCTTCAACCAACAAGGCCTCAGCACGCCCTTCGGCGCGCTGTGGTTCTACGACCTGTCCGACGAAGGGGCGCCCCGGCTGCTGAGCTGGCTCAGTGCACCACTCGTACAGCCCGAAGCCGCACCGCCGTCGAACCCACAGAACCCGGCCGGCGACATCCCGAACTGCACCGCGCACTTCGGCAGCCTGGTCCCGGGCGAGGAGAAGCTGGTGATGGCGTGGTACAGTGCCGGCGTCATCCTCATCGACTTCACGGATCCCGCGCGCCCGCAGATCCTTGACCAGTACCAGCCCGACCCCACCAACCCGTGGGACGCCCGCATCCACAATGGCTACGTCTTCACCGGCGACATCGTGCGCGGGATGGACGTCCTAAGGCTCGTCTAGCGAGTCTTTGGACGCCCGAGCATGGCGACGGAGGCCTTGGTGGGATGCTTGCATCCCGCGATGGACGTTCTCCGGTCGGTGTGAGCGCAGCCAGCCGCGGCCGGAGCGAACAGGCCCGCAAGGACCTGTGAGTCGGCAGCGGACGCACACAGGTTCTCAGCGCCAGAGCGTGGCGGGGGCGCTCCTGAGGCGATGATTCGAAGCTCCGCACGTCAGCCTTAAGCGCTGCCCGGCCCGTGGCCCCTTCATGCGAGCCCTCTGGGTGTTCATCGCCTTGTCATCGGTCGCGGGCCTCAGCGTGGCGTCGACACCGTCCGAGCACGTCGACGTCATCGAATCCCGTTGTTGGGATTGCCACGCCGCCGGCCTTTGGCAGCCCGCGATGCAGGCAGCCGAATTGCATGACCTGCGCTTCATGGCTGAGGGCGATCAGTGGTTCGTCGAAGCCGACCTGCAGAACCATTGGCGGGATGACCTGCGCAACGTCGCCGGCGTCATCCACGCCGGCACGAACATGGGCCCCGTGGCCCGTGAGCCCGTGATCCAGGCATTCCCGGTGGCATTCGAGCCCGACGCGCGCGAGACCTTCGTGATCCTCGAATACCACGTGCCGGAGGGAGCCACCAGACTCCGGTTCGAGCTGGACCAAGACTCGACCATGCCTACCCCTCTGAGGCTGGAGGTCCTCCCTGCCGGCGGGACCCGCACCGTGCAGACCACGTTCGGCGCGGACGACCTCGCGACCGCCGAGGCGGGCAAATGGCTCCTCCAGGTCAGTCGCACTGGCCCGTCGGCTTGGTCGACCGCCACGGTCACCGCCACAGCCTCCACCGATGCGCTGTTGACCCGCGCCGACGACGCGGGGCCCGGCGAGACGACGACACTGCGCTGGCCCATCACGGTCACCACTGGCTCCACCATGGCCCATGTGGCGGTCTACTACGACACGTTCTACGAGCACGCGCCGCCGACGCCGCCGCAAGAAGACACCGGCCACATCCTGGTGAAGCAGACGTTCGCCATGCAGGTGGTGGACGGCACCCCCAGCCTCTCCAACCAAGCGCTCGACGGCGCCATCCTCGACGCCGAGGCCCCCGGCATCG
Organism: Thermoplasmatota archaeon; assembly: GCA_041618195.1. GTDB lineage: Archaea > Thermoplasmatota > E2 > JACPAO01 > JAHFTW01 > JBFGSX01. The sequence continues at coordinate 15,178 of JBFJNL010000009.1, read as the reverse complement.
GCCTGTTGGCCATCATTGGTGCTCTCGGCGCGCTGGCCTGGAACAAGCGTTAGCCCCGGCCCCAAGCCCTAAACCCGACCTCCAGGTCGTGACGACGTGGAAGAGAAGGAAGCCATCGCGGGACGCCAACTGTGGCGTCTGCTGCCGTACGTCAAGCCGTACAAGATGCGCATCAGCGTCGGGCTGTTGACGAACGGTGGCGCCCGCGTGTTCGACCTGTTGCCGATGGTCATCATCGGCTTGCTGGTCGATCAGATCGCCTCCTCACAAGGCCTGGGCCTCATGGGATTGACGACCAAGGACTTCGTGTTCTATGGCCTCGCCATCCTCGGGACCTTCATTGGCCTCGGCATCTTCCAGACCACCAGCGATTACGCCTGGGACACCATTGCCCAGAAAGTGCGCCACGACATCCGACTCCACCTCTACGGCCACCTGCAGACGCTCGACACCGCTTACTTCGAGGAGCGCCCGACGGGCGACATGATGGCGGTCGTCGGCCAAGACGTGGACAACCTGGAGAACTTCCTGGCCGATGCCACCACCAGCATCGTGCGCTTGGTCGTGACGTTCTTGGGGGTCTTCGGGTTCCTGTTGTGGCTTGACTGGCGCCTGGCACTGCTGCTGTTCGCGCCGCTGCCGTTCGCCATCTTCGCCGTGCGCTTCTTCGCCACCCGCGTCCAACCCCAGTACCGCCGCAGCCGCGCCGCCGTGGGTGCCATGAACAGCATCCTGGAGCAGAACCTGCAAGGCATGGGCGTCATCCAGGCGTACACCGCCCAAGGCCATCAGGCCAAGCGCATCGAGGTCCAATCGGCCGAGTACCGCGACTCCGCGGTCAAGGCGGCCCAAGAGCGTGCTCGCTTCGTGCCCATGCTGTACATCATCGCCGGCATCGCCTACGCCGGCTTGATCGGTGTCGGCGGCTGGATGGTGCTGGCCGGCCTGGGCCCCAGCATCGGCGACTACGTCACGTTCATGTTGTTCGCGACGCGGCTCATCATGCCCCTGTTCATCCTGGGCATGTTGTTCAACCAGATCCAACGCAGCGAAGCCAGTGCCCGCCGTATCATGGAACTCTTGGACACCGAACCCCGCATCCTTGACAAGCCGGATGCCATTGACGTGCCGCGCCCGACGAGCGTGCGGTTCCAAGGTGTGCGCTTTGGGTACCCCGAGCGCAACGATGTCCTGAACGGCGTCGACTTCGAGGTCAAACAAGGGCAGGTGCTCGGGGTCGTCGGCCACACCGGGGCCGGCAAATCGACCATCCTCAAGCTGCTGTTGCGCTATTACGCGCCCCGCGTCGGTTCCGTGCGCATCGACGAGCACAGCCTCGAGGATGTCAAGCTGGATTCGTTCCGCGGCCACATCGGCTACGTCAGCCAGGAGCCGTTCCTGTTCACCGGCACCGTGGCGGAGAACATCAGCCTCGGCAAGCCTGAAGCGAGTCTGGCGGAGGTGGAGAACGCGGCCCGCATCGCGGGCGCCGACGAGTTCATCCGAGACCTGCCGGAGCAATACGCGACGCTCATCGGCGAGCGCGGCCTGAAACTCAGCGGCGGCCAACGGCAACGCATCAGCCTCGCCCGCGCCGTGCTACGAGACCCTGCGGTGCTCATCCTCGACGAGGCCACCTCGGCGGTCGACACCCGCACCGAGGAACTGATCCAGCAGAACCTGCACGCATACCGCAAGGGCCGCATCACCATCGCCGTGGCGCATCGACTGTCGACCATCCGCAACGCCGACGAGATCCTCGTCATGGTCGACGGCGTCGTCGTTGAACGGGGCAGTCACGACAAGCTGGTCGACCAGAGCGGGGTGTACGCTGACCTGTGGGATGTCCAGTCGGGTCAGAAGCAACAGCTGACGGTCAGCACCGATTGACGCAACAGTCATGCACCCCCCGGTGCGTGCCGTGGTATGCGTGCCGCGTTGCTGCTTGACGCTGAGTTCCAGGACGCCGAAGCCATCTATCCGCTCTACCGGCTGCGCGAGGCGGGCTACGTGGTCGACGTCTTGGGCCGCGACAGGGACCTGGATGTGGTGGGCAAATGGGGCTACCACATCGCCACCGACAAGGCCGTCCACAAGGCGAAGGCCAGCGACTACGCCATCGCCGTCGTGCCTGGCGGCAACGCCCCCGACAAGATGCGCACTTTCGAGCCGTTCGTGCAGTTCGTCCGCGACGCCGTCAAGGCAGGATGCCTGCTCGCCGCCATATGCCACGGCCCGGAGCTGCTCATCGATGCCGAGGTGGTGCAGGGCAAGCGCTTGACAAGTTACGTCGCGATCCGCAAGGACCTGCAGAACGCGGGAGCCTATTGGCAGGACGCCGAAGTGGTCGTCGATGGCCGCCTGGTGACGAGCCGGAAACCCGATGACCTCCCCGCGTTCATGTCAGCCGTCCTGGAGACCACATGATCGCTACCGGAGAACCACTACCCCCTATCACGCTCCCCGACCAGGACGGCCGCGCCGTCGACCTCGCCAGCTTCCGTGGCAAGGCCATCGTCCTGTTCTTCTACCCCGCCGACCACACGCCTGGCTGCACCCGCGAAGTGTGCTCTTTCCGTGATGCGTACCAGGATTTCTTGGACGCCGGCGCCGTCGTGCTCGGCGTCTCCGGCGATGGCGGCACCCGCCACCAGATGTTCATTGCCAAGCATGAATTGCCATACCCGTTGCTGACAGACAAGGGTGGTGCGGTCGCCAAGCAGCTTGGCATCACCAAGAAGTGGGGCATCATGGGCGGCCGCGTCACGCTGGTCATCGACGGCGACGGCATCGTGCGCCACACCTTCGAGAACCAGTTCCAGGCCACGAAGCATATCCCCGAAGCACTACAGGCGCTGAAAGCGCTGGCATGAAGCGATGGCTGCTGGCATGCGCCGCCGTGGCCATGCTCGGCGGGTGCACGGGCTATGAGCCGCAAGGCCCCCTCCAGCCCACCATCGCGCAGGGCTGCGAGCCATGGATCGGCGACGGTGATCTGGCCATCCATCTCTACGAGGATTACCAGTGCCCGCACTGCCGCGAATGGGAACTGGAAGGACTGCGCGACCACGTGGTGGCGACCTGGGTCGACACAGGAAAGGTCCGCATCGTGGTCCGGCCCGTGGCGTTCATCGGGCCTGACTCCGCCACGGCGGCCATCTTCAGCCTATGCGTCAACGATCAGTTGGCCCCTTGGGGCCCATGGGCCGACGTGGTCCACGACCTGTTCGAGGCACAGGGCACGCCTCGCAGCGGCGGGGTGACCGAAGAACTGCTCCGGGGCCTTGCCGAAGACCATGGCTTGGACGTGCCGAGACTCATGGAGTGCCGACAAGGCAACCGGCCGGCGCTCCAGCTGGACGCCAACCGAGCCACGATGCAGGCGGCGGGCGTCGCAGGCACGCCCGGGTTCGTCATCCAGGGGACCTACATCAACGGCCTCGACCGTGATGCCGTCGATGCCGCCATCCAGGCCGCGCTCGCGTGAGCGCGTGAAAACCGTCAAGTAGGGCGCGCGCCCAATGGGTATTGGGCTTCGGCCCCGGGCCTTGCTGCACTGGGCCTCGTCACAGTCGCTCGCCGTCCCGCTCATGCCCACAGGCACTAGCCAAGGGGTCCAACCATTTGGGACGCCGAGCCGAACCAAGCAGCATGGGTCCGGTCGGAACCCGCCGGCAGCACCACGAGATGCCGCCGCCCGAATCCGGCCTTCTACTCCTTACGCCCAGTTGCGGCGTTCAGTGCACCCAGGTGGCGTTCAACGAGACGTCGGGGCGCGGCCCTTGCCGGATGGTGGCGTCGAAGCCTGACCAGGCGACGGCCGCGTCATTACCACCCAGCCCGGGCAGCGGCGCATGATGGTCGGTGCCGGTGTGGGCGAAGAAGCCGATGCTGTCGACCAGTACCTCGCGGCCGTACGCCGTCATGTCCATGTCGAAGGCGATGGGGCGGTAGGGGCCTTCTTGATCGTGATGATTGTGCTCCCCGCTGGCGGGCAAGAGCTGCCAGAACCGGACGACCTCGGCGTCGTGAGCGGCCAGCGGACTGCCGCGGGGGGCGGTGCCTTGGTAGACGCCGTGTTCGGCGTCGTCCAGCAACATGTCCATCCGGGCTGCATCGACAATGACGCGCACGTCTTGGGCGGTGGTCGCGTGGCCGATGGGGTGCATGGCCTGCACCATGGTGGACGGCCAGCTCCACACGGCCAGCAGGACATTGTGGTCGACGGGTGCGTCATCGAAATCCGGGGGCTCGACGCGGATGCCGACGAAACCCCAGGACATGGTGTCGCATTGCAGGGCCGTGTGCCAGTGCCCTGCGACCTCGCCCGTGGCGGTGAACCAGCCTGCGCCGTTGGCTGAGGCGACGCGGGCATCGCCGATCTCCTCACGGATGTCGGCAGGGACGAAGGGCGCGGGAGGCGCGGCGGCGGACGCGCTGTACTGGGCGCGCGGGTAGACGCTGACCCCGGACACGGCGGTGCAACCGGTCAACGGCACCTGCCACCGGTCGGTGACAGGCGCGGCCTCTGGCTCGCCAGCATCGGTGGCCGGTTCGGGCACCTGCGCCGAGCATCCGGCCAGGACGACCATCATGATCAGCAGAAGCACTCGCATGCTTCGAGACCTGGGCTGGGGGGCTTAAGCGTTGGCCGACAGGGCGGGCCAAAGAGCCGCCAGTTCCGCGTCGGGCTCGCGGAGGCTGCACGACCCGATCTGGAACGTGGTGCGCATGGCGTGGCCGGCTTGGGCGCGGCCGATGCTGTGGCCCCGCCAGGAGATGCCGGCGACCCAATCGAAGGCGCCGCCGTCGGTCTCGGTGATGCAGGCTTCCAGTTCCTCGGGGCCCAATGCGCCACCCTCGTTCAAGCGAAGGGCTGCGGCCAGGCCGATGAAACCGATGGCGTTGTCGTGGGTACCCGCAAGAGCGTGGTGGAGCCCTTGGGTGACCTTGAACGGCAGGGCACGCTTGTTGATCTCCGGGATGATGCGGGCCAGGGTGGCGGGGCTGAGTGCGTGCTCACCGTCGGCGCGGACCTTCAACCCGACGATGGGCAGCTCGGATTCGCTGTTGCAGCCGTCGACCACGGTCCAGACGTCGTCGAAGCGCTCGTTCCATTCGGCGTCGGTGAGTTTGGGTTCCCAGAAGACCTGCAGGTCCTGACCCGACAGCACGAAGCGGGCGGGCATGAGGGCGCCGGCGGCGTCGAGAGGGTCGTCGATCTCGGAGTGCAGTTCGAGAGCGATGACCTCGTGGGGCACCTTGTCGACGCGGCTCTCGCGGTTGTACGCGAGGATCTGGCTGGCACGCTTGTGTCCGTCGCTGGCGTGGACGCCGACGAGGCACATGCGGATGTGATTGCCCCGGTGGAAGCCGGCGTCGAGCATGTGCTGCGTCGTCGCTTCGTTGAGTTGGGCGGGCGTGATGACGATGTCCGCGCCGACGATGCGAGGGCGCACAAGAGCGTCCTTGAACGTGGCGGATTCGTGCAGGGCCTCAGGGAAGGCGAGTGCGGCCGGGGGGAACATGCCCGCGTAATCGAATAGGCCTTCGGTGAGGGCTTCGAGGGACTTCACGCGTCCACGACCTTGGGCCCTTCGTACTTCTTCATCACGTGGTCGATGGCGCCGAACACGCTGCGACCTTCCTGGAAGACCTCGATGCGGATGCGTTCGCCGAAAGACATGAAGGGCGTCTTGGGGGCGCCATCGTTGATGGTCTCGAGCATGCGGGTCTCGGCGATGCAGCTGGCACCACGGGACGTGTCTTCGTTGCTGACCGTGCCGCTGCCGATGATGGTGCCGGCAGGCAGGGGGCGGGTCTTGGTGGCGTGCTCGATGAGGTCGTGGAATCCGAAGAACATCTCGTCGCCGGCGTCGGGATCGCCGTGGAACTCTCCGTTGCGCCAGGATTCCATCTTGAGGTGGATGCGGCCATCCTTCCATGCGTCGCCGATCTCGTCCGGGGTGACGACGAAGGGCGCGAAGTGCGTCGGAGGCTTGCCGTGGAAGAAACCGAAGCCGGCCTTGAGTTCCGCCGGGATGAGGTTGCGTAGGCTGACGTCGTTCATGACGCACAGGAGCTTGATGTGCTTCATGGCGTCGGCCGCCTTGGTGCCCATGGGGACGTCGCCGAGGATGACACCGACTTCCGCCTCGAAGTCGATGCCGTAGGATTCGTCGGCCACGAGCACGGGGTCGTTGGGGCCGTACAGTGGGTCGCTGACACCTTGGTACATGAGGGGCACGGTGCGCAGGGTCTCCGGGGGCTCGGCGTTGCGCGCCTTGCGCACCAGGATGATGTGCTGGATGTAGGCGGAGCCGTCGACCCAGCACGTGGTGCGGGGTAGCGGTGCCATGAACTGCAGATCGGCGAGCGGCAGGACGTCGACGAGGTCGCCGGCCTTGAGCTCCGCGTCGATCTCACGCAGTTGCGGTTCGACATGGTCCCAGTCCTGCATGGCAGAGAACAGGTTCATGGCGACCTCGTCAGGGACGAGGGCGGCTACGCCTTGGAGGTCGTCCACGACGACCAGGCGGCCGTCGCGGCGTTCCCAAGAGCTCTTGGCGTCCTTTGGCAGAATGGTCGCGAGCTTCATAGTCCGGCCACCCAGGCCCCCTTCATGATGGTGCCGGGCGCACCAGACCCATCGGCGGCGGCGCTTCGACTGAACAGGTTCGACGAAAGTGCCTATGTTCCAAAGCGCACATGAACATGTTCATATGCAACGCGAACAGATTCGGTTCTGGTACCATTCATGGCACCCGACAACGAACAAGACCAGGACATGACGGCCTGGCTCATCCAGCAGATGTACCTCTGAAGCGCCAGCTTCAAGCCATAGACCGCGGCTGAGGGGCCGTGCAGGGATCCGTAGACCGCGTCCCCCTGCGCCCTCGCGATGTCACCTTGACCGTGACGTCCGCCATGGTCGGGGCCGGGATCTTCCTGACCCCCGGCATCCTGCTCCAGCAGGGCGCCCCGCCGTGGCTCGTGCTGACCTTGTTCGCCGCAGCGACCATCGTCGTCATTGCCGGCGCATTCACGTTGGCCGATCTTGCCAAGAGACTGCCGGGTGACGGCGGCCCGCACCGCTACCTGAGCCATCACTTGGGCCCTTGGGCGGGATTCCTGTATAACTGGAGCCGCTTCTGGGTCATGCAATGCGGCGCCCTTGCGGTCCTGAGCCTCACTGCCGCGACGTTCCTGGCCGACGCCATGGGCCGGCACGACACATATTGGGAGGCCGTCGCCGCGTTGGCCATCCTGGCGCTGAGTGCCGCCATCCACACCCGGGGTCTACGCACCAGTGCCAAGATCCAGGTCGTGTTGACGGTGCTGAAGATCGCACTCATCCTCGTACTGGCCGCCGGCATCCTGGTCGCCGCCGACCCCGTCCAGACCCCCGACGTCCGATTGGCGGGGGGCCTTGGAAGCTGGACGTTGTTGGCGCTGTTCGCCTTTGGCGGCTGGACCCAAGTGACGTTCTTGGCGGGCCAGACCGACGGAGACCTGCGCCGACCCATCGCCGCAGGCATCCTACTCGCCGCCGGCCTGTACATGGTCGCCCTGATCGGCATGTTTCTGAGCGGCACGGTAGAAGGTCGGGTCATCGCCGCCGAAGCCGCAGGCAACCTGTACGGTCCAGGCGCCCGCAAGGCCGTCAGCCTGGTCGTCGCCATCGCCGTGCTGGGCACGCTCCACACCCAGAGCATGACCGGCCCGCGTCTGTACGCGGCCGCCGCCGAGGCCGGCCACTGGTGGCGCCCTTTCGCTCGTCTCAACGACCGTCAAGCCCCGGCGACCGCCACCCGGCTGCAAGCCCAATGGGCGATGTTGCTCGTGGCGTTGTCGCTGTTGGCGGCCAACGCCTTCGCTGTGCTCATTTCGTCCATCTCGACCGCCATCTGGTTGTTCCACATCGCCCTGGTGGCGGCATGGTGGCGCGATCCGGGCAAGGCGGTCCACGCGGGCTGGCCCATCCTGTTCGGCGCCGCGGCCACGTTCGTCGTCGTCGGAGCCCTGGTGCAGGACCTGCGGTTCCTTGCCGCAGGAGACTGGCAGGCACTGAGTGCCACGTGGGCGCTGCTGCTCATCGCTACGGGAGTCCCGTTGGCCGCACGGGCCCGTTGAGTCCATTCACTCGACCCTCCCTCACACTCATGCGTGACGGGCCAATCTGGGTATCTGCAAGGTGCGATCATGTCCAAGATGCCCCTCACTCAGATCCCAGGCGTCGGCGCCACCAAAGCCGAGAAACTCAAAGATGCCGGCTTCAACGCCACCAGTATCACCAAGGCCACGGCCGAGGAGATCGCTGAACGCACCGGCATCCCGGTCGGAGCCGCCGCGACGCTCATCGAGGAGACCAAGAAACTCCTCGACGCCCAAGGCGGCATCGTCATCGAAGACATGCCGACCATGAACTACCAAAAAGCCGACAAGCTACGCGCCGGCGGTTTCGAGACCGTCCTCGCCGTCGCCAACGCGACGCCCGACGACGTCAAGGACTTCGCCGGCCTCAGCCGCAACGTCGCCCGCAAGACCATCGACGACGCTCGCACCATGCTCGGCATGGCGCCCTACGATGAGAACGCCGCCAAGCACCCCATCGATGCCATGGTACCCGAAGCGGCCCAAGAAGAGAACATCAAGATGACCGTCGACGACCTCCCCGGCGTCGGCCCCGCCACCGCAGACAAACTCAAGGAAGCCGGCTTCGAGGACCTGATGTCCATCGCCGTCGCCAGCCCGAGCGAACTCGCAGACAAGGCGGACGTCGGCGAAGGCGTCGCACAGAAGATCATCAACGCCGCGCGCAAACTCGCCGACGTCGGTGGCTTCGTCACCGGCCTCGACGTGGCCGCCAAGCGTGCCACCGTCAACAAGATCCACACCGGCTCCAAGAACTTCGACGAGCTGATGGGCGGCGGCATCGAGACCCAGTGCATCACGGAATTCTACGGCGAGTTCGGCTCGTGCAAGACCCAGTTCGCCCACCAACTGTGCGTCAATGTCCAGCGCTCCCCCGAGGACGGTGGCCTAAGCGGCCACGCGTTGTTCATCGACACCGAGAACACGTTCCGCCCCGAGCGCATCCGGCAGATGGCGCTAGCCAACGGCCAAGACCCTGACGAGGTGCTGAGCCGCATCCACGTCGCCCGCGCATTCAACAGCAACCACCAGATGCTGCTGGCCGAGCGGGCCCACGAGATCTGCAAGCAGTTCCCCGTCCGCATGATCGTCGTCGACAGCCTGACCGCCCATTTCCGCGCCGAGTTCGCTGGCCGCGGCATGCTGGCGGATCGCCAGCAAAAGCTGAACCGCCACATGCACGACCTGCAGAAACTGGCTGGCCTCAACAACGCCGCAGTCATCGTCACCAACCAGGTCAGCGCCAAACCCGACGCCTTCTTCGGCGACCCGACCCGCGCCATCGGCGGCCACATCGTCGGCCACACCAGCACCTTCCGCATCTATCTGCGCAAATCCAAGGGTGGCAAGCGTATCTGCCGCCTCATCGACAGCCCGCACCTACCCGAAGGCGAAGCCGTCTCGACCGTGTGCGAAGATGGCATTCGTGACTGAGCGAACGTAGCGAGCGAGGGCGCGGACGCCTCGTACCCGTGACCGCCTCAGCGGGGACCGGTACGGGGCGAACCTGCGCTACAGCACGGTGCCGGCCAAGCAGTAGAACCCTACTTCCCCCTCGCCTCAACCCGACCCGCTACCGAACCCGGGCACATCGTAGGCGATCAGCCACTCCGGCTCGTCGTAGGCGTCGTCATACTCGCCCTTGATGACCGGACCGATGCCCCACGCGAAGGAACCACCCTTGTGGACGCATTCCCCACGTTCGAACTCGCAGGTGTCTTCGCCCAGATACCAGACGTTGCCCGCATCGTCCTGGGCAAACCAATCAAACGTCTCCTCGAGGATCGCCCCGCCAGGCGCGTACACCGTGTCGCGCACGATGGTGGTCTCGACGCCCTGGATGGACCGCGTCTCGGTGAGCACCTCGACCTCGGTGCGCTCCTCGGGAGCGTCAGCGTCCCCGATGAGGAACGACCACGTGGCACCCCGGACAAAGGGAAGGAACGGATTGTCGATGCCGGCCACGAAGTCACCTGAGGAGATGTCCGGCGCATAGCCCGGCATTTCACTGTAGAATGGGTCGACCGATGTGCAGCCAGCCAACCCCAATGCGCAAGCCAGGATGATGGCCCGCATAGGGAACCATCGACGTGGCGAGGTGAACCGTCTCTGGGACGCAGTTCGCCGGGACGTCGCCCTCCGGCTTATCATCGACAGCAGCGTGGCAGCATCGTGGACCCGCAGGCGTTCGTCGTCGACCCAGACATCCGCCAGGCCGAATCGTTGCCGCCGGCGGCCTTCCTAGAGCCGGCGTTCCTAGAGCGCGAGTTGGCGACAATCTTTCGCCACCATTGGTCCGTGCTCCCTTCAGGGCCGGCCGAGGCGGATCTCGCCACACACCTGGCGACTCCGGGGGCGCGCGCGCCGGTGACGTTGCTGGAGCGCCCATACTTCCTGCACCGAAGCATGGACGGCGCACTGCGCGGGTTTCCCAACGTCTGCACCCATGCGTGGCACACCTTGGTGACCGCGCCGAGCGTCGGCCAGGCCATCGCATGCCCCCAACACGGCCGTAGCTTCCACGCCGACGGCCGCTACAAGGGCCAACCGGGCATGCCGCGCGATCTACCTGGGTTCCCGCGAGCATGCGACCACTTGCGTTCCATGCCGGCGTCGACCTGGGGCCCCCTGGCCTTGATGGCCTTGGGTGAGGCGGACGTATCCGCCGACGAGCTGCTCGCAGATCTGCAGGACACCATGGGGGATCTTCCCATCGCTGCGCTGCGTCGCGAGGCCCGCCGACATGAGGTGCGCGAGGTCGACGGCAACTGGAAGCTGCACGCAGGCAATTACCTGGACACCCTACACATCCCGTTCATCCATGGCCAAGGCCTGGCAGGTTCCGTGCAGATGGATTCGTACCAGACCGAGGTCCACGAGCACGGCGTCCTACAATGGGCCTACGCCAAGGACCCAGCACTCGGCTTCGACGCCGGGTTGTTGCCAGCCCGGTTCCAGCATGACGAGCATCGGGTCTTTGCCCTGTGGTGGTTCCTGTTCCCGAACATCACCTTGAACTTCTACCCCTGGGGGCTGTCGGTCAATCTCTACATGCCGATACCCGGCAAGCCGGACAAGACGGCGTTCCATTGGTACACATGGACCTGGGACGACGAAAAGGCCACCCGACGCGACGCATGGCACATGCGGGACGTGGACGACGAGGACGTCGAAGCACTGCGGCAAGTGACGCAGGGGCTGCGCTCCGACGAAGCGGTGCGCGGCCGCTTCATCCCAGGCGCCGAGGCCGCACCGCATTGGTTCCAGCGACGCGTCTACGAGGCCGTGTTCTCGACCTGAACCCGCATCGACGCGCGGTGGCCCCAAAACCCGTACACCATCATCCCGAGCGCCAGCCAGCCCACCAACACGATGTGGATACGCGGATCCCAGATCCCGAACACCACCACACCGGCCAGCGCGACCATGGCCGCCACGTGCAGTGCCACCGGCACATGGAATGCCTCTGGCTTCCCGCGCAAGCGGCGGATGACCAGGATGCCCGCGGTGACGATGATGAAGATCGTGATGTTGGCCTCCACCGCCGTCGAGATCAGCAGCTGCAAGGGTACGAAACCGGCAGCCAACGCACTGACGACACCGACGGCGACCGCCGAGGCGACGGGGACGCCGTTGCGCGACACCTTGGCGAGACGACGGGGCAGGAACCCATCGGAGGCCATCGCTTGGAAGATGCGCGCGCTGGCGATATGGAAAGCGTAGGCCACCGTGGCCAGGGCGACGAGGGCACCGGCGGTGATGATGCCCGCTGCCCACGGCGCCCCCGCGACCGTGAACGCGTCGGCCACCGGCGCTTCGCTGCCGAGCTGGTCGCCGGTGGCGATGCCGGTGACGGCCCCCGCCATCAAGACATACAAGACAGTGCAGACGGTGATGCTGATGACAATGGCGAGGGGTAGGTTGCGGTGCGGATGCTTGGCTTCGGCACCCGTGGCCGCGATGGTGTCGAATCCCATGTAGGCGAAGAACAGGATGGCCGTGCTGCCGGCAACGCCGCGGACGCCGCCGGGGGAGAACGGCGTCCAATTGCCGGGCCTGACGAGAAATGCTCCGACGACGATGACGAACAGCACGATGGCGATCTTGACGACGACCAGGACATTGTTGACGCGCTTGCTGGTCTCCAGCCCGGTGGTCGCCAGGACCGTGATGACGACGAAGAACAACACGGCGGGCAAGTTGACGATACCGCCGTCGAGCGGTGCCCGGGTCAGCGCCACCGGGATGTGGACCCCCAAGCCATCAAGGCCCGTGACAAGGAACTTGGCCCAGCCGGTGCCGACGCCCGCATTGCCGATGGCGTAGCCATTGATGAACAACCAGCCGACGATGAACGCCGGGAAATTGCCCAGCACCGCGTACGAGAAAGCATACGCGCCGCCATTGCCCGGCAGGATCGCGGCGGCCTCCGCATACGAGAACGCCGCCAGCATCGCAGCCAGGCCTGCCAAGGCGAGGGCGATGATGACGGCCGGACCCGTGGTGATGATCTCTTGACCCAAGAACACGAAGATGCCAGCGCCGATGATGGCTGCGATGCCGATGCTGGACAGATCGACGAGGCCCAGGATGCGCCGGTACCCGCTGCGATCGACCATCTCCAGCGATTTGCGAGCCCACAGGCCTCGGCCGTCCACGAGATTCGAACTCTAGGCCACGGCAAGAGCGTTTGCTTGCGGCATGGACGTCGCTCCGTGCCGGGCCTGCGCCTATTCGATGATCAGGCCGTCGCCGTAACCCGGATGGGATTCATGGAAATCCTCGATGGCCTTGATGCGGGCCTGCTCCGCCAAGACCTCCCAGGCCTCCGGCGTGAACGTCGTCGGCTCCAGGTATGCGACGATGGAGTGCAGGGTATGGCGCAGCGCCTGCATCTCGATCCATGCCTCGGCAGCGACGCTAGCGACTTTTGAGAGTTCAGCCGGGGACATGCAGAGGAGACCCCAGGCCACCGGCATAATGGTATGGTGACGGAGAAGCAGGTGCCCGTCGCCGGGCCGGGGGGCGAGGATTAAGCCCTGGGCCAGGCATGGCGACCGTATGGCGCAAGCGTTCCGGATGCTACTGGCCGTCGATCTCTCGCAAAACGGTGCGGGCGTGCTCTTGCAGGCGCAGAAGCTCGCCACCCGATTGGATGCGACCGTCATCCTGGTCCACGCCTTCCGCGAACCCCCCTCCATCCCGAGCATGGCCGCGACCGTGAGCGAAGGCCCCTACGTACCCTTCCTCGAAGCCGAGGCAGAGATGCAGCGCGAAGAAGTCGAAGTGTTGACGCAACAGTGGGCCAACCGCCTGCGCAGCGAGATGCTGACCGTCGAGGTCGTCGCACGCCAGGGCCCTCCCGCGGACGTCATCCTTGAGGCGGCCGAAGAACACGACGCCCACCTCATCGTGATGGGACGCCACGGCATGGGCCGCGTGCGCCGCTTCTTCACCGGCTCCGTGACCCGCGCCATCGTCGAACATTCGACGCGCCCCGTGACCATCATCCCCATCAACGACTGAGCGCGAAAGCGGCGACGTCCAACACGGCATAGATCCCGGCCCACCCCCGGGCCCCAAGATAGGCTGGCCCACGCTTCCCGCCGGCTTAGCCGAGCCGATGACGTTTTCGTCAGACGCGCCGATGTCCCCCCATGGCAGGCGAATCTCGCATCGCGGTCTGGGCAGCGTTCTTCGGAAACCTGCTGATCGCCATCGGCAAACTCGTCGCCGGCCTGGCCTCCGGCTCCGCCGCCATGTTAGCTGAGGCCGCACACAGTTTCTCCGATGTCGGCAACCAAGTCCTGCTGCTCATCGGCATCAAGCGCGCCCATGGGCCGCCCTCCGAGAAATACCCGTTCGGCACCGGCAAAGCCGCCTACTTCTGGCCCCTCATGGTCGCCGTGCTGCTGTTTGGCGTCGCCGGCGCCTACTCCGTGTTCGAAGGCATCGAGAAGTTCCGCCACCCGCACGACATCGGCGCGATCCGACTGTCTCTCATCGTGCTCGGTGTTGCCTTCATCATCGAGGCCATCACCCTCGGCATCGCCGTCGCCCAGGCCATCAAACTCGCCCGCGCCGAAGGCGTCTCCCGGCGTGAATGGGTGCGTGAAAACCGCGATGCCACCCTGTTGACGGTCCTCGTCGAAGACGGCCTTGCCCTCATCGGCCTACCCATCGCCGCTCTCGCCCTCATCCTGACCAAGGCGACCGGCGACGGCCGCTACGACGCCGCAGGCAGCTTCCTCATCGGCGTGTTGCTCATGGGCTTCGCATTGTTCCTAGGCAGCAGCGTCCGAAGCCTCCTCATCGGCCGAGGCCTCGGCACCCGCGACCTGCAACGCCTGCGCGAAATCGTCGACGCCGACCCCGACACCCTCGAACTCGTCAAGATCCGCACCATGCACCTCGGCCCCCAATCCGCCCTCATGGGCGCCGAAGTCATCCTACGCGACGGCCTCCAACGCACCGACACGGGCCCGGTCCTGCACCGCCTCGAGAAGGCCTTCAAGGAAGCCGTGCCAGAATTGCAGTACGTGTACCTTGAAGATCACGAGTAGGGGTCAGCTAGATCTGGGGCGATGGTGCGCCCTCGCGACGCGCTCAACGGCCAGACGTATCTGCGGGCTGGTGCAGACGCCAAGGGCCCGTCGCTCGGGCCACGGGGTCCCGGCGGCCCTGAGATCTGACGGGAGAGGCGGGGGCCTATCCGGTTGCCAAGCGCAGGACGCATCCGTAGATTTCGGATCGCGGTGCGTCGGCCGTGCCATCGCGGCCGTCCTGCCAGGCGCCGAACAAGCCTGCACTGGTCCACGCATTGCCAAAGTAGTCCCCGACATGCCCTTGCACTGCGTCCCCGGCCTGCGCTGCGTGGGTTGGCATGGAACTCAAGCGGTGCTCGCCCCACGTGGCGCCCGCGTCGCCGCTGACGGACACGATAGCGTGGTAGCGTTCGTTGGCAGGGTCCTGGCTGAAGTCGATGTACTGCACGGCCACGGATCCATCAGGCGCGACAGCGACC
>JBFJNL010000008.1:0-31499 GCA_041618195.1 Thermoplasmatota archaeon | reverse complement strand
GGGTATCGACAACGACAAGACGACCGTCAAGTTCCTTGGCGAGACCATCAAGTTCGGTCTCAGCAAGGACATCCTTGGCCGCGTCTTCAGCGGTGCAGGCAGCCCCATCGACGGTGGCCCCGAGATCATCCCGGACGAGTACCGGGACATCATCGGCGCTGCCATCAACCCGTACAGCCGCCAGAGCCCGAGCGCCTTCATTCAGACCGGCATCAGCACCATCGATGGCAACAACTCTCTGGTCCGTGGCCAGAAGCTGCCCATCTTCTCCGGCAGCGGTCTGCCCCACAACGACATCGCGTTGCAAGTGGCCCGTCAGGCCAAGGTGCGCGGCACCGATGAACAGTTCGCTGTCGTCTTCGCCGCCATGGGTATCACCAACGAGGAAGCCAAGAAGTTCATGAACGAGTTCGAGCGCACTGGTGCACTCGAGCGCGCCGTCATCTTCCAGAACCTCGCTGACGACCCGGCCGTCGAGCGTCTCCTGACGCCTCGTCTGGCTCTGACCGCAGCCGAGTACCTCGCCTTCGACCTGGGCTACCACGTGCTGGTCATCTTCACGGATGTCACCAATTACTGTGAAGCCCTGCGTCAGATCGGTGCGGCTCGTGAAGAAGTGCCTGGCCGCCGTGGCTACCCCGGCTACATGTACACTGACCTGGCGTCGTTGTACGAGCGCGCCGGTACGATCAAGGGCCGCGCTGGCAGTGTCACGCAGTTCCCCATCCTGACGATGCCCGGCGATGACATCACCCACCCGATCCCTGACCTGTCCGGTTACATCACGGAGGGCCAGATTGTCATCTCCCGTGAGCTGCACCGCAAGGGTATCTACCCGCCGATCAACGTTCTGCCGAGCCTGTCTCGTCTCATGAACGCCGGTATCGGTGGCGTGAAGACCCGCGATGACCACAAGAAGGTCAGCGACCAGTGCTACGCTCTGTACGCCGAAGGCCGTGACCTGCGTGGTCTCGTGGCCATCGTCGGTAAGGACGCTCTCTCGAAGCGTGACCTCCAGATCCTGGAGTTCGCAGACCACTTCGAGAACGACTACGTCCGCCAGGGCAAGGACGAAGACCGCACGATCGAGCAGACGCTCGATCTCGGTTGGAAGCTCCTCGCCACGGTCGATGAGGACATCTTGACGCGTATCGACAAAGAGACGCTGCTCAAGTGGCACCCGAAGCACCGCAAGTAAAGCGGCAGCATCCCTCTTCCCCTTCCCCCATTTTGTTTTGTGCGCACCCGATGCGATGACCGGCGATTCCCCGTCGACGCGCTGCGGATCGGCATCCTGACAGCCATTGTGGCCAGCATCGCGTCACTCCAGCCGTCGGCGTGGCATGGGTCGCAAGCGGATGTGGACCGACGCTCATGCAGCGCGCCAGGCAAGCCAATACGAGCGTGGAACCTGTGTTTGCCGAAGCAGGACCTTATTTCCCGCGACCGGTGTAGACACCGGTGGCCGACTTCCCGCTCATTGCCGGCTTCGCCCTCATCATCCACGGCGTCGCATCCTTAGGGTTGGCATTGGCGATGCAATACTGGACGCGCCGTTCGGAGCAGAGGCTCGCGGTGGTGGGGTTCCTGTTGACGTCGGCGCTATTATCCTTGAGCTTCGGCGTCAGTTACATCGGAATACCAGAATTCGTAGCCAGCGGCTGGAACTGGCCGCCACGTATCTGGCGCGGGACGTTGGCGGTAAGCAAGGTCGCCTTCGGGTTGCTCGCGTTCTTGTGGATCCGCGTCGCCGCAGTGACCACGAGAAGCCCTCTGCTGGCGTGGGCGGCCGGATCGGCCGGATACCGGCGTACCTTGATCCTCGGCATCGCCGTCGGAACGGCCAATGCGGTCTGGAACTTCTTCGCTAGGGACCTGCGCCAACCGCAAGCCTACCTCGACGACGCGTTGATCGTCATCGCGGGCATCTATGTGATTGTCGCCACGGTGATGGCCCGACTGCGAGCGGCACCACGCTCGATGTTGCGACGTCGGGCGACGGCATACTTGTTCGCCTTCATGGCCCATGATGTGGCGTTGGCCGCGGTGGCCGTCGTGAGCGGGGCGCTGCTGGCGATCGATCTGGACCTCTTCATCCGCGTGGCGCCCTACATCTACATCCCGGCCGGGACGTGGCTCACCCTCGTGTTCCTGCCGTTGCTGAGCTACAGCGTCCTCAGTGGCCAACTGCTCGACGTGGATCGCAAATTCCGCTTGACCGTGAGTCGGGCAAGCCTAGCCGGGGTCTTCGTGGCGGTATTCGTCGCCGGGCAGACCTTCGTGAGCGAATATTTCACGGAGACATCGGGGCTGCTGGGCGGGGCGATCGCGGCGGGCTTGTTGGTGATCATTCTCAACCCTCTGATGCGCCTGACCGAATCCATCGGCTCGGCGACCGTGCCGATGCCGAGCAACCTCGAGGAATTCTACCGCGAACAGGCCGAGATCGCGTACAGCGACGGCCACATCGGCCCCAAAGAGCGCCAAGCGTTGCGCAGTGTGCGTGAGCGCCTGGGCCTGTCCGCCGACGCTGCGCTGCGGATTGAGGAAGCGGTCGTCTCCTAGGCGCGTCGCCTGGCCACGACGGCCACGACGAGCCCAATCCAAACGAGCGGCAAGCCCGGGGCTTCAACGTCCGGTTCCGGCATGGTGGCCGTGGTGGCTCGGGCAGCGTCTTCAACGATGACGATGCCGTCGGGGCCCATGTATGCAAAGAGCGGCAGCAACCCGCCGATGTCGGTCATCAATTCGAACCGCATCGGCTCAATCACTGCGGCGGCATCGGGCGTGAACTGCATCCGGAACGAGGCCGAGGCGCCGCCTTCGATGCTGGCGGCGTTCGGGACGCCGGTGACGCGCCAGCCGGGCGCGGAGGCGTTCACCATGAAGTGTTGTCCTTGTGCGGCGAGCGGATTGGTGACGTTGAACTGGAACCATCCGTCGGCTTCGGGCGTGACTTTGACGTCGATGAACTTCGCGGAACCTGTGAGGGGTACGGCCTCAACAATGCGCCCTTCGCCGATCTCCGGGAAGACGGGCGTCGGCGGCGCGTTGACGGGCACTTCTTGGCCGGTCGCGGGATCATAGATGCCGCCGGGCGCGATGTCCCGGGGCTCTCCATCCACCGAGGAGACGACGACCAGGTCGGTGATGCTCAGGCCGTCCCAGGCGGGCACTGGTGCCCAAGCGTAGATCTGGAACACGTTGCCGTCGGCGATCTGCCATTCGAGTGCTTCGAAATCCGTGGTCACCTCGTTGCCGTCGTGGGAGATATTGCGCGTGTATTCGTCGCTGCCGACATTGTACGTGAAGCGGATGTCCCACGATTGGCTCCCAGTGGGCCGGACCGTGCCATCACCGGCCAAGTTGGCTTTGAAGTAGACGCCGTGCGCCCCTACCGCTTCATTGTAGCCATCACCGGCGTAGATGTCCCAGATCTCGAAGCCTTCCCACGGGAAGCTGTCCTCGTGGCCCTCGAAGTCACTGATGGCGTAGATGTCGAATTCGTTGAGGGTCAGGCCGCCGTGGGCGGAGGCAGCAGGAGCTAAGGTGGCCAAGGCGACCAACGCGACCAACGCGGCGACGGACAAGCGCATAGCCCAGCATGTGACAGAGTCGCACATAAGCCGCCCGGCCCGTGCAATGGACAGGTGCACCACACACGACGTCCGAAAGGACCCTTAGGGCGGGCAGACTCCGCCAACTGTGGCGCTGCTGGATGGGCTCGAACTCGCAACAGGGATCGTCGCCGTCGCCATGGCCGCCATCGTCCTTGCGGCCGCGCCGCGACAACGCATGACCCAGTCCCTGGCGCTTGTGCTGTTCGTCGACGGAGCTGGCTGGTTCGGGATCGCCGACGGCCTGGGCGGCTACCTGGCAGGCCCATGGAACCACGTCGCCCGCATGACGCTGGCTGCATCCCCGTGGCTGTATGGCTGGCTCGTGGTGGAGACCCTGGACGTGCCCGCGACCCGATGGGCCCGCCGATGGTCTGCCTGGCCGTGGCTTGCCATGGCCGCCGCCACACCGCTGTTCTTGGTCCTGGTCTTGGATGGCAGCGCGACGTACGCCCATGTCAGCCGCTTCGCTGGTGCCATCAGCGGCCCCCACATCGTCATCGGCACCTGGGCGCTCGTCGCCGCCGTGCAGCACCAGCGCCAGCGCCGGGACCGGCAAGCGGCGGCCTACCTGGCGGCGTTCGCTCTGCGCGACGTGGCGCTGGTCGCGTTGTTCGCGGCCGGCGTCGTGGCCAAGTCGAATCCCTGGCTAGCATCACATTTCGACGCTGTGTTGCTCGCGGTCAAACTGGTCCTCTTGGGACACCTGGGATACCTCATCTACGCCGTGATGGCGGGCTTGGTGCTGAACCTTGATGACCAGGTCCGATCCACCATCCAGAAGGCCCTGGTCTTGGTCGTCGTGTCGTCCGTGTTCCTGGTCATGACCGAAGGCGCGGAGATGCTGGTCGGCATCGACAGCCCGCTACTGGCCATCTTGGCCGCCGGCGTCATCACCTTGGTGTTCCAGCCGGTGCAGCACCTGGCCCAGCGGCTCTCGGCTCGATTGCTTCCCGGGCCCGCATCCAGCCACGACCTTGACCATCACGAGCGCCGCTCTCTTTACCAGAAGCAAGCCAAGATCGCCGCGATGGACGGCATCATCCAAGGCAAAGAGCGGACCATGCTGGATCGCCTTCGCGAGTCGCTGGGGCTCAGCCATGACGAGGCCGCGATGATCGAAGAGGCGGTCGCAGAGTGACCTCGGGCTGGGCGTTCTTCGGCCCTACCGAAGCCCCCCGCGTCGCCCCCGTGCCGGTCTTTGACACCGGCAGGCCTTAGCGCCCAAGGACCGCTGACACCCGCATGGACTGGCAGGCAAGCATCGAAGGCGACCGGCGCGGCAAGGACGAGGCGTTCCGCGACGACCCCCATTCGCCCCTGCCCACGCAAGACCGCATCGGATTCAAGGGGCTCCAGTACTTCGCCCCAGACCCGCGTTACGCCCTGGAAGCGGACCTGGTGCGTGAAGAACAGACGACCTTAGAGATCCAGCGTTCGGGCGGCGACGTCGTCGTCTACACCCGCCTCGGCCACTTCGCCCTGACCTTGCCTGAGGGCGAGTGCAGACTGGCGTTGTACGAATCGGATGGGCACCCGTTCTTGCCGTTCCGCGATGCGACCAGCGGCAAGGAGACGTACGGCGCCGGACGCTACCTTGATCCCCCTGAGGTCGCACCGGGTCGCTTCGCCTTGGACTTCAACCAGGCGTACAACCCGTACTGCGCGTACAACGAAGCATACAGTTGCCCCTTCCCGCCACCAGAGAACTGGTTGCAGATCCCCATCCGCGCCGGCGAGAAGACCTACGCATCGATCTGACGCCGCGCTGCGGAGGCCGCCCGCCCAGGCGCGTGCCAAGACCCCCGGGGCGGTAGGCATTCAACAGGGACCGCCGATGGCCATGCATGCTGCGACCGCTGCCCGACCCCGCTGGCAACGAGTACGTCCGCATCCAGGAATCCCGGCTCCACGGCAAGGGCCTGTTTGCTGCCAGAGACCTCCCGAAGGGCACCTCCATCATCGAGTACCGTGGCGAGCGCGTCAGTCGGGGTGAGGGCAACCGCCGCGCCGAACGCCAATGGGCCCGGGGACGCATCTTCGTGTTCCGCCTCAACCAACGTTTTGATCTCGATGGTGCCCGACCGTGGAACGTCGCGCGCCACGCCAACCACTCCTGCGACCCGAACGCCGAAGGCCAGACAGAGCGCGGACGGCGCATCTGGATCGTCGCCACCAAGGACATCCGCGAAGGGGACGAGATCACGTACGATTACCATCTTGATTTCCAGGACCCCCCGCCGGTCTGCGCCTGCGGAGCGAAGCGCTGCATCGGCTATCTGGTCGGCCCGGACGGCCACCGCGAACTGCGTGACTGGCTGCACGAGCACGGCTTGGCCGTGCCGGCCAGGCTCCGGCGCTTACCCAGCACCGATTGAGCCATCAAGGGAAGGAAGGGAAGAGGGACCGAGGTTGCCTCAGTACACGACGGCGACGTCGTTGGAGCACAGGACCGTGCCGGCGTTGCACACCTTGTAGGTGTAGGTGCCGCTGGGACTCTTGCCGAGGTTGTCCGTGTATGCGCCGCCGTTGGCGACCGTGGCACCGACGGCGCCGTTGAGGTAGACGTCGATGTTCGCGCCACCGCTGCTCCACGCCAGGTCGACGACCTGGTTCTTTCCTTTGGTGGCCTTGGCCGCGGTCAATGCGGCAGGCGCCGGGGCCGGTTCGGGGTCCGGACCTGGGTCGGTGCCGCCGCCGCCGTTGAGGGTGCTGCCTGGGGCCGGGTGTTGATGCCCCACCGGCACCGGTGCCAGTAGATCAAGCCAGTCGGTGCCCGGGTTGAGGCAGTCTACGTGACTGTACTGGCCGGCACTCATGTGCACGTACGAGCCGGCACCTTGCTGGAGTTCGGGGTGGCCCAGCATGTCGCCGTACACGGCCGAGAGCGCCTTGATGTTGAGGTTGCTGACGCAGTGGACCTGGGAAGGGTTGTGCTGGTAGCTCATGATGTCTTGCTCGGGGAAGTTGTTGGCGCTGAAGTCCAACGCGTCGCCGACGTGGCCGACGCCCAGGCAGTGCCCCAGCTCATGCTGGTTGAGGTCGTACATGTTGATCTCGTTCTCTTGGTCCGGGAGCCAGAAGAAGTTCGTGTTGATGACGGTGCATTGGAAGCCGCCATCGCTGCACTCGGCCTGGGCGACTGCCCATGGGCTTTGTTCGTGTTGATGCCACTCGATGGCCGCCTCGCCAAACCCGATGCCGTGGCACCAGGTGACGGGGGACGCCAGGCCGATGCCGAACAGCAGGACCGGGTTGTACTCGGCGCTGAAGATGATGATCTCGGGGTCCGCCAGGGCTTCCGGGGTCGGCGTGTCGTAGCCGAGGGTGTAGGACCGGATGTTGACGCCGTCCGCGAGCCACGAAGGCCCGATAGCATTGATGCCGTCATCCCAGGCCTGGACCGATTTCTCGATGTTGACCAGGTCGCGAGCATAGTACGGCGACACGGGGGGCACGATCAACACGTCGATGTTGGGGGTGTCCACATCGTACAGGATGTATTCGTGGTAGTCGTTGTCGTTGAAGTCGGCAGCTTGTGCGGCGGTGCCTGCCAAGAGCAGGACCGCGAGCAATGCCAATGGGCGTCGCATAAGGATCGCATCGGCCAGCGGCCACTGGAAGGTTTCGCTGCGGTTCCCTATTAACCATCGAGCCCATGCTTTGAAGCGGCCTCGCCCATGCTACTTGCGTGCCTGCCCGCAGGACGTTCCCGCTGACGCTGTTTGTCCTGCTGAGCGGCAGCGCCGTGTTCTTCACCGGCTCCGTGGCCGCGCCGGCCATCCTGGCACGTGTGGGAGCCGAAGGTGTGGCGAGTGGCGCCATGACGGCCGCGGTCCAGGCCGGCTTTGTCGTCGGCACGCTGT
Source organism: Thermoplasmatota archaeon (assembly GCA_041618195.1). Classification (GTDB taxonomy): domain Archaea; phylum Thermoplasmatota; class E2; order JACPAO01; family JAHFTW01; genus JBFGSX01. The sequence goes on along the minus strand of JBFJNL010000008.1, from coordinate 24,016 downwards.
TGGCCGTGTTGTTCGACCTCCCCGATCGGCTACCGGCCCGTCGTCTCTTGGCCATCCTCTTGGTCGCAGGCGCGGCGGCCAACGCATTGTTGCTGACGGCAGACACCCTCGTGATGGCGTTGACGTGGCGGTTCATCGCCGGTGTGCTGGCGGGACCCATTTACCCCATCGGCATGCGCTTGTTGGCCACATGGTATGCGTCGCTGGGCCCGCGGCTCGGTATCCTGCTCGGTGTGTACACGTTCGGCGCCGGGGCGGCGGCGGTGCTGCGGACCTTCCAGACGCCGGTCACAGCAGCTATCATCGCCGTCAGCGCCGTCGCCATCGTGGCGGCGGTCGCCGTGTCAGGGCTCCACGCTGGACCGCTGCTGCCCGCCCGCCAAGGCCTCGATGCCAAGGCGATGGTCCGCGCCTACCAGGTGCCGGCCTATCGGTGGAGCAGCTTCGGCTACTTCGGGCACATGTGGGAGCTGTTCGCCTTCTGGGGATTGCTGCCGTTCTGGCTTGAAGCGGCGGGCTGGACCGGCGCACGCGGTCAGGCATTGCTCGCCGGCACCTACGTGGCGGGTGCCCTCGGCTGTCTGTGGGCCGGCGGTCGGTCCCGCCGGACCGGTGCCGGCCGCGTGGCACGCTTGGCCCTGGGCACCAGCGGCGTGCTGTGTCTGGCCAGCCCATGGCTGTTCGCCGCACCCGATGGGCTGCTGGCGGCGGGCATCTTGCTGTGGGGCTGGATGGTCATCGCCGATTCGCCCATGTTCTCCGCATTGTCTGCCCAGGCCGCGCCGGCCGCCTACGTCGGGTCGGCCTTGACGATCCAGAACAGCATCGGCTTCGCCATCCCGATCATGCCGTTGTTCCTGATCCCGTGGGCCGCCTCTTCCTGGGGCTGGGGGCCGGCGTTCGCCTTGCTGGCCATCGGTCCCGTGCTGGGTTGGCCGTTCACCCAGCGGTTGTCGCGCCCACCACATCCAGCCCAAGGTCCTTAGTCAAGGACGCTGGTTATGCAGCACCATGGCTGACCTGGAGTCGATGCTGCACGAGGCCCGAGCGTTTCCCCCATTGGCGTCCGTCGCCAAGAACGCCCACGTGGACGCTGACCGTTTTGCCGCCCTGGTCGCGGAAGCCGAAGCCGGGCCCGAAGCGTTCTGGGCGCGCCAAGCCCGCGAAGAGCTGGTGTGGGACAAGCCGTTCACGCAGGTCCTCGACGATTCCAAGGCCCCGTTCTACACGTGGTTCGCGGACGGCACCCTCAACGCCGCGGCCAACTGCCTTGACCGCCACCTGCCGGAGCGTGCCGACGTGGTCGCCATCCATTGGGAGGCTGAAGACGGTGCCCGGCGCGACGTCACCTATGGCGAACTGCACGCAGACGTCTGCCGTTTCGCCGGCGCCTTGACAGGCCTCGGTGTAGCCCCCGGCGACCGCGTCATCATCTACATGCCCATGGTCCCCGAAGTCGCCGTCGCCATGTTGGCGTGCGCTCGCATCGGCGCCACCCACAGCGTGGTCTTCGGCGGCTTCTCCGCGCAAGCTTTGGCGGACCGCATCCAAGACGCCGACGCCAAGGTCGTGGTCACCGCCGACGGCGCCTACCGTGGCGGCAAGATCGTGCCACTCAAGGCCAACGTCGACGAAGCCGTGGCCAAAGCCCCCGTCGACACCGTGGTCGTCCTGCGCCGTACCGGTGCGGACGTGAAGGTGCAGGCCCACGACCGCTGGTGGCATGACCTGATGGAGGCTGCCACGCCGGTCACGGAGGTGCCGGCGTTCCCTGCCGAGCATCCGTTGTTCATTCTCTATACGTCCGGCTCGACGGGTAAGCCCAAAGGCATCGTCCACAGCACGGGCGGTTACCTGACATGGGCGCGCCTCAGCACCCGTTGGGTGTTCGACCTGCAACCCGACGACATCTACTGGTGCACCGCCGACGTCGGCTGGGTCACGGGGCACACCTACATCGTCTACGGGCCCCTGGCCAATGGCGCCACCACCGTGATGTACGAAGGTGCCCCGACGTACCCGCAGGCAGACCGCATGTGGGACGTGGTCGAGCGCCACAAGGTCTCCGTCTTCTACACCGCCCCTACCGCCATCCGTGCCCTCATGCGTGCCGGCGATGGGTGGCCGGCCAAGCATGACCTGTCCAGTCTTCGCGTCCTCGGGACCGTCGGGGAACCCATCAATCCGGAAGCCTGGATGTGGTACCACGAGCACATCGGCCACGAGCGCTGCCCCATCGTCGACACGTGGTGGCAGACGGAGACCGGCGGCATCATGCTCAGCCCCTTGCCCGGCGCCAGCACCACGCGACCAGGCAGTTGCGGCGCGGCCCTGCCCGGCCTGTCCGCTGCCATCGTCGACGAGCGAGGCGACCCCATCACCCAACCGGACCATGGAGGCTACCTGGTCTTCACCAGGCCGTGGCCCGGCATGCTGCGCAATGTCTGGCGTGACCCCGATCGTTACGTCGAGACCTACTGGGCCAAGTTCCAGAACCGCTACTACGTCGCCGGTGACACCGCGCGGTGCGACGCCGATGGCAACTACTGGATCCTGGGACGCTTCGATGACGTCCTGAATGTCAGCGGCCACCGCATCGGCACCATGGAGGTCGAATCAGCATTGGTGTCCCACCCGGCCGTGGCGGAAGCCGCCGTCGTCGGGGCCCTGCATGAGATCACTGGGGAAGCCATCCACGCCTTCGTGGTGTTGCGTGACGACGTCTCGGTGGAGGTCCTGCGCGACCACGTCGCCAAGGAGATCGGCAAGACGGCGCGGCCCGAACGCATCGTCATCGCACAGGCATTGCCCAAGACTCGCAGTGGCAAGATCATGCGCCGCATCCTGCGTGCCATCGCACGGGGCGAAGCCATCACCCAAGACACCAGCACGCTCGAAGACCCGGCGGTCGTCGAGGCCCTCGTGGCAGCGGTGCAGACCGAAACACCGACCGCATAGCCTGCCGAACGCGGTGGCGACGACTGGGCGATGGGGGGCGTCAGGGCACCCCTTTTGTGCGGGTGGGGCTGTCCCGCCCGCATGCGTGTATTGGGTATCGCCCTCGTGCTTGCTTGCCTGCTGATGGTCGCGCCGGTCGAAGCCGGTCCCGGGTCTGGCCAAGACTGTGATGTGGAAGAGGAGTACGTCACGGGCGCCAGCCTCGGCACGTTCGACCCCAGCGACCCGACGAGCGTGGTCCAGCCCGGCGCCCCGCGCCCGGTCGACTGCAAATACTGAACCGCTTTGAGCTGCCCTTTTCCCCTCCAGCCCGCCACATCGGTCGGCGTACCCACCCCTTTTTGACGCCGCGCGCCGCTCGAGGCTTGCCATGGACCGCGGCACCCACCTTGCCGGGCATATCCTTCTCGTGGCTCTGGCGGTGCTGGTCCTGGCTGCTCCCACTGCCGCACAAAGCGTCTCCATCGCCGCCGAGCCCGGCGAGGCGACGGCCCCGGCCGACATCGTGCTGCGCGTGACATCGGATCCGCCCATGGCTGCCGATTGGCGCGTCACGGCCAGCCATGACGGCGTCGATCAGACCATCGCCATCGGCACGACATTGCCCTCCGACCGGACCATCGTGCTGCGGCACGCCGGCGACCACACCTTGCGCCTGGACGTGGATGGCACCGCCCTGACCGCCGAGACCCAGGTCGTCATCGAAGCCAACCCGAAGGCAGCAAGCCTTGCTAGCATGACGCTGGGCATCGAGGGTTCGCCATCCATCAGCCGTCCCTTCACGGTCCTCATCGACAACCCGACCCCGATCGATGCACCCTGGTCACTCTACGTGGTCGCAGGCGAGGAGGTCTTCTCTGCCGCCACCGGCGCGACCATCCCGACCTCTGTGGACCTGACCATGGGGCAAACCGGTAGCTTCGTCCTACGGCTGGTGGTGGACGCCGACGGCCAGCAGGTCGAGCGCATCACAGACCTTGATCTCGGGCCCCGGACGTACCAAGCGTTGGTCGCCGGGGACGTCCTGCCGCTGCTGTTCGCCGGCTTGCTGATGCTGGTGCTGGCGACGTGGATCTTGGTCCGCGACCGCACGCGGCCCATCAACGTCGCCTTCGCCGCCCTCTTCATCGCTCGTGGCGCCGCAGACATCGTGCTGGCCCTGTGGGCCAATCACGGCACCATCAACATCCGCCCCGGCGAAGGATTGGACGCAGCCACCGGCGGCTTTGCCAGGCACCTGCACCCGATGACCAGCGTGCTGGTCTTGTTCGCGGCACTGTACTTCCTGTACGTCTATCTGGCGCAGAACAACGCCCGACTGGCCATCCGTCATCGCCTCGTCGCCGGCGCCACCCTCGTGGGTGCGCTGGCGCTCATCGGCTTGTACTTCCTGGTGCCGTCCATCTGGTGGGAGACCGCACCCTTGCGGCCGGGTGGCTGGCTGTTCGTCATCACCGGCGTCTACTACCCGTTGTACGCGGTGTTCGCACTGCTGCTGTTCCGGGAGTCGGTGCGAGACATCCCCGACGACAGGCGCGCTGGCGCGTTCTACTCGGGGCTCGGATTCCTGTTCCTTCCCGTGTTCACCGGTGCCGGCGAATTCCTGTTCGTCGATGTCCTGGACTTCTTCGGTCGCCTTGCCGCGGCAGGAGGCATCAGTCGCGCAGACCTGGGAGCCGGCTTCGAACTGGGGCACTGGGTCGCCGTCCTGGCACTTGTCCCGGTCGTCGCCGCCGGCGTCGTGCTCGGCCGCGACGCGGCGCGCCACCCAGGCCGGGCCGGCAGTCGTCGCCACTTCATTCTCTACGTGGTGGCCGTTCTGCTGCCACTCATCAGTCTCGGCGTCGCGGCGGCCGTGTTCTTCATCGGTGCCGACGAGATCCAAGCCGCCGGCCGCGCCCTGTCGGTGTTCAACATCTTCCAAGGCATCTGGACCATCCCGTACCCGGTGCTGGTAGCCTATGGAATCACACGCTACCAGGCGAGCCACGAGCAGACCCGGATGCGCGCGCAGATCCGTCGCTTCGGGCTCGCGAGCGTCTTCTTCACGGTGTTCTTCGCCGTCTCCGAGAGCCTGGAGGGGCTGGCATCGAGCACCTTTGGCCCTGCCGTTGGCCTTGGATCCGCCGCGGGGCTTACGCTGGTGCTGGGGCCCCTGCAAGAGCGGTTGCAGCGCAAGGTCATCGACCGTGCTGTACCGCCGGAAGAAGAGACGCACCAGGAGCTGCGATTCTACACCGAACAGGTCCGACGCACGCTGATCGATGGCCACATCGGGGAATTGGAGCGCAAGTTCCTGCTGAATCTACAGGAGACCATGGGCATCGCCGCCGCCACGGCCGAGCAGATCGAGGCCGACCTGGCCGCGGAGGCTCTGGCGGCCGGTGCCGCATGATGCGTGCGACCCGTTGGAAAACCCACAAGTATGGCCCGGCCCCAATGTCGACCATGCGCATCGCGGTCTTGGCCATCTTCTCGGCACTCGTGCTTTCGGGTTGCACGACGTCGCCCGGCGACGCCGGCGACCTGGACCCGACCATCATCGGGGACGAGCGCAAAGGCCACCCATTGGAAGGCATGGCGGCGCCGGCGTATTCGGCGTACGACCTGGACGGCGAGCCGGTTGCCTTGGCAGACTACCTGGGCCGCCCCGTCCTGTTCCACATCTGGGCCACCTGGTGCACCGTGTGCGAAGGCGAGGAACCCATCCTGGCCGACCTGTACGACGAATACGGCGACGTCGTAGAGTTCGTCATGGTCAGCATCGACAGCCGGTCGTACGAATCCGACCTGCGTGAGGAAACGGCGCAATGGCCCTACACGAACTGGTGGGACCCGAGCGACGACGTGCGGCCATTGTTCCAGGTCTCCTACCAACCTGTCAGCATCTTCATCGACGCCAACGGCACCATCGAGTCCGTGTGGCAAGGTCAGCGCGCCGACAAGACCACCCTGCGTTCGGACCCCGACGCCGCCCGCGCCATCCTTGACCGTCTCGTGGCACAGGCGTGATGTAGCCCCGGCGTGTCGCCACGTCCGTGGACCGATCCCGCCTGCTGGCACCCGGCCTGTGGATGCTCACCGTCGCACCCGTCGTCACCATCGTGCGCGCCGTGCTGGCCCTGACCGGCGTGACCGAACCGTCGTGGTACTGGGTCGGTTTCGCGGTGGGCGGAACGCTGAGCGGCCTCGGCATGGTGCTGATGGGCATCGCCCTGTGGCGTGGCCAGAAGTTCTGGTGGCTCCTGGGTGGCGCAGCGGTCGCCGTCATCGGCCATTACGTCCTGCCGGCCACCACCATCGCCATCCACGGCCCGGCCCTCGTCCAGGCCGGCACCGGCATCGTGTTGGCACCGTGGCGGCGCTGGGCGCTCATCGCTGGCGGCGTCGCAGCCATCGGCGCGGTGCTGCGCCACGACGCCGGCATCGGCCAACTCTTGCTCGCCGCCGGCGCTGCCGGGCTGTTGGCTGCCATCGTCCTCGCCGCCCGCCGAGCCCACCACAAGCACACCAGCTAGCCAGATATGCCGCGCCTTGGGTGAACATGTTCGAGTTTTCGTGTGCGGGCTCGGTGACGGTCAAATAGGGGCCCATCGTCGCGCGGCTTTGCTCAGCGTGCATCCTCCAGGAGGCACGCGACCCATGAGGTCATTTTCATGCCGGTCACGACCGCTTACCAATCCACGAAGATCGATTTCGTCTCCGTCCTTGACGTAGACGGCAACGTCGACGCAAAGCTCGATCCGAAGGTCCCCAAGGAGGACCTCCTGTACCTCTTCGAACTGATGAGTTTCAGTCGCGAATGGGACCACCGCCGCCTCAAACTCCAACGCCAGGGCCGCATCGGTACCTTCGCGCCAGCTCATGGCCAAGAAGCCGCCCAGGCCGGTAGCATGTACTGCACCACCGACCAGGACTGGTTCTGCCCGAGCTTCCGCGAGTCGGTCGGCTACCTGCACCGTGGCGCCGACCCCTGCGACGACCTGCTGTACGCGGCCGGTTTCGAAGAAGGCATGAACATTCCTGAGGGCGCCAAGGTCCTCCCCGTCTGCATCCCCATCGGCACCCAGTACACGCACGCCCTCGGCTGCGCCTGGGCCGAGGTCAAGGACGGCACCAAGAACATCGCCATCACGTACGGCGGCGACGGCAGCACCAGCGAAGGCGATTTCCACGAAGCCGTCAACATGGCAGGCGTCCTGAAGAGCCCGGTCGTCTTCTTCATCCAGAACAACCAGTGGGCCATCTCCGTGCCTCGCAGGTGGCAGACCTCCTCCGAGACCATCGCCCAGAAGGCGCTCGCGTACGGCATCCCCGGCGTGCAAGTGGACGGCAACGATCTGCTGGCCGTCATCAAGGTCACCCGCGAGGCGGTCGAACGCGCCCGCAACGGCGAAGGTCCTACGCTCATCGAAGCCGTGACGTTCCGCATGAACGTCCACACCACGGCAGACGACCCCAAGAAGTACCGGCCCCAGAGCCTGGAAGACGAATGGGCCGCCAAGGACCCCATCGACCGGGTCCGCAAGTACCTCACCAAGAAGCGCTGGTGGAACGCCACCAAGCAGACCGAGATGGAGGAGCGCATCCGTGCCCGGATCGACGACGCCATCGAGCGCTTCGAAGCCCGCCGCCAGACACTCAAGACGCCGGACTACATGTTCGCCAACGCGTACCTTGAGAACCCCCCTTACCTCGAGATGCAGAAGGAACAACTGCTCGCTCACTTCGCCAAGCACGGCCTCCCGGAGGGGATGCACTGATGCTCTCAGCGAAGCGCTCTGTCGCCACGACCGAGCACTCCCACACGGAGGCGTCCGCATGACCCCCGAGACTGTCATCAACCACCCGAAGACCACGCCCGAGGACGACCCGTTCTTCACCAAACCGACCTGGCAAGTGCAGTACGAGAAGAACAAGGAGCAGTGCGACGAGTCCGGCTACGTCCAACTCAACCTCATCGAAGCCATGAACATGGCCTTCGACGAAGAGATGGCCCGCGACCCCAAGGTCATGGTGCTCGGCGAAGACGTCGGCCGTGACGGCGGTATCTTCCGCCTCACCGACGGCCTGTTCGACAAATACGGCCGCGACCGCGTCTTCGACACCCCCATCTCCGAGATGGCCATCGTCGGCGCCGCCACCGGCCTTGCCATCGCCGGCTACCGCCCCATCGGCGAGATGCAGTTCAGCGGCTTCGCATACAACGCGATGCACCACTACGAATCCCACATGGCGCGCTACCTCAAGCGCACCAACGGCCGCCACAAGCTCCCCATGGTCATCCACATGCCCATGGGTGCCGGTGTCCGTGCCCTCGAGCACCACTCGGAATCCCGCGAGGCGTACTACGCGCACACGCCCGGCCTGACCGTCATCATGCCGAGCACGCCGCGCAACGCCCGCGCCCTGCTGAAGGCCGCCATCCGCAGTGATGAGCCGGTCATCTTCATGGAGCCCAAGTTCCTGTACCGCAAGTACCGCGAGGACATCCCACTCGAGGAAGAGGTCGCCGAGCTGCGCAAGACCGAGGTCGTGCAGGAAGGCACCGATATCACCATCGTCACGTGGGGCGCCATGCGCTACTTCACCGAGATCGCCGTCAAGCAACTCGAAGCCGACGGCGTCAGCGTCGAAGTGCTCGACCTCCAGACCATCAGCCCGATGGACTCGGAGACGATCCTCAAGTCGGTCAAGAAGACCGGCCGCGTCGTCATCGTCCAAGAAGCCCCCCGCTCCGGCGGCTGGGGCAGCGAGATCACGCGCCGCATCACGGAATCCGACGCTTTCTACGCGCTGGAGGCCCCGATCGGTCTCGTCTGCGCACCCGACGTCCACACGCCGTTGTTGGCGCGTGAGCACTGGTACATGCCGGACGAGACGAAGATCGTGGCCGAAGTGCAGCGCATCCTCGAGGCGTAGATGGATGGCCGCCTTGTGGCGGCTGCCGTGCTCATCGTGCTACTAGGTCTAGCGCACAGCATACTTGGCGAGCGCCTCGTCGTCAGGCACATGCAGCGGCTGCCACAACCGGTCTTGCTGGGTTCGGACATCTTCACAAAACGCACCCTGCGATTCGTCTGGCACGTCATGAGCATCATGGCCTGGGGGCTCGCGGCGGTGCTGCTGCTCGAGCCCACGGCCACCGTGCGGTGGATCCTCGTGGCGACGTTCGCGGCGACCTCATTGCTGACCGTCGTCGTGTCCCGTGGCCGCCACGTCTCTTGGGCCATCGAGGCGGTCATCGCGGTGCTGATTGCAGCATCGTTTTGACGAACCAGCCACGGGCCGGCGCCGACCTACCGACGGACCTGGCGGAAGTGCGCGGCCTGTTCTTCTTGGATCGGTGGCGCACTCAAGGCATGGATGGCCTGTAGGACGCCCACGGCGGTGATGGCTTGGATACCCTCGTGGTCGATGAACCAGACGGGCTGGTCGTTGAGCGCCTCCTTGATGGTCTCGAAGTCGGCGTCAGCCGCCAGCGTCGGTGCATAGTCTTCGATGAGCGCTTCCAGGTTCTCCGGGCGTATCTCCGAGCGGTTGCCCGCAACATCGCGGCGGCCCATGCCCCCCGGATTGTGTTCCAAGTACGGCATGACGGAGTGGCGGCGCACGATGCCGTCCACTTTGTCGCTGATGACGGGCAAGTATGGCAGGGCGCTGGCTGCGAAGGCCTGCACGGCGTCCTCGATGGTGCTGTCCGCCCATAGGGGCGGCACGCCTTGTGCCAACGAGGCCGCAGAAGGGCCGCTTTGGTAGGCGTGTTGCAGGAACGTGTTGGCGTCGAGGTAGCCGGCCTTGCGCGGCGGGCGCCCCAGGTACGCAGGCAGGTACGAAGCACCCGAACTGGCGAAGCGTGCCAGGATGCCCGCCTCGTTGTCACCGTCTTGGATGATGGGGACCGGCCACGCCATCTTCTCGATGTGCATGCCCTGTGTCAGGCCGCGGCGGATGGGGCCCCGGGGGTCGATGATGGCGTACGGTCGGCCATTGTCCTCGATGATCGGGACCTCTTTGCGGTCGCCACGAAGGTAGCCCAGCACGCGCGAGGCGTTCTGGCGCTTATCGACGTAGAAGCAATCGTTGGCGAGCCACTCTTTCTCCATAGGCCCATGTTCGGCGGCGGGGACCATGCGCGTTGCGGCTGGCCCGTATCGGCCCTGGGGGCAATCGGGCCCCGGATGGCGCTCGTCAAGTACGACCGACGCGCATGGCCCAGCATGAAGTGGTCCCTCGACGATATCCCCGACCAGACGGGCAAGACCGTCGTCATCACCGGCGCCAACAGCGGCATCGGCTACTACGCCGCGCTGGAGTTGGCCAAGCGCGGGGCGGATGTGGTGCTGGCGTGCCGCCGGCTCGACGCCGCCGAGGAGGCTGCCGCCCGCATCAACAAGGTGGCCCGCGGCCGCGCGCGTGGCGAGCTGCTCGACCTGGGAGACCTGGAGAGTGTCGCGGCGTTCGTGGCGCGGGCGCCCAAGACCATCGCCGTGTTGATCAACAACGCCGGCATCATGATGGTGCCCGAGGCATTGACGCCGCAGGGCTACGAGTCCCAGTGGGGGGTCAACGTCGTCGGCCACGCCGCCCTGACCCACGGGCTACTCGACCGCATCACGGAGCGCGTCGTCACCATCGCCAGCCTGGCCCACCGCAGCGGCGACATCGACCCGGCGAGCTTCACCGGTGCCGATTACAATCCGTGGAAGGCGTACGCGCAGAGCAAGCTGGGCGACCTCATCTTCGCCCTGCGATTGGAGCGCCATCTACGCGAATCCGGATCCAATGTCATCTCCGTGGCGGCGCATCCCGGCGTCAGCCTGACCCGGTTGGCCAAGGACATGCCGTGGTACCTGAAGGCGCTCATGCTGCCGTATGTGCCGTTCCTGCAGACCGCAGCACGGGGGGCGTTGCCTACGCTGTACGCCGCCACCGCCGATGTCGAGGGGGGCACCTACTGGGGCCCGCGCGGCCGCAAAGAACGTCGGGGTAGGCCGCACAAGGCGCACATCGCCGGGCGGGCATTGAAGCCGGCCAACCAGGAAACGGTGTGGGCTGCGGTGTGGCCTGACGCGCGCTGAGACGGCGCCCTATGCCGCGTCGAGCATGTCGAGGGCGTCCTTCCAGCGGGCGCGGTACGGCGCTGCGGCCTCCTTCGAGACGAGACCGCTGTGGCCGAAACGGACAGCGGTCTTACCGTCCTTGGATTGGAAGTCCACTTCCACAGTGGATTTTCCGCTGTCGTCGAACCAGAACCAACGCAGCATCTTGCCGGGGGCCACCCGGCGCACTTCGATGCGGCCGCCGGGCACCTCCGCCTCGACGCCTTCGGTCCAGTCGACCGGCCCCAAGAACGGGACCGTGGTGAGCCGCTCCCATGCCTCATCCAGGTCGATGTAAAGTGTCTTGGAGCACGTGATCTGGAAATCGCCGCGGCTGCTCTGGCCGACGACGCGTAGGCCACGCTTGCGTTCGAACTGCACCACGATCTCCTGGACCCACCAGCCGCGCAGGTCCGGGACGGCCTCGGCGAGTGCCTTGGCGCGGGCGGTGTGGTCCGGCAGCGGGCCGAACCCGTCGATGATCTCGAACCAATGGTCCCAGTCGTGGCCGGTCCCCCGCAGGACCGCTTGACCCGTGATTCTCTGTTTCGCCATGGGCGATGCAGAGCGCTCGCCATGATGAGTGTTGGCCGATGTTCCAGGCGTTCGCGGGTGGCACCAAAGGGGCCGGATCGATGCCTGACCCATGAGCGAGACGGTCGCCCTCGAAGCCCGCCCGACGATCCCGGCCCTGGCCCTGCTGCTCATCGCCCAAGCCGCCTTGCAGCTTCTCGACCTCACCACGACGTTCCTCGCCATGCAGGGTGGGGCCGTCGAGGCAAATCCCGTCAGCCGAGCGGTCATCGAGGGACCCGGCTGGTGGGCCTATGGGGCGCTCAAGGTCACCTTGGCCGCCGCGTTCCTGGGCCTGTGGCCGTTGACGTGCCGGCTGTCCGTGGGCGAGCGCCGTCTGGTCGGTGCCGCCATGGGCAGCTTTGCCGCCATCATGGTGGCGGTCGTCGTCAACAACGCGTGGATCCTGTTGTAAGCCGCGGCTGGCGGCGAGCGGTGTCCCCGCACGTCCATTCGGTCCGGCGCCGATGCGGCCGTCATGGCCGTAGCCGAATGCGACGACGCTCTGGGGCTTGTTGTCGCCGCGTTCGCCGCCGTGTTGTTCTGGATCGCCACGCCAGGGTACAGGCGCCTTCCGACCGCCATGGTCCTGCTGTTCGCGTCCGCCTCCGGCGCGTTCTCCCGCAAGAGCGTGCTGAAGATCGTCGAGGTCATCGTGTTCGGTGAGCGCGCCTTCGTCGACGCACTCGAGGTCATCGCCGACGCCGCCGTCCTGCTACTGTTCTTCGCGGGCATGATCAAGGGCTGACATGCCCGATGTCCTCGACATCCGCCGACGCCTGTACCGGCACGTCGACGCCAACCCGGGGCGCCACCTGCGAGAACGGGAACTGGGCATAGGTACGGGTGCCCTGGAGCGCCACTTGGCGGCGCTGGAGAAGGCCGGACTTGCCACCGTCCTGCACGACGCCCACAAGCGGTTCTTCCCGGCGGCCACGGACCGCGCTGACAAGCGCATGCTGGCCGCGCTGCGCCAGGAACTTCCCCGGCGCATCCCGGTGCTGGTCCGCGCCGGCCCGACCTCCAAGGCTCATCTGATTTCGGCCCTTGGTGTGGCGGCCAGCAGACCCAACCACCACCCGCCACATGTGAGCGAGAATGAGCTGATCTCCTTCGAGAGAATCGGTCGGGACGCCGTCTGTGAGGCCCTTGATCCGACCCGGATCCTGCGGTTGCTCACGGCCTACCGTCGGAGCTTCTTCGACCGCCTCGTGGGCGGCTTCTTGGACGGCATGGACGCCATGAGATAGGGCCTAACGCCGGGCAATAACCCGCTTTTGGAGCCAAAAATGGCCGAATCCCCGGGCCGAATCGATTCCTCTAAGGTTAAGCCCCCTGGCGATTCGGCAGATTGGGGAATCCCATGGCCAACGCTAGCAACAAGGACCTAGTCGAGTACGTGATGAAGGAAACCGGCATGAGCACCACGGAAGCCCGTGCTGCCATCAAGACCACTTTCGAGGGTGTCGGCAAGATTCTGAAGAAGAGCGACCGCATCACCATCACCGGTGTCGGTTCCTTCAGCAAGAAGGTCAAGCCCGCCCAGAAGGGTGGCAAGAAGGCCATCAACCCCTTCACCAAGGAAGAGTACATCACCCAGTCCAAGCCGAAGTCCGTCAAGGTCGGCTTCCGCGCGGGCAAGGGCTTCAACGAACTCCTCGGCGTCAAGTAAATCCGCACTTTGCGGCCTCTTCCTTTTCTCCTCCGCTACAACTTCGCCAAGTCATCAAGTGACTTGCTGTCGGTGCTCCATTGGGCTACGCCTGGAAGGTATCCTCATGGACCGCACCATTCTCATCACCGGCGCCAATGGCAGCATCAGCTCGACGACGATCCCGCTCCTGCGCCAGCAGGGTGTTGAGGTACGCGCGGTGGTACGAGACCTGACCAAGTCGCGCCCCCTGCTCGAACTCGGCTGCAAAGTGGTGCTGCAGGACCTTGACAAGCCGGTGCCGCCGAGCCTGTTCGAGGGCGTGGACGCCGCGTTGTTCCTGACGGCGGCCAGCCCCAACGCCCCCAAGCAGATGCACAACCTCATCGACGCGGCCGAGGGCAGCAATGTCCACGTGGTGCGTGTCAGTGCCCTGAAAGCGTCCGTGGACGCCCCGACATCCAACGGCCGGGCCCACCACCGCAGCGAGATGGAGCTCAGATCGAGCGGCCTCCCCCACACCATCCTGCGGCCAAATTTCCACTTCCAGAACATCCTACAGGCCTTGCCGAGCATCCAGGGCGACGGCAAGATCCGCCAAGGCATGGGCAGCGCCCGCCTCGGCATGATCGACGCCCGCGACACCGCCGCCTGCGCAGCCACCATCCTCCTCAACGGCGGCCACGTCAACAAGACCTACACCCTGACCGGGCCCGCCAGCATCGGCTGGAGCGACGTCGCCAAGACCGTGAGCCGCGTCGTCGGCAGCAAAGTGCAGTACGTACCCGTGCCGTTGGAACCCATCTGGCATGACAGCCTCGACTTCGGCCTCAGTGAGTGGTCGGCCCAATCCGCCGTCGATTATGCCAAGGCCTACAGCGAAGGCTGGGGGGACCTGGTCACCAACGACGTCAGGGCCATCACCGGCAAGCCGCCGCGCAGCCTGTCGCACTTCTGTGACGAGGTCATCGGACCGCTCGTGCAGCCGGCCGTCTGACGGCCGCCGAGGTCACTTCAGGATCGATCCCAGTAAGCCGCGCATGATCGAGCGGCCCAGGCTGCCCCCGATCTGTGTGCCGAAAGAACGCATGGCCGAGCTGGCCATCTTCTGGCCGTCCGTCCGCTTGCCGCCCTTCTTCGCCTTCTTGGCCGGCGTGACTTTGAGCGTGGCCTCCCGCGGCGTCGCAGCCCTTTGTTGCAGCACCTCGTACGCCGAGTGGCGATCGACCTCCTGCTTGTACACCTGGGCCCAGGTCTGGACCGCATTGGCGGCCGCCCGTCTCGCCGGGGCAACGGGGCCGATCTGCGACCGCGGGGGACACATCAAGGTCTTCTGCACGATGGTCGGACTGCCTTTGGCGTCCAGCACCGACACGAGTGCCTCACCGACGCCGAGCGTCGCGATGATGGTGGCGACGTCGAACGCCGGATTGGGGCGGAAGGTCTCGGCCGCTGCCTTGACGGCTTTCTGATCACGCGGAGTGAACGCCCTGAGCGCGTGTTGGATGCGGTTGCCGAGCTGGCCCAACACATCGTCGGGGATGTCGGTCGGCGTCTGCGTGACGAAGTACACGCCCACACCCTTGGATCGGACCAGACGCACGACCTGCGCGACCTTGTCCACCAGGCTGCGGGGCGCGTCGGAGAACAACAGATGGGCCTCGTCGAAGAAGAAGACGAGCTGCGGTTTGTCCTGGTCGCCGACCTCAGGTAGCTCCTCGAACAGCTCCGACAGCAGCCACAGCAGGAACGTGGCGTACAGTTTGGGCGACGCCATGAGTTGGTCTGCCGCGAGGATGTTGACGTTGCCTGCGCCTTCGGTGGTGCGCATGAAGTCGCGGATGTCGAGGGCGGGCTCACCGAAGAACTCCTCGCCGCGCTGCTGTTCGAGGACGAGGAGCTTGCGTTGGATGGCGCCGACGCTGGCGCCGCTGACGTTGCCATACGCGGCAGACAATTCGGAGGCATGTTCGGAGCAGTGGGTCAGGATGGCCCGCAGATCTTTGAGGTCGAGCAGTAGCCACCCCTGTTCGTCGGCCACGCGGAACGCGATATTGAGGACACCTTCTTGGGTCTCGTTCAGGTCCAGCATGCGGGCCAGCAAGACCGGACCCATCTCAGATGCAGTGGTGCGGATCTGCAGGCCTTGTTCGCCGAACAGGTCCCAGAACATGACCGGCGCCACCCAGGGAGCATAGTCGACGATGCCGATGCGTTTGATGCGGTCATCGATCTTGGCGTGCGGCTTGGCCGGTGCCGCGAGGCCCGACAGGTCCCCTTTGACGTCGGCCACGAACACCGGCACGCCGGCGCGGCTGAAGCCCTCGACCAAGACCTGCATCGAGATCGTTTTGCCGGTGCCGGTCGCCCCGGCGATCAGCCCATGCCGGTTGGCGTAGCGCAAGAGCAGCGACGGCGGCGCATCGGCGCCTCCCAGCAGGATCTCTCCGGGCCGAAGTGCGGTGATTGTGGGCACTGCTGGAAGTCCGTGCATCGTGACATAAGGCCCACGTGCAAGCGCCCCGGGGCCTTCTGGACAACGGCCAACACGGCGCAAGGGCGGGCTGCCTGACCGGAGTGTCGTCATAGCAGGCCGCCGACGGGGGATTGGCCCGCCATGGCCCTGGACCAGTCACAAAACGGCGTCGCCGTCACCGTCAAGTGCCTGGCCTGAGACATAGGGAGATGTCCTATGGCCGTCGACATTGTGGCCATCGGCCTCGACCTCATCGAACGGTACGGGCTGATCGCCATCTTCATCCTGCTCGTGCTCGACGGCGCGATGCTCCTGCCGGTGTTCCCGGGAGAACTGGTGCTCATCATCGCGGTGACCACCTACGGCACCGACCCGAACGGCTTGGTGATGTTGATCATCCTCGCCAGTGCCGCGGGCATGGTGGGCAGCTTGATGCTGTACGCGGCGACCCGTGGTGGTGGTCGGCGCCTGGTGGAGCGTTATCCGGGTTTCTTCATGATGCCCAAACGGCGGCGGGAGAAACTGGAGGCGACGTTCAAGAAGCCGCTCGGCCAGACGTTGGTGCTGTTCCTTCGGCTGTTCCCGCTGACGCGTGTGCTGGTCAGCATCCCCGCCGGCCTGGCCCGCATGCCCCTGGTGCGTTTCATCGTCCTGTCCACCATCGGCATGGTCGCCTATCACGCCGCGTTCTTGTGGTTCGCCTACGAGACCCGCCGCCCGGGTAGTCCCATCGAAGCACAGGCCGCCGCGCTGCGGGAGGCGTATGCCAACCCAGCATGGGACTTCGTGCAGGCCAACGCCATCATCACCGGGATCGCCGTCATCGTCGTCGGTGCCATCATGTCCGTCCGGGCTTCAAAGACCATGCGCCGAGACCCCGAGGCGACCACTGGATCGCTGGTCGGTGCCTTCGCGACGGCCACGCTGTTCTGGGGCGGCTTGGCGCTGCTCGTCGGCATCTACCTGGAGCCTGAATCCGTGTATGCCCTGGCCGAGTTGGGCGGCGTCGACATCGAACGTGTCGCAGCGTTCCTGGGCTTCAGCCCTGCCATCGTGCTGGCCGCCATCGCCATCGTGGCCGTGACCATCGGCTGGACCTTGCGGGCCATGCACCATTCGGCCAAGCAAAAACACAAGCGCCACCAGCACGCCCTCGCCATCCTGGAGAAGGAACGGCAATCGATCGCCCTGCAACATGCCATCGCGGACTCGCAGGCACGCATCGCAGCCCGGCGGGGCGGCGGCCCTCTCTCCACGCGGCCTGAACGACCGGCATCGCGACACGCCAGCCCGAAACCCGAGACCGAGTCGGACCGGCTCCACCGCCGCGCCGTCGAGTTCGGCGAACGCCGCCCACCCCGAGAATAGCCATGCCAGGCCACCTTCTTGGGCGCGAGCCGACACGGCTTTGCCTACCACCATCCGTGGCGCCTGCATGACGACGGTGGTGACGGGTGCGAGCGGTCACGTCGGCGCCAACCTCATCCGTGCCCTGGATGGCGACATCCGAGCCATCGTCCACCGTGATCGGCGAGCGCTCGAGGGCGTTTCTGTCCAGGCCGTGCCCGCCGACCTGCAGGACCCAGCATCCCTGCGCAAGGCTTTCCACGGCGCGGACACGGTCTACCATCTGGCCGGCCAGATCTCCATCGCCGGTGATCCAGACGGCCGCGTCCACAAAACCAACGTCGTCGGCGCCCGCCACGCCGCCCAGGCGGCCCTCGACGAAGGCGTCTCCAAATTCGTCCACGTCTCCAGCGTCCACGCCTTCGACCTCCGCAGTGCGGTCGGGCCGATGGACGAGACGCATACCCGCGCCGGCCCGCGCAATTACGCCTACGACCATTCGAAGGCACTGGGCGAGTCGGAGGTCCGCAAGGTCATTGCCAAGGGGCTCGATGCGACGTTCGTCAACCCGACCGGCATCATCGGCCCGGTCGATATCAAGCCGAGCCGGATGGGGCAAGTATTCCTGGATCTGGAGCGCCGCCGCCTGCCAGCGGTCATCAACGGCGCCTTCGACTTCGTCGACGTACGGGACGTCGTCGCCAGCACCATCGCCGCCCGTGACCGCGGCGCCACCGGCGAGAACCACCTGCTTGGCGGCCACCGGCTCACCGTCCGCGACATCGCCACGCTGGCGTCCCACGTGACCGGCGTCCCGGCACCCAGGTGGGCGGTGCCTGCATGGCTTGCTTCGCTCGGCATCCCGTTCGCCCGCGCAAGTGCCCGCCGAAACGGCACCGAACCCAAGTTCACCACGGAGTCGCTGGGCGCATTGCGCCACTGCCCCGAGATCGACTCGGGCAAGGCACGCCGCGTGCTCGGACACAGCGCTCGAGAGCCCGGTGAGACCGTGCGCGACATCTACGCTTGGTTCGGTCGTCACGGTATGCTGGAGCATTCGTGAACGTCCACACCGCACTGGTGTGGGTCGAGGTGGGGCTGGCAGTCGTCACCTTCGCGGCCCTGTTGTTCATCGCGGCCCCGTACGGTCGCCACATGCGCGGCGGTTGGGGCCCCAGCATCCCGAGCCGCGTCGGCTGGATCCTCATGGAGGCACCGGCGGTGCTGGTGTTCCTTGGCGTGTACGCCCTGGGCGCGCATCGCGCGGCCGTGGTGCCGTTGGCGTTCCTGGCCATCTGGCAGCTGCATTACATCCACCGGACGTTCATCTTCCCGTTCCGCATCAAGAGCAAGAAGGTGATGCCGTTGCTGATCCCCGTCATCGCCATCGCGTTCAACAGCCTCAACGGCTACATCAATGCCAGGTGGGTGAGCGACCTCGGCACCTACACCACGGGCTGGCTGACCGACCCGCGTTTCATCATCGGCGTCGCCGTGTTCGCCGTCGGGATGGCGATCAACATCCACAGCGACACGGTCCTGATGCGGCTGCGCAAGCCAGGCGAGACCGGCTACAAGATTCCACGCGGCGGCATGTATCGCTACGTCAGCTGCCCCAACTACCTCGGCGAGATATTGGAATGGATCGGATGGGCCATCGCCACGTGGTCGTTCGCCGGCCTGGCGTTCGCCTTGTACACCGCAGCCAACCTAGTGCCGCGCGCCCTGGAGAATCATCGCTGGTACCTGGCCACATTCCCCGAGTATCCCCGCCGCAAGGCCGTCGTTCCGGGGCTGTTGTAGCCCCGTGATCAGGCGAACTCGGGGGCATCATGGAAGTAGTCCGGATCGAGGGTGAACCGGTCGTAGCACGCCTCACCACAGAAGCGATGGTCCGTGCCTTTGTGCTCGAAGTGGAAGATGGTCTGCCCGAACCACAGTGACTGGCCACACACCGGATCCACGACGCGACGGTGCCCCGGGCCGACGAACTTGTCCGGGTTCGTCTCAAAGATCGCCAAGCACTCTTCGCTGCAGAACGAGTAGACGCCATCCGGCCGGGTCACCGCAGCACCGACAGCATCTGCCGGCACGATCGCAGCGCACACGGGATCACGCATCACTGCGGTGGCACCCTTCGGCTGCGCAACCGGGTCTTGGGCCATGCATGACCCTGCGTGCGGGCCCGACTTAATCCCGTCGCGGGCGCCCTCCGGGGCGGGTGCCCGTTCAAGCGTACAGTTGCTTGCGGATGAACAACTGCCAGCCCCCCACGGCGGTCAGCCCGGCCGCCGCCAGCGAGAACGCCACGTAGCCGATGTCCAGGTCGCCGCCCGCCAGGTCGCTGCGTCCAAGGTAACCCATGGGCGTCACGTAGGTCAGCCATTCCAGGCTGTCCACGAGGCGGGATGCGAAGTCCATGGCAAAGAACAGCACCACCGCACCGGCGCCGAACGCATTGGCCCTGCCGCGCTGATGGAACGCTGCACCAAGCAGACCCCCCAGTCCCAGGAAGATCAGGCCGAACGGCAGCATGTCCACCATGGCACCGACGATGCCCGGCAGATCAGACGGTTCGGCGACGGCCGCGAAGCCGAGCACGCCAAAGACCGCTGCAACGGCGAGGATGACCGCATAGATGGTGGCGCCGGCGCCCAGCAGGCTCCAGTAGTACAACGCCCGGGGCACGGGCCGCGCAAGGACATGGTCTAGACGACCGCCCTCTTCCGCCCCGGCCAGATGCTTCGTCATGAGCATGATGAGAAATATGCCGAACACCAGCGGCGCGATGGCACCGAACTCGGCGCCCAGGAAGCCCTTCACAGTGCTCAGGTCCTCGGCACCGATGGCGTCCAGGATCTCTTGTGGGTAACTTTCGGCAAGTTCGGCGAGGCCCTCGCCGCCCCCCATCGCCACGTAGATCAGCCCCATCAATGCGACGTACACGCCTGTGCCGAGCGCCCACGCCAGCAGGGGTTTCTTCTCCATCCGGAGGAAGACCTGGAACTGGTTCACGGGCGATCCTCCTCATAGATACGCAGGAACATCTCTTCCAAGTCCCCTTGGCGCAGGCGCGGGTCGGTGGCGCCGAGGCTGTGCAGCACAGCGAGCCCGGGCAACGGGTTGCCCTGCAGACGAAGCCGGATGCGGTTGCCCCGGCGCGCCAGGTCGACGGCTCCAGCGGCCATGAGTCGCTGGCGCGCGATCGTGGGGTCGGGGACGGTGGCTTCGACGACGAGGCCCTCCATGGCGACGAGGTCGGCGATCTTGGCGCGTCGGCGCAAGCGGCCGGACAGGACGATGGAGACATCGTCGCACATGGTCTGGATCTCGTGCACGATATGACTGGACAGGAACACCGTGCCACCTGCCGCCGCATGGTCGCGCAGCACATGGCCGACCTGGTCGCGCAGCAACGGGTCGAGGCCGTCCGTCGGCTCGTCCATGATCAGCAGCTCCGGGCGGTGCTGCAAGGCGTCGATCAAGGCGATCTTCTGCTTGTTGCCCTTGGACAGGGTACGGATGCGTGGTTCGACCTCGGCGCCGAGCCGATGGATGAGGTGGTCGCGCCACTGGGTGTCGATGCCGCCCCGCAACCCTGCCGAGTGATCCAGGAACTCTCGCCCGCGCAGCATCTCCGGGATGGCCAACTCACCGGGCACGTAGCCGACCCGGGCCTTGATCTCCGGCGCCCGGCGCACCGGGTCCATGCCGAGAACGCGGGAACCGCCTTTGTCGGGTCGCAGGAAGTCCAGCAGCAGCCGGATGACCGTGGTCTTACCTGAACCATTGGGCCCCAGAAAGCCATGGACACGACCCTTGGGTACGGCGAGGTCCAGGTCCAAGATGCCCCTGCCTCCGCCGAAATCGCGTGTCAGGTCGCGGGTCTCGATGGCGTTCACACGACCTCTGGCGGCCGCGCGTCGCGCATGACCCGTTGGATAGACGCCTCGAACGCCTGGATGTCGGGCAATGCCCACTGGCTGAACGTGCCGGAAGCGGACAGGTAGATCTTGGACTCGATGATGGCCCACTCCTGCAACGCCGAAGCAGTGGGGACAAGGAGGGTGACACGACCGTCGGCTGAATCAGCGACGCGCTCGACCAGGTCGTGGCGTTCCAATTGGTCCACGATCGCCGTGGTGCCCGCAGCACTGGTGTGGAGCAGCGTGGTCAACGCACCGACGCGCATGGAGCCCGCAGTGATGACGTGGCGCAGGGCCGACGCCTGTTGCAGCGTCAGATCCCCGTGGATGGGCCAACGCTTCGTCGTCTGCATCCACGAGGACATGCGCGCCATGGCCTCTACGAGGGACATGATGGCTGCGCCGCGGTCGTCCATGCGCATCAGTCGGGCCCGAGCATATAATTCAATTCCGAAGGACCGGGCCCGAATGGCCCAACAAGCCCATCTTGGCCCGATGCCGCCGCCGACCCGCCACGGCAAGGCGACCACTTCATACGCGGCGGCGCCGCATGCACTGCCATGACCGTGACCGTGGAGTCCACCGACATCAAGGCCTCGCCCGACAAGGTGTTCGAGACGGTCGCAGACATGGACGAATACGCCCGGGCCATCCCCGGCATCGTCACGGTCGGCCTCGCCGGCGGCAAACGCAAAGGCATCGGCACCAAGTTCGCCCAGACCCGGGAGTTCAACGGCCGCCCATCGACCACCGAACTGGAGGTCACCGAGTACCAACGGCCGAGCCTGGTCCGCATGGTCGCCGACCAAGGCGGCGCCATCTGGGACACGTCCTTCGCGGTCATGCGGACCGCCGACGGGAGCCGGCTGACGATCACCATGGAAGGCCGACCCTACAAGTTCCTGGCCCGCATCCTCGTCCCATTGACGAAGCGCAACGCCGCCAAACACGTGCGCGCCGACCTGGCCGCCATCCGCACGTACTGTGAATCCTAGCTACCGCCAGGACCCAAGAGACGGCTGCAGCCGAACATTAAGCGGATGTCCAAGACGTACGGCAGCCTAGTCTGCGTTGACGAATATGATTCGCCTACTGGCCTTTGCCTCCCTCCTGCTTGTCACGGCCTTCGCCGTCAACGTCCAAGCCGCCCAATGCGATGCGGAAGACGACTCCGAAGCCTGCCAAGGTGGCGGCTACTGTGATGTCGAAGAGAACCCCGAAGCGGTCTGCCCTCAAGCCGATGGCCCTGAAGGAACCGGTTACGTCTGTGAAGGCGAAGCCTGCGCCTACGGTGAAGAGGACTGCATCTGGTGCTCCGGCCCCATCGATGAGACCCCGAGCCGCGGCCCCGAAGACGGCTCCTGCGAGAACTGCCGCACCCTGAACGATGAGGAAGCCAAGGACGTCCCCGGCTTCGGTGTCCTGATCGGCCTCGGCGCCATCGCCGCAGCCATCATGGTCGCCCGCCGCAAGTAGAACCCATCCTGGAATGATCGATGGCCTCGGCCGTCGGGACCCCTCCCCCTACCCCCTTTGCAGGTCACCCATGGCGGTGTGGCTAAGCGGCCGACGGTTGCCAGAGTTCGACATCGTGCCCATCTGGGGTACGCGTCCAGGAATAACACCCGATGGCTTCGTAGTCGGCGGAGCCCGCCGGCCAAGCGGCGACCCCAAGCAGCGTCAATGTGCCAGCCGAGCGGAGCCGCGCCGTGGCTCAAAGGAACCATGACAAGGCGCTGAATCCGGAGTGGATTCAGCTCAAGAGAAGAAGTAGCGGGGGATAGATTTGAACTATCGATCTGCGGGTTATGAGCCCGCCGGGATCTCCTGGCTACCCCACCCCGCTAGGGTGAGAGCCGGTATTGCTACCAGCGCAAGTCGTGCGACTGAGGTCCCCCTTAAGAGCCAACCGGTGGCGTGTGCCGATTCAGACCCCCTGCGCGGTTGGGAGGCTTCTTGTTGCGGGAGCCGGTCGATGACGTGATGAGTGTTGGCGCGTCGCTGGTCGTTGGTGTCCTATGAGCCACGGAATCGCTTGGCAAGTGGGCGGGACCGCTGGCGAAGGGCTGGAATCCGGCGGCGAAGTGTTTGCGTTGGCTTTGGCCGCGACGGGGCATCGGCCGACGACGCAGCGTGATTTTCCTAGCCGCATCCGTGGCGGCGACACGACCTTCACCGTGCGCTTGACGCCAGAGGGTTACCTTGCCCCGCCGAGCCACATTGACCTGGCATTGGCGTTCAATGCGACGGTCCTGCCCCGCATGGTGGCGCGCCTGGAGAAGGAGTCGTTGCTGTTGGTCGACGAGGGCAAGGCCGAGGCGGATCTCGCCACGGAAGCTGAGGTGGCGTTCGTGCCTTTCACGGCTCTGGCGACGGAGGCGGGCATGCCGCGAGCCAAGAACATGGTGGCGCTCGGTGTCTCGGCGGCGTTGATGGGCATCCCCATCGAGGCCTTGGCCGATGCGGTGGCGGCGCGCTTCGAGAGCAAGGGCGAGAAGGTGATGGCGGCCAACCGCCAGGCAGTCCTGCTGGGTCACGCCCATGGCGCTGAGCGATTTGGTGTGCGCTATCCCGTCGAGGTCGTGGACAGTTCTCCTGCGTTGTTCCTGTCCGGTAATGAGGCTGCGAGCCTTGGCGCTTTGGCTGCCGGTTGCCGCGTGGCGGCCGCATACCCGATCACTCCTGCCAGTGATGTGCTGGAATACTTGACGCCCCGATTGCATGAATTGGGTGGCGTGGCTTTGCAGATGGAGGATGAGATGGCGGCACTCAATGTCTGTGCCGGCGCTGGTTTCGTGGGCGCCAAGGCATTGACCGCGACGTCGGGTCCCGGTCTTAGTCTGATGACGGAGACCATGGGCATGACCGGCTCCATGGAGATCCCAGTGGTCATCTTTGATTGCCAGCGGCCTGGCCCCAGCACGGGCATGCCGACGAAGCACGGTCAAGAGGATCTGTGGCAAATCATCCACGGCGGCCACGG
>JBFJNL010000007.1:0-33244 GCA_041618195.1 Thermoplasmatota archaeon | reverse complement strand
GCGGCATCGCCGCGTTCACCGAATACCTGAGTTGGCTCGAAGCATTCGTTCAGAATCAAGCATAGCCCGGCTCATGGTTGTTGCTCTCCTTTGCTGGAGTCCAGCATCGCCCGCGAGTCCCCCGTTTGCTTTGGCTCAGAACCCACCGTACGCGGGGATCAGTTCGCCCAGTTCGAGGGTGAGTTCCCATTCCTTGCGGCACGGGCATTGCACCTTGTCCAGGCACATGGCCAGGTACTTGTTGTCCTGGGTGTCCTTGAACTTCTTGAGGTAGCCTACGACGCGCTCGTTGCACTCGGGGCAGTTGTGCGCGCCGCGGTCTTGGCCGGCCGCGATGACGTCGGACTTCAGGATACCCGTGAAGCCCTCCTTGCGGGCGACGGCGTCGCCTTCCAGGAGCGCGTGGACGAGCGTCCACAGCCACGTGGTGCGGTAGGCACCGCGCTTGTACAGCGCGTCGACGACCGTGCGGCCCTGGACATTGGTGGGGTTGAGGCTCACGACGTTGCTGTGCGGCGCGGCCCGGATGATGGTCTCCGTGGCGTCGGTGAGTGCGTCGGCCTCCGTCAGGAACGGCGGCTTGCACATCAGGTACGCCTTGACACTCACGCCGTGCTTCTTGCAGATCTCCGCGGCACGGGGGAAGGTATCGAAGCCGTGGCCCTTGTTGATGGAGTCGCGCAGGATACGGTCGTTCTGGGACTCGACGCCGATGCCGACCTCGACCTTGGGCACGAGGCCGACCAGGTCGGTGAAGGTGTCGTCTTCGATGAAACCGGGCAGCGACTCGAAGGCGACCTTGCGGACGCCTGGGCCCTCGCGGCCTTCCGCGCCGTCGAGTCCGACATTGCGGGTGCCGATCATCTCGAAGATGCGCTTCTGGGCGGCCGGCATGACCTCGTGGCGGTCGACGAACGAGCCACTGGTGTAGATCTTGACGAGCTCTTCGCCCTTGTATTGCTTCCAGCCCTTGGCGAACTGGATGACGAGTTGGTCTTCGCTGACCTTCTGCCAAGCCGATTCGTTGGCGTAACCGCACATCGTGCAGCCGCCGGCCAGGGCCCACGTGCAACCGCGGGTCTTGAGGATCACCACCAGCGCCTTGCAGGGGCGGCCGTCGATGACGTCATCCTCCGACCAGCAGCGGATGTATTCCTCGAGGCTGCCCGGGTCGTTGCGCATCGGGATGTTCCGTCGCAGTTCACGGGCCTCGGCGTTGAGTTCTTCGTTGACGAAGGTGTAATCGACGGCGGACACGGCGCCCGTCCGCTTCTTGGGCTGGATGTCTGTGGTCATACGACGACCTCCTTGACTGCGGGTTCCGCGTCGGTCTTGATCAAGTGCCTTAGCTGCACGCCGACGCCGCGCTTCATGTGCTTCATCTCATCGGCCGTCATGTGTGCGACGCCGCAGCCGACGAGTTGATCTCCGCGCATGACGACGACGTCGTCACCGGGCCGGATGTCGCCGTCGGCGTCCTCGATGCCGGCAGCGAACAGGCTGCCGGTCTTCTTGATCTCGAAGTCGCCCTGGAAGACGCGCTTGCGGCCGTGGGCGGCGACGATGGCGGCGCCGGGCAGGGTGAGGCTGAGCATGGCTCGGCCGAGGACGGTCTGGCCAAGTTGTTCGCCGTCAGCACCAATGAGTTTGACGTACGGCATACGGCCGCGGGTGGTGGCGCCCTCGATGAGCTTGGCGGCCACGGCTGCACCGAAGTGCATGCTCATGATGCCGCGCAAGTCCGTCAGTTTCCGGGCCTTTGCTTCACCGAACATGTCCTTGCTGTGCATGCCTGCCTCTGCGGGGTCGTCGCGGATCTTGTTGAGTGCGGCGCGGAGTTCCTTGCATGCCTCGATTCCACTGGGGCGGCTCGTGGCGGTGTGCAGTGCGTTCTCGGGCAGCACGTCGCGCAACATGCTCCACGTCTTCGTGTCCGTGTGGCAGATGACGTGGGTGTACGGCTGTTTGTCCAGCAAGGCCATCACCTGCTGGTGGATGATCGCTTCCTCGTCACGGTTCCAGTGGCCGGTGACGGGCACATCGTAGAGGTGGGCAGGGTATGTCTCTTCCAGTTCGCGGGGCACGATCCCAAGCGGGCTGGTGATCATGACCTCGTGGACGCGGTGGCGGATGCCGGACTCGTCCAAGGTGCGGTTGAAGTAGCGGTGGGTCTGGCTGAGCTTGTAGGGCTTCTTGGCGGAGCACGGCAGCAGGACGAGGATGTCCACCGGCGGCGGTGTGTATTCGTCCCGGATGCGCTGCCGGAACCGTTCCACCTCAGGCATGTACAGGGAGTCCCAGGTCATGCACGGCACATCGTGTGTGTCGTGGACGGGGCTGCGGGACTCAAGGTGGAGCCATTCGTGGTCGAAGCGGCGCAGCAGAGCGACCGCGTCGGGGCTGTTGTGCGCACGGCGCTCTGCCAAGTGGCGCAGCCGGCCGGCTTTGATGGCTGCGCGGACGCGGGCCATTTCTTGGCGGGCCTGCTCGAGGTTGAATGCGACGAGGTCGTCGGCGGCGGCGCCGTAGACGGCTTGGGCTTCGGCGTGGCTCAGGGTGCCGTCGGGCGTCAGGGCTTCGCCACGACTGGCGGCCAGTAGCGGTAGCGAGGCATCGAAGAGATCGACGCCGAGGTAAGCGAAGATGGCGTAGTCGGCTGGCTTGCCGAGCGCCGGGGCGTACAGGGCGCGCCCCATGGTGGCCTGTTCGCAGGCGGTGATGAACGGCTCGAGGAACTTGCGGGGATCGGCGGCCCAGCCGCCGGCGTCATGGAACACGGCGATGTCGTCGCCGAGCATGATGACCTGCGGCGTGCCCGTCGGTCCCGGCTGCGGGGCACGCAGGACCATGTCGCCTTCGACGCCGCGGGGGTGGAACCAGGTGCCGTCGCTGATGATCTCGATGCCCTTGCCAGTGGCGTGCTTGCGCAGGACCACATCGGCCCAGTCGGGGACCCCGAGGCTGGTCTCAGGAACGATCAATGTGGGCGTTTCGACGCTCACGTCGCCGTGGCGCCATTGTAGGAGGCGGCCGCTACCGGAACGGGCCTTCACTTCGAGCACAACTGCGCCGACGAGTCCTTCTTAGAAAGGTTTGGGCTCTAACGGACCTTTGGGACCGTGTCCTTGGCCCCGGCGTGGCGAGGTACCGTGTCGAGCTTGGCG
Organism: Thermoplasmatota archaeon; assembly: GCA_041618195.1. Taxonomy (GTDB): domain Archaea; phylum Thermoplasmatota; class E2; order JACPAO01; family JAHFTW01; genus JBFGSX01. Next base: position 30,080 of record JBFJNL010000007.1, on the reverse strand, counting down.
GTCAGGCTCGACTTGCTGGGGGCGCGGTATCCTTTGTGGACGCCGCAGTATTTGGAGCCGGCGCGGCTGTTGCGCTTGCACTGCAGGCTCTCCTTGGTGTAGGCGGCACATTGGCCGGTGCCCGCGGAGTCGCCCGTGCCTGCCTTGGTGTCCTCGCCGCGGGCCGGCTTGGTGTCGAGCAGGGCCTCGAGCGCCTGGGGCGCGTAGGCCTGATGGGCGCCGCAGTACTCGCTGCGGTCCTTGCAGGAGTTGCGGCATTGCAGGCCATCGCGGGTGACGGCGGCGCACTGCGGCTGGTACTCCTCTTCGACGACGGGGGCTGCCGTCTTCTTCTTGCGGCCCAGCAGCTTGCGCTTGGCGGGGGCCTCCTCGACGGCCTCGAAGGAGGGTCCGGCGGCGTACTTCTCGGAGATGATGCGGTCGACGAGGCCGCTGTGGAAGCGCTCCTCGTGTTGGCGGCCTTCGACCTGGCGCGAGGTGTAGAGCACGCGGCGTTCGCCGCGGGTGGTCTTCATGCTGCTGGCGTTGACGCCGCCGAGCTTGGTGTCGTAGACGCGCTCGGTGACCGGCTTCTCACGAGGCTGGCGGGCCCGGGCCGGGGCGCCGCGGGCGATCCGGTTGAGGTTGTCCACCTCGAAGTGGATGGCGTCCATGGAGTCATCGTGGCGGGCACGGTATTGGCTCTCCGGCTCCCGGCGGAAGGATGGTTCGGGGGCCGATTCACGGAACTCGACGCGGCGGACGCTGCCGCCGTGCACGGGCTCGAGAAGGCTGTCGCGATGGGCTTCCTTGGAGCCTTTGCCGGCCTTGATGGTCGTCTTGTGCTCCGAGATAGGCTTGCGCATGGCAGTCTTGGGACTGCTTGAACGTCTTTAAAACGTGTCCTGAAGCACGATGGCCGCACGACAATGGGGGCAGGTGTGCTGGTCTCCTGTTGCGGGCACATCGATGGTGCGTCGACAGCGGGGACAGGTCGCCTCGAAGCGCACCGCGCGCCTCCCGTCGACGGCTTGCCAGTGGCCGCAGCGGCAGTGCGCGGCCTCCTTACCGGGTATGTAGGGAATGGGCTTGCCGCATTGACCGCACGACACCTCGGGGGCGTCGATGAAGCGCAGTGCTTCGCCGCAGGCCCGACACGATCCGGTGTCGCTTCTGGGTACGTGCACATCGGCATGGCAGAACGGACAAGGCGTGGTGGCCAACAAGCTTCCAGCTTCGACTTCGGCAAAATGCCTTCGCTCAGTCTGGCCAAAAGGAGAAAAGCCGGGGGAACATATGCAGTCACAATGGCGCGGGCCGACATGGACCCTGAACTTGCGACCTGGCTGAAAGCGGCCAAGGCGGTCTTCCTGGCTGAAGGCTTCAAACGCGATCCCAAGGCATTCCGCAAGCCCGGCCAGGTCTGGAGCCTGGTGCGCCAGGAGCCCGACCAGATGCAGACCCATGTCCGTGCCTTCACGGACGGCCGCCTGGAATCCGAGGTGGAACTCTCCAACAAATTCGTGCAGCACTTGTGGAGCCACCGTCGCGGCGCCCACTTCGAGGTCGCCGAGATCCTCGAGAAGCACGGCATGCCGACCCGTCACGTCAGCGACACCTTCGTTCCCATCACCGGCACCAAGGACGGCAAGACCATGCCGACCGGCCGCCTGAAGAACCACCATGCGGTCGCGGCCGTCGCGGTCGGCATCGGCTTGATGCTGGGTCGGGCCTACGTCAAGCACGTGGTCCTGAAGGCGCTGCCCAAGGGCACCAAGGCCGTCGTCCAGGTCTTGCGCAAGACGTGATGATCCGATTTCGGCCAAGCGTAACGGGCATCAACGCGGTCACCGTCCCCGTGCTGTGCGCGTCCTCGTCGTCAACCGCGATGACAATGCCTCGACCAACATCCGGGACCGTCTGCTCGACGGCGACTGGGTCGACACTGGCTCCCAGTTCCGCGGCCATCCCATGCACCAGCGTGGCTACGATGTCATGGTCGAAGTGGACGGGCCGGTCGTCACGGACGAGGCGCTGAACGACGACCTCGCGCACCTTGAATGGCCCATTGATGCGGTGTGGTTCCTGAGCCGCCACCGGGCCGCGAGCGGCCAGCCAAGCCTGACGGTCCACCCCATCGGCAACCACGGCCCGGCCAAGTTCGGCGGCCGCGACGATACGCCGGTGCCGGCTGCAGCCCGCGACATGGCAGCCCTGTTGCGCCGCCTCAAGGTCCACCGGGATGCGCGGGAACTGCCCCACGAGGTCACCTACGAGTCGACCCACCACGGTCCACACATGGATATCCCGAGCCTGTTCGTCGAGATCGGCAGCGATGAGGCGTGGTATGATGACGTGCCGAGCGCCGACGTGCTGGCCGCGGCCGTCACCGACGTCCTGGACGGCCACGCCGACGCATTCGCTCCAGCCGGTACGCCCGTGGTGGTCGGTGTCGGCGGCGGCCACTATGTCCCACAGCACACCGACAAAGCGTTGGCGGGCGAGTATGACTTCGGCCACTTCATGCCGGCCTACGCCACGGACGCCGAAGCCGGCCCCGAACGTCTGCAGCGCTGCATCGATGCGACGCCCGGTTGCTCTGGCGTCTATCTGCACAAGAAAGGTCTGAAGGGTCCGCAGCGCCAAGCCGTCAAGGCGTGGTGTGAGGCGCTCGGCGTCGCACTGCTGTGAACGTGTGGAACTTTCCGGGCTGGCCCGGCACGGGGTGGGTGGCTGACGGTTTCCACCGGAAGCCGCTGCGGCGTCCCTTTCAACCCCTAGCCCTTTTCCAACCACAGTGACCGAGACCCTGGTCCCCGACACGTCTGTTCTCGTTGATGGCCGCATCACCGAATTGGTCCAAAACGAGTTCAAAGGGGCGGCTGTGTTCGTGCCTCGCGCCGCACTGGCAGAACTGGAGGCTCAGGCCAACCACGGGCTCGAGACCGGCTTCACCGGCCTTGACGAGCTGAAGAAACTGCAGCGGATGGCCGAGCTCGGCGAATGCACCGTGCAGTTCTCGGGCGACCGCCCGACCACCAGCGAGATCGAGCGGGCCGACGACGGTGCCATCGACGCCATCATCCGCGACGTGGCGGTCGACCACAACGCCCTCTTCGTCACCAGCGACCGGGTCCAGGCCTACGCCGCAGCGGCCCAGGGCGTCCGCCACCATTACATCCGCCCCGTCATCGACGAAGACCGCGACCTGACGCAGCTGGCCATCTGGCAATACTTCGAGGACGACATCATGAGCGTCCACCTGAAGGCCGACTGCAAGCCGATGGTCAAGCGCGGCACGCCCGCTGGCGTCACGTACGAAGAGGAAGGCGGGGCAGTCACCGGCCACAAGGAACTTCGCGCGATCGCGCGGGAATGCATCGAGTACGCCAAGCGCGACTACGACTCCTTCATCGAACTGGAACGCCATGGCTGCACGGTCTGTCAGATCGGGCCCATGCGCACCACCATCGCCCAGCCGCCGTTCGCCGATGCCCTGGAGATCACGGCCGTGCGCCCGGTGTTCAAGGCCACCATGGCCGACTATGACCTTCCCGCAAACATCATCGAGCGCATCGAGGAGAAATCCCGAGGTGTGTTCATCGCCGGCCCGCCTGGCAGCGGCAAGTCGACCTTCGCCGCCGCATTGGCGGAGCACCTGCACGGGATGGACCGGGTCGTCAAGACGATGGAGCAACCCCGCGATCTGCAAGTGCCGCGAGAGATCACCCAATACGGCGCCCTCGACCGGGACATGCAATGGACCGGCGAGATCATTCTCCTGGTCCGGCCCGACCATGTGGTGTACGACGAAGTCCGCACCACGAACGATTTCACCACGTTCGCCGACATGCGCTTGGCCGGCATCGGCCTGTTCGGCGTCACCCATGCCAACCGCGCCATCGACGCCGTACAGCGCCTGATCGGCCGTGTCGATCTTGGCATGATCCCGCAGGTCGTCGACACCGTCGTCTTCATCGACAAGGGTCAGATCGCGACCATCCTCGAACTCCACTTCACGGTCAAAGTGCCGTCGGGCATGAACTCGGACGACCTGGCCCGGCCGGTCGTCATCGTCAAGGACGTCACCACCGGCGCCGAGGTCTACGAATTGTACTCCTTTGGTGAGCAGATCGTCGTCATGCCGCTCGAGGCCATCGCCACGGACAAGCCCACGGGCAGTTCGATCCTGGCCGAGAAGGAGCTGCTGCGCAGTCTGCGCCGCTACGCCGACGGCCCCATGGATGTCCGCGTCAAGGGTAACCACGCCACCGTGTACGTCCATCAGACCGCGATCCCGCAGATGATCGGCAAGGGCGGTCGCACGGTCCAGGGCCTAGAGCACAAGCTAGGCATCAAGCTCGACATCCGCAGCCGCGACGAGATGCCGCCGGGCGAACGGGGCCAACACGGCATGCACGCCCGCAAGGTTCCCGGTGAGCGCTTCGACGACGAAGGCGACGCTCCCGCGCCCGGTCCGATGAAGCCTGCGGCCATCAAGAAGACCGGCAACAACGTGTTCATCGTCCTCAACGCCAACGCTGGCGGGCGGGTGTTCCGCATCGACATCGAGGGCGCGACGCTCGGCGAGGCCAAGGCCAGCAACCAAGGCAAGATCCGCTTCAAGTCGTCCTCGCCCGAAGGCAAGGCGCTCGCGCAGGCCCACGCACAGGGACTCGACGTCCACTGTGTGCCCGTCGAGTACTAGCTCAGACCTGGCGCCACTGGGCGCCCATCTGGGCGGCGTTGAAGGGTCCGCTCGCACCGGCACCACTGGCGAAGCGGTACAGGGCGGTCTTGTAGACGGCTGCGGCCACCGTGAACATGATGCTCGCGGCGATGGCGGTCAAGACGGCTGCTGCGAGCACGACCAGCGCGGGGATCACGCCGAGCAGGTTGAGCATCACGTAGGCTGAGAGCCCGCCGGTGACCAGGATGAGGACGGTGACGATGCCACCTGCGAAGCCGATGCCGGCGTCTCCGATGATGGTCTCGCCCCAGGTCTTCTTGAAGTACGACACGGAGCCCTTCATGCCGCCGCCGACGCCTTTGTCCTCGAACAACAGGACGGGGACGACGAAGTAGGTGGCGAGGTTCCAGGCGCCGCCGACGAGGCTGACGACGATCTGGCCGATCATGTTGCCGCGCTGGCCCGCGGCACGGTTGAGCGCCTGCAGGATGACGTTGACGGTGGCGACGACCAGCGACCACAGGAACAGGCGGCCGATGTGGCTGCCGGCCTTGCCGAGGGCAGAGCGCAGGGTGGGGTCGCCTCCGGAGAGGCGTTCATTGGCGCCGGCCACGGTGGCGGCGTGGAAGAACACCTGGATGAATGCGAGGGTGAGGTAGACGGCGAAGGTGAACGCCGCGGTGACGGCATCGAAGTTGCCGTCACTGTCGATGAAGGCTTGGAAGATGCCGGCGAAGACGCCGATGCCGGCGATGCCGGCGATGGCGACGGCGGTCGCGACGAAGGACAAGATAGGCATCCACAGGAGTTCTTTGTCCTGCTTGATGACGCTGAAGCTAGTCTTGAAGAGGTCCCACGACCGCCTGAATCGACCCATGTCGGTGGACTTGTGCGCCTGATGATGAACCTATGCCATGCGACGCCGCAGGAAGGCGGCCGCCAGCACGGGTACGACCAACCAGGTGCCCGGTGACTTCTTGCCGGGCTTTTCCGTCTCGTCGGTCGGCTGGGTGATCGGCGGGCAGGGGACGGCGGAGTAGAGGTGGCTCGCCTTGTTGCCAGCCAGGTCTGAGATCGTGACATTGACGACGCCGACATCACAGACGGGCGCGACGGCGACGACCTCGATGAGGCGGCGCTTCGTCGTGGCCTCGACCATCGACAAGGACACATCGACACCGTCGCCTGTGACATTGATGCCTCCGACGCCCAGATTGTCTCGGATCTCGAAGCGTAGCACCTGGGTGTTGTTCGCCTCGGGGGCCAGCGCCTGGCCAAAGGAGGAGATGCGGGTGATTGAGGGCGCTATGCGGTCGCCGTGGGCGTCCTTGGGCGTCAACGGGAACAGCACCAAGGCGGGTGCGGTCGCGCTGCCTGTGAGTTCCACTTGGCCAGGTTCTCGGGCACCGTGGTAGGTGAAATCCGTGGTGGTAACCTTCAGGCCGATGCTGTGCCCGGCTTCGAACGTGTGCGTCACGGCCGGTAGGCTGACGAATGCGCCCGGGGCACTTGCGGCGTCGCGGAACGGTACGACCTGGGCCAACACCGTCGTCTCGGTGCCATCGGGGGCCACGTCGACGAGTTGGAAGAACAGGAAGACCTCCTGGGTCTGCGTCGTCTTGATGGGGATCAGCACCTGCGTGGCGCCAGTGAGCTCTTGGGCCGCCTCGAGGGCGGGGGTCGTGAACGTTTGGTAGGTGCCGTCGACGCCCTGGCCACAACCAGAGGCGGTGTCTCCTTGGAAATTGGAGACCTCGGTGCAGTACGCCGGGACCGGGGGCGTGATGAGGGTCTGTGACAAGGTCCCCGCGGCAGACTTGAGACCGTCATCCGTGACGTACCACAGGCCCCCGCTCGTGCCAGCGGGGGGCCATTGCATCTCGCCGACGACGTCGTCCTCGGCGTAGCGGTAGCGCAGCACTGGGTATGGGGGCAACTGCGGCAGTTCATCGCGCAGGTATTGGGCGAAGAAGTCGTCGACGTGCGTCATCACGCCCTCCTCCGAACCGTAATTGCCGAAGCCGTGGCCGCCGTGCATGAAGCCGATGCGGGCATCGACGCCGCGCGTACGCAGGTCCTGGTACGTGGTCAGCGCGTCGTCGGGCGTGAACAAGGTGTCTGGCCAGCCCTGCACGAGGAACGTCGGCGTGGTCAGGGCGCCGGGGGTGAGCGAGCGCACGACGCCGAGTTCGTCACGGACCTCGTCGGTCGCGCCGTTGTTGACGAGGATCTCGGCATACCAGCGCGACAGGTCGGCCATGGGTCCTGATGGGTTGGGGTCCAGGTTGTTGGGGTCGGTCTCGCCAAGTTTGACGCCGCGGGAACTGAACTGGCCGGACGCAAACAGCAGGTCCACCCAGCCGCGTTTGGTGACGTCTCCGGGGGCCAGCGAGCCCAGCAGGTTGCTCCACGTCGCGACCGGTGCGATGGCGTCGATGCGGGGGTCGACCTGGGCCGTCAGGAACTGGATGGCGCCGGCGTAGCTCTGGCCGATCATGGCGACGCGGGGGTCGTTGGGGCCGTCCTGGACGACGATGTCGAGCGTGGAGAGGTACGTGATGAGCGCCTGGGTGTCCTTGACCTCGTTGGGGCCGTTGAGTTCGACGTCGCCGCCGGATTTGCCCCAGCCGCGGGAGTCGTAGCTCAGCACCACGTAACCCAGCTCCGCGTAGCGTTGCGCGAAGCCGAGGGTGTGGCTCGAGTCGATGTTGTCGTTCCAACCGTGCGTCAGCAGGATGGCCGGGGCGGGCGTGGTCTCGGGCAGGTAGAGGCGGGCGTTGATGTCGATGCCGTCATGGCTTTCGATGCTCCGTGATTCGGTCGTGTACGACTGGGCTGCGACGCCCGGGACGAACAATAGGCAAACCAGCAGGGCCGACCAACGCATGATGCTCGACTTGGGGGTCCAGACATAAGCATTTGCGGCGCGTCCTGTCAACGTCGCCGCGCCAAGACGGCGAGGGCCGCGGCACCCGCGGCCGCAAGCCCCGATGCCACGGCATACAACCGCAGGGCGGTGCTGCCGTCCTGGCCGCCATTGGCCGGCATGGCGGGGGGGATCCACAACGTCCGTTGCTCCACTGGGCCGTAGTCGCGGCTCAGGGCGGTGAACTGCCGGCAGTCGCGTTGCTGAACGACCTCCGTGAAGGCCGCATCATACTTGGCGGCCAGGATGGCCTGGTCGTCGGCACCGGCGGCGACGAGCGCGGCGGTCGCCTGCGGGGCGCAGCGCAGATGGTCCCCCAGGGCCTGCCATTCCGGGCCGACGAAGCGCAGCGTCCCGGGTGCCGCAGCATAACTCATGGTGCTGGCGCGCCTCTGCTCCGCCGTCAAGCCCCCATACGATTCGGCGCAGGAGGCCTCGTGGGTGTGGCACAGAGAGAGCGTGTGGCCCAGTTCGTGCGCGATGGTCGAGGCCAGGTCGGCGGTGTGAAGGGTCGCGCCGTCATGCTTGAGCTGCAACATGGCGTCGCTGCCGTCGGCCTCATACAACGGCGCCGTGCGGAACCAATTGGGGTACCAGGAGACGGTGTAGCCGGGCTGTTGTGGCGATTGCTCGGGTCGGTGCAGGAACAATTGGCCGTTGCTGCGTACGCCGCCGTCATCGTAGCCCTGGAAGCTCAGGCCGCCCAGCAGCTGGCTCTCGACAAGGGGTCGGATGCTCTGCCGTTGGCCGTCGTCCGATGAGAAGTGCACCTCGGTGTGGGCGCCGTAATCGACGGTGGCCACCATGTTGCGCAGGAACGCCGCGCCGAGGATGCTACTACTGTGCGTCTGCACCTGCTGCGGATTCAGGATGACGGATGTCACGTAGGGGTTGGTGCTCGACGTGCCGTTTTCCAGCACGGATCGGTAGTAGGTCAGGTCCTGGGGGGTCAGGAAGTCGGGGCGGGTCTCCACGTCCCGCACCACCAGGGTCTCCACCCATTGCACGTCGATGCCCTGCTCGGCGAACATGGCCTCGACGGCGCGGTAAGAAGGGCCGAAGTCCAGCCAGCTGTACCGGCCGGAGTCCGGCCCGACGACTCGGAGGTACTCGATGAGCAGGTCGCGGGAGCCCGGCCGCGGCGTGAAAGGCCCCCAGTCGATGAGGCCGCCCTCTTGTTCCCAGCCGTCCGGGATGCCGTCGCCATCGTTGTCGGGGGTCGGTTCCTGTCCCTGTTGTTGGAACGCCAACGCCACGGCGTCCGGCAGTCCGGTGTCGAAGGTGTCTGGGTCCAAGGGGTCGTAGCCGACCCGGCGCTCTTCCAGGTCATCGATGCCGTCGCCGTCACAATCGCGGCGGTGGATGCACACGGTGTTGCCTTCCTCGCCGTCGAGCACGCCGTCACCGTCGGGGTCGGGGTCACAGCGGGCTTCTTCGGGCTCGACGGCATCCGGCATCAGATCGGCGTCATCGTCTGAGGAGGCGATGGCTGGGATGCCATCGCCATCGCAGTCCTCGTCCGCTTCCAAGGCATCAGGGATGCCGTCGCCGTCGGTGTCGATGGCCAATGGATCGCTCTGGCGCGCCACCTCGGTGCCGTCCAGCAGCCCGTCTCCGTCGGTGTCGGCGCGCAGTGGGCGGGTGCCTACGGCCACTTCGGCGCCATCGGCCAAGCCATCGGCGTCGCTGTCTGGGTTGGTCCAATCGGTGCCGAGTCGGGTCTCGGACCACGTGCTGAGGCCATCGCCATCGAAGTCGGCCACCAATCCGGCTCCCGTGGCCGCGACCATCACGGCGCCAGCGACGACGATGGCCAGCGCCCACGTAGGGAGCCGCCCCCATGCCCGCCAGACCGCCGCAAACACCGTCATGCGCCAGCAGAACCGCCCGCACTCAAAAGCCTGGGGCCGCGCCGCGCCGGTCCCCCAGCTGCGGGGCCCCGCAGCACGCCATTCAGTCTCCTGATAGCGCTCACAAATCGACCGGCTCCGCGCCAAGCGCTTTTTTAAGTGTCTCCCGTGCGCACGCCCGGATGGTTCCGGAGCCGCAGCCCGCACACCCGACCAAGACGTTCAGTACGTGGCGGTTGGACTTGTGGTGGGCACAGCCTGTGACGCTTGTGATCGCCTTGACGCTGTTCGTCGCTTACTCGATGTTCCGCGTGTACGAAATGGGGTCCAACCCCGTCGTCGCCCATGGTGCATACCACTACCAATCGCCCTTCGTGGCCTGGGACCTGACGTGGCTCATGCCCGCCAGCGTCGTCGCCGTCGCGCCCTTCCTAGGCTACCCCGGCTTCATCCTCCTGCCCTTCCCGGCAGGCTTCCGTTTCACGTGCTACTACTTCCGCCGCGCCTACTACCGCAGCTTCGTCGCCCGCCCGGCCGGCTGCTCGACTGAGGCCTGGAAGGGCAAGGAATACAAGGGCGAGAGTCGCCTGATGATCTTCCAGAACCTGCACCGCTACTTCCTCTACGCCACGGTCCTTCTGTGGGTCCTCCACGTGATCGGCTGGGTCAAGGACATCTTCCACGGCGGCCACGTCTACGTCGGCATCGGCACCGTGCTGCTGGCCGCTGACATCGTGCTGCTCGGCGGCTACGTCTTCGGCTGCCACGCCTTTAGGCACCTCATCGGCGGCCGCATCGACTGCTTCAGCTGCACCGCCGGCACCGAGCAGAGCTACGGTCTGTGGCGCAGCGTCTCCAACCTCAACCAGAAGCACGCCTTCTTCGCCCTCGCCTCGATGGTCAGCATCGTCGTGGCTGACCTCTACCTCCGGTACATCGACATGAACGCCATCGAATTCATCGGAGGTCTGCCCGCATGAGCGTAGAGACCCCGAAGACCATCCACCACGAATACGACGTTCTCGTCATCGGTGCCGGTGGCGCCGGTCTGCGCGCCGCCGTCGAAGCCAGTGCCACGGGCGCCAAGACGGCCATGCTCAGCAAGAGCCTCCTCGGCAAGGCCCACACGGTCATGGCCGAAGGTGGCTGTGCTGCCGGTCTGCGCAACGTCGACGACCGCGACAACTGGAAGGTCCACTTCCGAGACACCATGCGCGGTGGCAAGTTCCTCAACAACATCCGCATGGCGGAGTTGCACGCCAAAGAAGCCCCCGACCGCGTCCGCGAACTCGAGATGTGGGGCGCCGTGTTCGACCGCAGCAAGGAAGGCTGGCTCAACCAGCGCAACTTCGGCGGCCACACATTCCCCCGCCTCGCCCACGTCGGTGACCGCACCGGACTCGAGATCATCCGGACCCTGCAAGACAAGGGTGTCCACAGCGGCATCGACATCTTCATGGAACACAGCGTCACGACGCTCTTCAAGGACGGCGACCGCATCAGTGGCGCCCTCGCATACGAGCGCGAGACCGGCACCTTCCACGCCTTCACCGCCAAGGCCGTCGTCATGGCGACCGGTGGCCTCGGCAAGATGTACAAGATCACCAGCAACAGCTGGGAGTACACCGGCGACGGCTACAGCCTCGCCTACCAAGCCGGCGCCGAGCTGATCGACATGGAATTCCTGCAGTTCCACCCGACCGGCATGATCTGGCCCCCGTCGGTGCGTGGTATCCTCGTCACTGAGGGTGTGCGCGGCGAAGGTGGCAAGCTCACCAACTCCGAAGGCGAGCGCTTCATGTTCCGCTACGTGCCGGACATGTTCAAGGGCGACTACGCGACCACTGAGGAAGAAGGCGAACGCTGGCTCAATGGCGACAAGGACGCCCGCCGCCCGCCGGAACTGTTGACTCGTGACGTCGTGGCCCGCGCCATCCTGTCCGAAGTCAAGGCCGGCCGCGGCAGCCCCCGTGGCGGCGCTTTCCTGGACATCTCCTGGCGCGCCCCGGAGTACGTCAAGAAGAAGCTCCCGTCCATGTACCATCAGTTCAAGGAACTGGCCGGCGTGGACATCACCAAGGAACCCATGGAAGTGGGTCCCACGATGCACTACACCATGGGTGGCATCCGCGTCGAGGCCGACTCGGCCATGACGAAGGTGCCAGGCCTGTTCGCCTGTGGCGAGTCTGCCGCTGGCCTGCACGGCGCCAACCGCCTCGGTGGCAACAGCCTCAGCGACCTGTTGGTCTTCGGCAAGCGCGCCGGTGAGCACGCCGCCAAGTACGCCCAGCAAGCCGAGGCCCCCAAGCTCGACGACGCGACCATCACGGCCGCCGTCGAGAAGGCACTGGCTCCCCTCAACCGCAGCGGCGGACCGACCCCGGCCGCCGTGTGGGAAGAGCTCCAGAACGTCATGAACGACTGGGTCAACATGATCCGCTTCGGCGACGACCTGGAACAAGCCATCCACGCCGTCGGGGACATCGCCAAGAAGGTCGAGACCGTCAGCGCCGCCGGTGATACCCTGTTCAACCCGGGCTGGCACCTTGCACTTGACCTGGAGAACATGGTCATCTGCGCCGAAGCGGTCGCACGCTGCGCCCTGCAACGGGAAGAGAGCCGCGGCGGTCACACGCGCGGGGACTTCCCCACCACTGACGAAGGCCACTGGAACACGGTCAACTCCGTGACCAGCCGCCTACCGAGTGGAGAGATGCAGGTCATCGCTGAGCCCCTGCGCGAATGGCCCGAGGGCCTGAAGGCGGTCGTCGAGAGCGAAGTCGATGCCATCAAGGGCAACGATGGCCTCCTCGCCGCCGCACCGGGAGGTGCCTAGATGGCCGGCGATGTCAACAGCGACCCGGGCGTGGCAGGCGCGATCGGCGGCGGCTCCGGCGGCCTGACGTTCGACGAAGACCTCGACACCGGCGAGACGGTCACCCTCAAGGTGTACCGCGGCAAGGAGGTCGGCCTCTACCAGGACTACACCATCCCCAAGACCCCCGGTCTGGTGGTGTTGGACTGCATCCATGAGATCCAGAAAGAGCAGGCCACCGACTTGGCCTGCCGCTGGAACTGCAAGGCCGGCAAGTGCGGCTCGTGCAGCGCCGAGATCGATGGCAAGCCACGCCTGATGTGCATGACGCGCCTGGAGGACTTGGACACGTCCAAGCCCATCCGCGTCTCCCCCATCAAGGCGTTCCCGGTCATCAAGGACCTGGTCACCGATGTGTCGTGGAACTACGCGCAGAACAAGCGTATCACGCCGTTCACGCCCCGTGACATGACGGATGCCGAGAAGGCCAAGGGCGAGTTCAACATCCAGCAGAAGGACATTGACCGCGTCCAGGAGTTCCGCAAGTGCATCGAGTGCTTCCTGTGCCAGGACGTCTGCCATGTGCTGCGCACCCACGAGAAGCACGATGCCTTCGCGGGTCCTCGCTTCATGGTGCGCTACGCCAGCCTCGAGATGCACCCGGCCGATGAAGCCGACCGCCTTGACGAGATCTGGAACGACGGCGGCATCGGCATGTGCAACATCACGAAGTGCTGCACCGAGGTCTGCCCCGAGCACATCACCATCACGGACAACGCCATCATCCCGATGAAGGAACGCGTCGCCACCGAGCGCTTCGATCCCATCGTCTGGCTGGTCCGCAAGATGACCGGTTACAAGCGCGACAAGAAGGCCCGCCGCCGCAAGGAATCGGGTCTTCCTGTCCTGCAGATGGCCAAGTAGGGCCAAGTAGGACTCCGCGCATCATTCAGCCATGGACCAAGCCAGTTGGCGCGTCGGCCAAGGAGGCGTCAGCGTGCTCGCCGGCCTCGGGGCCTTCACCTTCGTGACGGGCTTCCCATTGCTGCCCGAATCCCTGCTGCTCGGCGCAGGGTTGGCCATCGCGGCCGCCATCGTCGGGCCCCGAGGCACGCGCGGCACCGTGGTGGCGACGGCCAGCGTCGTGGCGTTGCTGTACGGCGGCCTCGCAGCCGTCCTCGGCACTGCCACCGGAGCGCTTGGATTCCCCAACATCCTCGTCGCTGGCGCCGCTGGCTTGGCGGGGTTCTTGCTCTGGCGTATCCCGGGACCGACGCCCAGCGCATAGGGCAGGGCAGCGACGAGGGCCGTGGCCTTTTCGGCCCATCGTGCTCTGCACCCGCCGAGGGGGGCCGGCTTTCCTTGGGTCGATGTGGCCAAAAACATCAAGAGCAAGAGCGGCGGGTGCTTGGCCATGAAGCAATTCCTGCTCACCCTCCTGCTGCTCGTGACGGCCCTGTCGGGCTGCACCGACGACACCGACGACCACGGGGACGGCTGCGAAGACGCCGCCGACCACGACGCCTGCCATGACCAAATGGATGGCGGCATGGGTGGCGGCACGGGTGGCACGGGTGGCACCGGCGGCGGCAACGGCACCGGTGGCAGCATGACGCCCCGCCAGGTCATCGACGTGGAGATCAGCTGGAACGGCGCCTACCGCGTCAACGGCGCCTACAGCCAGGACACCCTCACCGTGCCCGCCAACAGCACCGTCAACCTGACGTTCATCAACAACGACCCGGCCTTCGGCCATGACTTCGTAGTCGAGGGCATCGACGGCGCCGCCACGGCCGTCCTGGGTGCTTGCACGCAGGCTCCCTGCAAGAGCGAGACCATCACCTTCGACGTCGGTTCCCCCGTCGCCACGAAGTTCTTCTGCGCCGTGCCCGGCCATCGCGACGGCGGCATGGAAGGCGACTTCATCGTCGCGTAAGCAGGCTCCGGGCTATGGCAACTGCCAGCGGCCCTGTGCTTTGACGAAAGCCTTCCAGGCCTCTTCGTCCTCGAACTCGAAGGGATGCGTCGTTGCGTCGCAGCTGCGGCAGATCATCTCTCGGCCCACCGCGTAATAGCCCGGGATCTTGCCCTCCAAAGCGACGCTGGGCGGCCGCAGATCAGGCGAGCCGCAGGCAGCGCACGCGGTGATCATTCCAGCGCCTTCCTGAACGCCTCGTAGTCCGCCTCTCTGGTGAACTCGATCGGGTTGGCCTTGAGGCCGCACTCGTCGCAGACGTATTGGTTGAGATTGTCCGTCTCGGGGACGACGCCGTCCTCCAACCCCGGCATGTGCAGACTGCGGCACCCGCAGCGGGGGCACGCCTGGATGGCCATGGTCCCTGAAACCCCGGAGGGCCTTTCAAGCCGACGGCGGGTCCGATGGGCCGCATGGCGAGGCCTATCAACCAGGAGCGACCACTGTAGGACCGTGCGAATCTTGGTGACGGGCGCCACCGGCTACGTGGGCGGTCGCCTCGTGCCCCGTCTGGTGGCCTCTGGCCATGAAGTCCATGTCCTGGTGCGGGACGCCAAACGCGTGCAGGGTCGCTCCTGGTCGTCGGACGTCGTGGTCCACGAAGGGGACGTCCTGGATGCAGACAGCCTCGATGGCTTGCCCAGCTTCGACATCGCGTACTATCTCATCCACGCGATGGGGTCGGCCGGGGACTTCGAGGCGGCTGAAGCCCAGGCGGCTCGTTTGTTCGCCGACCACATCATCACCAAGCACTGCATCTACCTGGGTGGTCTGCAGCCTGCGGGTGCGGCCCGCGCCCACCTGCGCAGCCGGGCCGAGACCGGGCGCATCCTGTCAGCGCTGCCCTTGACGGAATTCCGGGCGGGCCCCATCATCGGCAGCGGCTCCGCCAGTTTCGAGATGGTGCGCTACCTGACCGAGCGCCTGCCCGCCATGGTGACGCCCAAATGGGTCCACCGAAAAGTCCGCCCCATCGCCATCCGGGACATCCTGTCCTACCTGGAAGGTGCCATCAAAGCGGGGCCGCAGGGCATCGTCGACATCGGCTCCGACACCTTGACCTTCGCCCAGATGATGCAGCAATACGCCGAGGTGCGTGGCCTGCGCAAGCGCCTGCTCATTCCGACGCCGGTGCTTGCCCCAGGCCTCGCCGCGCGCTGGGTGCAGCTCGTCACACCGGTGTCCAACCGACTCGCCATCCCTATCATCCGTGGCATGAGCCACGACCTCGTCGGCGACCTGGGCAAGGCCGGCCGTGTCTTCCCCGACATCCACCCCATCGGCTACCAACAAGCGGTGAGCCTGGCGCTGGGACGCATCGAAGCGGACGACGTGGAGACCCGCTGGTCCAATGCCCAGGGCACGGAGGGCTTCGCCTTGACAGACTGGGAGAACCTCAAACAAGAGACCCGCAGCATCCATGTCGACGCGCCCCCGGACGAGGTGTTCAAGGTCGTGTCGTCTCTCGGCGGCGACACCGGTTGGCTGGCCTGGCAATGGGCGTGGCGGTTGCGCGGTGCCATGGACCGGGTCGTGGGTGGTCCTGGACTGCGCCGCGGACGTCGCAGCCGCACCCGCATGGTGCCCGGGGACGCCGTCGATTTCTGGCGCGTCGAGGCCGTCGAGCAAGACAGGATGATCCGCCTGCGCGCGGAGATGCGTCTGCCCGGCAAGGCGTGGCTACAGTTCGAGATGGTCCCGAGCGATGGCGGCACGCTGCTCACACAGACCGCTTTGTTCGAACCCCGAGGCGTGCCGGGTATCCTGTACTGGATGGCCGTGTATCCGTTCCATCGGCCATTGTTCAAGGCGATGGTCGAAGCCATCGCGGAGGCTGCGTGAAGCTCCGTCTCGCCATCTCAGCCTGTCTGTTGGGCGCAGAGGTGCGGTGGAACGGCGGCCACAAACGCGACACGTACCTGACAGACATCGTCGGCCCCCACGCAGAGTTCGTGCCGTTCTGCCCAGAGGATGCGGCGCTCGGCACACCAAGGCCGCCCCTGCGCATGGAACGGGTGGACGGCGACGCGCGCGCCATCACGCAAGACGGCGTCGACCACACCGACGCCCTCGCGGCCACGACGCCCAAAGCCGATGTCCATGGCATCATCCTCATGCGTGGCAGCCCGAGTTGCGGCCTCAACGTCGCCGTGTGGGAGAACGGGAAGCTGCTTGATCGTGAGCCTGGCATCGTGGCCCGGCGTCTCACCGGTCTTGACATCCCGGTGACGGAAGGCCAACACTTGCGCGACGGGGCATGGCGGGAGCACTTCTTCGACCAAGCGTTCTGTTGGTTGCGCTGGGAGCAATTGGGCCCCGACCCGGACATCCTGGCACTGCAGGCATGGCATGCTCGCCACAAACTCACGTTGATGGCACACCATCCGGATGGCACGGCCGAACTCGGCCGCCTGGCCGCCAAGGGGGACTTCGCAGCGTATCGGGCGGCTCTGCCAGGCCTGCTCAAACAGCAGAGCACGCGGGGCCGCCACGCCAATGTGTTGCAGCATATCCAGGGTTACATCAGCGAACACATCGACGGCGATGACCGCGAAGAATTGCTGCATGCCATCGACCGCTACCGCAGCGGCACGGTGCCGCTCCTGGTGCCGATGGTCTTGTTGCAACACCATGTACGCAAACACGCGCCGGCGTGGTTGAAGGAACAGACGTACCTTGACCCGTATCCGGCGGAGTGGATGCTGCGTGCTTGACCGCGTCCGCACTGTGAACGACCATGCGGTCGCCGATGGCCCGGTCGTCTATTGGATGACGAGCCAACGGCGACTGACGTGGAACCACGCCCTTGATCACGCCATATCCCGCGCCAAGGACCTGGGCGCCGGGCTCGTCGTGCTGGAGCCTCTGCGCGTCGACTACCCATACGCTTGCTCGCGCTTCCATACGTTCGTCCAACAAGGCATGGTGGAGCACGCAGCGGCTTGTCGGGATGCTGGCGTCGCGTACCATCCGTACCTGGAACCGACCCCGGGCGCCGGCAAGGGCCTGCTTGCGGCATATGCAGCGTCCGCCTCGCTCATCGTGGCCGACGACCATCCGGGCTTCTTCTTCCCGCAAATGCTCGCTGCCGCCGCTCGCCTGCCCGTCCGCGTCGAGGCCGTCGACAGCATCGGGGTGCTGCCGCTGGCCGCCACGGACAAGGCGTACGTCTCGGCCTATCAGTTCCGTCGATTCCTACACAAGACATTGGTGCCCCATCTACTCCAACGACCCTCGTCGCAGCCACTGCAGGAGGCGCCCGGCGGCAAGATCCCCCTGGCGGTCCTCGACCGTTGGCCGGTCAGCGACGTGATCGGCGACCTCACCTTCCCCATCGCTGACATCCCACCCGTCGCCGACACCCCGGGTGGTCACCAGGCGGCTGCGGTCCGCCTTGACGCGTTGGTCAGCAACATCGACCGCTACCCGGAACGAAACCATCCGGATGCCCACGCCGAAAGTCGCCTCAGTCCTTACCTGCACTTCGGCCACATCGCCGCCGCCGAGGTCGTGTGGAGTGTCCTGGACAATGAAGACTGGCACCCCGGTCGCCTGGGTGCCGCCAAGGGCCAACGGGCCGGTTGGTGGGGACTTAGTGAAGGGGCGGAGGCGTTCCTCGACCAGGTCATCACATGGCGCGAGCTCGGCCACGTGGAGGCCAGGCACAATCCGCGCTGGCAGGACTACGACAGTCTGCCCGGCTGGGCGCAGGAGACATTGGCGGTGCACCAGGGTGACCGTGCCGCCCCCTATGCGTTGGAGGTGCTGGAAGGCGCCGGCACGGACGACGAGGTGTGGAACGCCGCCCAGCGCCAGTTGCTGCGCGAGGGCGTGATCCACAACTACCTGCGCATGCTATGGGGCAAGAAGATCCTCGAATGGGCCCCCGACGCGCCGACGGCGTTGGCATGGATGTCGTACCTCAACGACAAGTACGCACTCGACGGCCGCGACCCTAACTCGGTCAGTGGCATCTTCTGGTGTCTCGGCCGCTACGATCGGCCATGGCAGGAACGTGCCGTGTTCGGCAAGGTCCGATGCATGACAAGCGCGAACACGAAGCGCAAGCTACGCCTCGACGGCTACATGGCGACCTGGGGCGATCGGGCCTCCGCTGGTCAGGCCCCGTAGGCGGTGGGTCGGCCGCTGGGGATTACGTGAGCAGTCTCTTGACCGCGGCCCGCGCGACCTCAAGGCACTCATCGACCTTGCCGTTGTCCTGGCCCGCGCCTTGGGCGAAGTCCGGTCGGCCGCCACCTTTGCCACCGACGATGGCTGCGGCTTCGCGCAGCACTGCACCCATGTCGACGTCGACATCGGGGCTGCGGCCGAACAGCAGGCGGACCTGGCCGTTGGCCGGTGCCGCCAGCAAGGCGATGGTCATGGGCTCCGCCACCAGGCTGGCGGCGGTCTTCTGCATCGCTCCGGCATCGAGGGCGCCATCCACAATGATGCGGACGCCGCCGACCTCTTCCGCGTCGCCAGCGGCGGCTGCGGCCTTCAGCTCGGCGAGTTGCTTCTGCACTTCTTCAAGCAGTTTGCCGCGCTCGCGCCATTCGTCGAAGAACTTGCGCGCCGCTTGGGGCACTTCGGCGGGGGAGACGCTCATCGCCTCGGCGGCCTCCCGCAGCCGCGATTCGTCCGCTTGCCAACGACCGACGGCGTAGGCGCCGGCACTGTACTCGAAACGCTCGATGCCGTCTTGCACGCGCTCCGTACGCCACAGCTTGATGGGGCCGACCTGGTGGGTCGTCGCACAGTGCGTGCCGCCGCAGTATTCCACGTCGTAGTCCTCGTCATTGGCGACAAGCCCGAACGGCGTCGTGGGTTCGCTGGTGCCGGCGGGAGCCGGGCCGATGCGGACCACGCGCACGGAGGCACCCTTGGGGATGCCGCCTTGTAGGAGCTGGAAGCCCCACTTGCCTTCCGCTGTGTCGCGGGTGTGCCATTCGCGGATGACCGGGCGGCCCTGCATGACGATCTGGTTGGCGAGCACCTCGATGCCCTCCAATTCTTCCCGCGTCGGGCGCCGGTAGTGGCTCATGTCGACGCGGGCGCAATCCGCGTACTTCTGCGTGCCAGCTTGCCAGCTGTGGGGCCCCAGCACGCGGCGCACGGTCTGGTTCATGATGTGCGTCGCGGTGTGGCTGCGCGTGTGGTCCATGCGTAGTTCCCAGTCGACGACGCCGTGGACCTTCACACCGGTCTGCAGGACGTCTTCCGGGTCCACGACCACATGGAGCGGGTGCTCGCCGTCTTTGCGGACGGTCAGCACGCCGCACATACTGTCGCCGACGCGCAGGATGCCTTTGTCTGCGGGCTGGCCACCGGTCTCGTGGAAGAAACAGGTCTGGTCCAGCGTCACCAGCTTGATCTGATCGGAGGTCGCGGTCGCTTCGAAACCACCCACGCTGACCTCGACGTTGCCGTCCTTGTCACCCAAGCCCAAGGCCTTGACCTCCGCGGCCTTGGTCCATGTGACCGTCGCGTCGAACTCTTGTTGCCATTGGCCGTCGTCTTCGTAGAAGATGCGCGTGGTGGCAGGGACGTCCTCGGGCACCAGCAGCTTGGCCTTGACCTTCTTCTCGCTGCTATGGCGCTCGGCGAGCAGCATGTCAAAGTCGTCCGGGATGGTGATCTTGATGCCCTGCTTGGCCGCAGCATCGGCGACCGTGTTGGGGCCCAGGCCGTGGGTGTCGTAGAGCTCCAGCAGGTCCTCGGTGTCCAGGTCCTTCTTCTTCTGCAGGACGCGGTCGACCAGGCGCATGCCGCGTTCTTGGCTCTCGACGTAGCGCTCATGCTCCAGGTCGGCCATTTCGATGGCGCGCCCGATGGCGGCCTCGAACGCAGGGAACTCCGGGAGCATGCGGCGCATGTTGTCGGCCAGGAGTTCCGACAGCGGGGCGTCGATTCCGAGGTTGTTGGAGAAGCGGAATGCGCGGCGGAACAACAGGCGCATGAGGTAGCCGGCCTTGACGTTGCCAGGCACCAGGCCATCGCCGACCATGAAGCTCAGGCAGCGCAGATGGTCTGCCAAGGCGTACAGGTCCTCGACGGGGCCCATGGTGGTCTCCAGTTCTTCGACCGTCGTCTCGATGCCGTGCTCGGCGAGGCGCTCGACGACTTCTTGGCGTAGTGCGTCCAGCTTCATGCCGACGTCCAGGTTCAGGACGCCCTGCACTTTGGCGTGCATGGCGATGATCTTCTGTGCCCGTGCATCGCTGGCGATGGCGGTGGTGGCGCGGCTGCGCAGGTCGTCAAGGGTCTCGGGGAAGACCGTCTCGTACGCTGATGGGCTGCCTTGGCTGGCCCAGGCCAGGCGCTCCAGGCCCCATCCGGTGTCGATGATCCGCAGATCCATCATGCGGTACTGGTTGCCCTTGATCTCGAACGGCCCGGCCTCGTCCTCGGCCAGGCACATGAAGACCAGCGTGGCGACCTCCAGGCCGCCGGCGAAGACCTCGAAGCACGGTCCGGCATTGCCGCCACCGGCCCAGACGTTCTCGACATAGGTCAGGCTCTTGGGCTCGAGGCCCAGCACGTCGACGAGGAACTCGTGGCCGCCGGCGACGCACTCCTCGGTCCAGTAATGCTCGCCCCACTCAGGGCTGTTGAACGCGTGGTGCCCCATCATCTCGAAGCACGAGAAATGGCGTCCACTGCGGCCGATGTTGGCCAGGTCGTTGAGACGGATACATGGCTGGCTGACCACCAACGGATTGGCCGGTGGCTTGACGTCCCCGCTGGTGACATGGGGCTGGTAGTTCGCGATGCTCGCGATGTTGAGGTACAGGTCGTCGCGCCAGCGTGCGATGACCGGGTTGCGCTCGACGCGGGTGTGGTCCTTGCCTTCCCAGAAGGTCAGGAACGCCTCGCGCATCTCCGGCACCGACAGGGGCCTGCTGCTGAGGGGTTTGCCCAAGAACGTGTACTCGCGGCACGTCGAATCACCGCAGTCGGGGGCTGCTTCGTCGAGGCTCCAGAAATGGTTGCCGCAGGTGCCACAAAGCTGCCGGAAGAAGCCATGGTCGTGGAAGAACTGCAGGTCGAACATCTTGGCGAGCTCGGGGTCGAGGGCCATATCGCCTTCGGCGAGCTTTGGCCGGTTCATAAGGGGGTGCCGGCCGGCCCAGGGGTGCTCCACAAGGGCTAAGGGGTAGCTGCCTTAGGACCCGGCATGGTCAAGGTGTGGGCCGTGGCGGCCTGTGTGCTGCTACTGGTCGCAGGCTGTGCAGGCAAGACGGCCTCCGTGAGCGAGGTCGATGAGGACCCCGTGGTCGCGACTCCGCCCCCGGTGAACGTCACCAAGGAGCCGGCCGCAGCACTGCCGTGGTACCCCAACGATGGCGTCGCCGTTCTCGAACACCTGTCCATCCCCTCGTTCGATGGGCATCTCGTGCCACTCACCATCCACAAGCCGGCCATCGCCAATGCCACGACGCAGATGCCGGTCCTGATCAGCAGTCACGGTTTCGGCGGTTCGCACACCAGCTCGGATACCTTCACGGACTACATCGCCGCCGGCTTCGGCGTGGTCAGCTTCACCCAACGCGGCCACGGCGACGCCATGGACGAGCCCGTCGCCTTCATGCAGCCCGACATCGAGGTGCTGGACATGATGGCGGTCATCGACATGATCGCGGCCTTCGATTGGGTGCTGATGGAGAACGAGACGACGCGGGACCCGGTGCTCGGTGGCATCGGCTACTCCTACGCCGGCGCCATGCAATTGATGGGGGCCATCTTCGACGATCGCCTCGACGCACTCGTCCCCGAGATCGCCTGGCACGACATCGCCCAGTCCCTGGCACCCCATGGTGCCCCCAAGAGCAGCTGGATCGACCTGTTCTACCTGTCCGGCACCGTCCTCGGCACCGTCGCCTTCAATGACGATTTCCATGCCGGCTTCGCTTGGCTCCAGGCCACCAACGAGTTGCCCGCGGGCCAAGCACCAGGCGTGCCCGACCTCATCAGCGAGTTCGCCGAGGCCAGCCCGGCCTCGTACCCCGGCGCCATCGACCTGCCGACCCTGCTGCTGCACGGTATGACCGACACGCTGTTCCCGCTCAACGAAGCGGTGGGCAACTACCACCTGATCAAGGCGACCGGAGCCCCGGTCGCCCTCTACACGCACCTGGGTGGACACATCGTGCATTCGGAGGCCATTGCACCAGGCGCTTCGCCGGTCCCGTTCGGGTTGCAGACGGCCCCCGGCGGCACTCCCTGCGGCACCGTCGCCGAATTGAGCATCCTCTGGCACCAGACACACCTGCTGGGCCTAGATGCCTGGAACCTGCCGGAGGTCTGCATATCGTTTGAAGACGAGACGAGTATCAGCAGCGACGCCTTCCCCCTCAATGGCACGGAGTTCGTGACGCTGGATCTTGGCGGCCCCCACGTCGTCCCGCAGTCGCCGGCCGGCGCCTCCATCGCCATCAGCCTGGACATCGACGGCCAGATCGTCGGCATCCCGCGACTCAAAGGCGTCATCACCGCCGGCGCCGACGCCATCGTCTACGCGACGCTTCGCGTGCCCGAGCGCAGCATGGACCCCATCGCACAGATCGTCGATGACCAGGCCATGCCTATCCGGGTCAAGGGCCCCATGGTCGGGCAAGCCTTCGAGTTCGACCTCGCAGGCATCGCCATCGACCTGGACGGACAGGCTTTGGAGCTGCACCTGAGCACCTGGGAGCCGCAGTTCTTCGGCAATGCCGAACGGGTGCCCGGCGCCGTCGTCATCGACGGCCTGGTGATCGAGATGCCCGTCGTGGCATGAGCCTGGCCTCGGGCCCGCGGGGCCACTCGCAGTACGACACGGTTTTCTCTCATTGGGCCCAACGTCAGTGTGTGGCACGCGCCTTCGTTGTCGTCGACATCCCTTCGCAGGAGACCTTGGTAGGGCAGATGACGCTGGGCGACGCCGGCTGCACTGTGGACCTGCTGGGACGTCCGGAGGTCCATGCCGGTGAGCATTCGTACCAGTTGCACTACATCATGCACAACGTCACGCCGGCATTGAAGGCCGAGACCGAGGCGCACCTGCACCAGATCATGTCGAAGTTCGAGACGCTTGCTTACGACGAGGAGGCGGGCACGTGGACCGCGTACGGCGAGATCCCCGTGGCCAACATCCGCAGCCCTGGCCTACGTTTCGTCGCAGGCCTGTTCGGTCTCGCGCCCATGCCTTGGTTGCTGTTCCGTTCGGGCATCGCGCAGGCCCGACTCCTACCCGGTCGCCCAGAGGATGTCGCGCGGGTGGCGGAGACGCTCGCGACCCGGCTGCAAGGCGTGGGCCTCGATGTCGAGCCCCGCGTCGAGATCGACGGTTGGCACGAGCAGTTCATGGCACGCATCGAAGCGGCCGGCTGGGATGCGTAGCTTCACCCCCCTGTCGCCTTTTTTGCACACCGCCGCCTGGAGCCATCGTGGACCTGCCTGGCCTTGACCCTGCGCTTGCTCGGCGCGCCCAAGAAGCGGCGGTCTGGCTGCGGCAACGCAAGGCTGGCGGGGACACGGTCAGCGTCATCCACCACATCGACGCGGACGGCGTGACGAGCGGCGCCATCGCGCTCGCCACCCTGCAACGGGCCGGCATCGACGCCCGCGCCGTCCCGGCCAAGAGCCTCGACGACGTCCACATCGCACAGATCCAAGAAGGCAAGCCGACGGCACTGTGGTTCTGCGATTTCGGATCCACGGCGTACATGCATTTCCCGGATGTGCCCCGCCTGGTCTGTGACCACCATCAGCTGGTGCGCGACGGGACGGAGGAGGATTTCGCTCATCTCAACCCGCTGCTCGACGACATCGACGGCTCCACCATCAGCGGCGCCGGCTGCGCCTTTCTGGCCGCGTACGCCTACGACGACGCCAACCTGGACCTGCTGCCCTTGGCACTGGTCGGCGCTTCGGCCGATCAGCAGGACCGCCACGGCGGCTTCGAAGGGGCCAACATGGCGCTGCTCGAGGCCGGCCTGGCCGCAGGCCTGCTCGAGGCCGAGACAGACCTGTGCTGGTACGGCTCCGAGACCCGGGCGCTGCGCAAGTTCTTCGGCTACGCCAAAGACCCGGGAGTGCCAGGCATCACAGGCGACCCACGCAGCGCTGAAGCGTTGCTCAGCGATCTGGGCATCCCGCTTCGCACGGATGGCCGCGAACGGGCGTGGTCGGACCTGGCGGAGGACGAGCGACAGCGCGTGCGTTCCGCCATCGTGGCCCGCCTGCTCGATTGCGGCCTGCCCGACCGCGTCGCAGAACTTTGGCGCCCGGTCATCCGCATCGCTGCCGAGTCGCCAGGGACGCCGATGCGCGAATTACAGGAATACGGGACGCTCCTGAACAGCACCGCGCGTTACGGCGAGCCCGCGACGGGCATCGCGGTGGCCCAAGGTGATCGAGGCGCGGCGCTGGACGACGCCATGGGCCTCCTGCTAGGCCATCGCCAGCACCTGGTCAAGAGCCTCGACGCGTTCCGGCTGGCCGGCGTCAAAGACGGTCAAGGCATCCAGTGGGTCCACCTTCGTGATCACGTCCGCGACACCGTCGTGGGCATCGTCGCGGGCATGGCGCTGGACGGCCTCGGGCTGCGCCGGGACCGACCGCTCGTCGCCCTGGCCTTCACCGACGACACCCGCACCAAGGTCAGTGGTAGGGCACCCCACGAGATCCAAGGCCGCATCGATCTGGCGACCGCCATGCGGGAAGCCGCAGCCAGTGTCGGAGGACAAGGCGGCGGGCACCCCGGGGCGGCCGGGGCGACCATCCAGACCAGCGACGAACAGCAGTTCATCGAACGACTCGATGCCATCGTATCCCAACAGCTCGGCATCGTGCCCGTGGCGGTCGCGCCGGCAGATGAGGCCCAGCCCGAGAGCCGCGACGCTTCCGGGTGGGCCTCCGCCGGGCGCGGCCAAAGCCGTCTTTTCTGACGGCGGGGCCTGGCGCAGCAGTTTATCTCTGGCCGGACCCATGTCGCCTTGTGTCCAGCCATCAGGCCGCCACAGGTGCCGCTCAATCTTTCTGGCAGCAGAATGGTGGAGCCATCGAAACGCTCGGCGTCTACGCGGCGGGCATCCTGCTGTACGCCTTGGCTGTCAATTTCTTCTACCAGATCATCAGCAAACGCGTGATGTTCGGCGCCAAAGAGACCGATGGCCAAGTCCATGTCGGCGGCCCGCTGCACGGCTTCATCTATCTCATCTTCTTCCCGTTGTTCTCCTTCGGGTTCTTCCTGCTGCTGTCCGTTGCCCTCATCTTCCTCGGCGGCGACGACCAGACGCTGTCCCTGACATTCACCCTCGCCATGGCGGTCGTGCTGGCGGTCCGCATCTCGGCTTACTTCAGCGAGTCGACGAGCCATGACGTGGCGAAGATGCTGCCCCTGGGTCTGTTGGGTGTCATCTTGGTCCAAGCGGAGACCGCGGACATCCGTGGCAGCATCGCTCGGCTCGGCACCATCGTCGACTTCGCTGACCTGGTGGCGTTGTACTTCGGTATCGTGGTGATCGTCGAGTACCTGCTGCGCACCCTGTACCTGCTGATCAAGATCGTGCGCAACGACCGCAAGCCGCCAGCCAGCCCGAAAGGGAGGACGCCCCGGACGTCCGACGCCAACCGTCTGCCGGGCCACGAATTCCGCTGATTCGGCGGTCGCGGTATTTGGGGTCCGGGCCGCCCAGGTCTTCCGCATTTTATACAAGTGCCAGCATAGACGGAGGACGATGACAACAACCGTCGGCATCAAGACCACGGATGGCATCGTGCTCGCCACTGACAGGCGAGCCACGATGGGCTATTACGTGGCAGACAAAGACGTCAACAAGATCGAGCCTCTTGACGACAACTCCGCCATCACGATCGCAGGCTCCGTGAGCCAGGCGCAATCCTTCGCCCACATGCTCCGCCTCAACCTGGAATACACCAAGGCACGCCGCGGCTGGGCCCTCAGCCCCCTCGAGCTGGCCAAACTGTGCTCCAACAGCATCCAGCGCAGCGGCGGCATCTACGGCCAGTTCATCCTGGCCATGCGTGACGAGAAAGGCACCCACCTCTACGACGTGGGTGGCGACGGCTCGATCATCATGAAGAAGGATTTCACCGTCACGGGCTCCGGCACCGGCCCTGCGGTCGGCACCCTCGAATCCGCTGATTGGTCCAAGGTCAAGAACCTCAAGGACGCCCAAGCCTTGGCCCAGCGCGCCATCCAGGCCGCCGCCCAGCGCGACGTCGGCTCCGGTAACGGTCTGGTCATCTACACGCTCCCGAACGAAGGTCCCGCCACCATGAAGACATTCACCTTCACGAGCGCCGTCCAAGAAGATGAGGTGCAAGTATGAAGCCCACCGTCGACGCCAGCTACCTGCACTTCGATGAGACCGGCAACATCCCGGCCATCAAGTTCGCACGCATCACCCTCGCGATGGGCCTGCCCATCATCGCCGTCAAGAACGACAAAGAGGTCGTTGTCGGCACGGTCAACCGCGCCGGCAGCCCCCTCTACTCGGGCGCCGACAAGATCATCCGCGTCAGCAAGGACTGCGTCGTACTGGTCACTGGCCACGGTGGCGACACGAGCCAGGTCCGCAACCTACTGCGCGACGTCGCCGTGAACCACAAATTCATGTTCGGCTCGGAGATCAGTCCCAAGGAAGTATCACTGAGCCTCAGCGACTACCTGCACGAGCTCGGCATGAGCTACCGACGCCCCCTGGGCGTCGGCATCATCGTCGCCGGCTTCGACGTCCACGGCACCGTCCCCGTCGTCTACCAATGCGACGTCGATGGCAACGCCATCGACCGCAACGGCATCGCCCTCGGCAAGGCCGCAGGCGAAGCGGAGCACGTCCTGACGGAGGGCCTCAATGGTGGCGAGAAGGACCTGTCGGCGCTGGCCAAGAAGGCCGGCGAGCGTGCCGTCAAGGGCATGACCGAGGGCAGCAACGACTTCAAACCCGAGGACTTCCGCATCGACGTCGAAGTCCTGAAGGCCCGCAACTAGGCACGCCTTCCTCCTTCTCCCCTTCCTCCTTGCCGCCTCGCCACCCCCAGTAGGGGGGTTTGCGAAAGGTGATATCCAGGGCTTCCAGTGATTCGTCAAGGGATGCATATGGAGAACGGACTCGGCCGCACTGGCTACCTATTGTTGGCAACCATCATGCTCGTACTCGGGCTGATCGGCATCGGTGCGGCGTACCTCGCCTACTTGGATGGCGTCGACCGCTTCTTCCGACTCGGCCTTGGCCTGGCCGCCGTCGCGATGATCGGCATGTTCGGTTTCGCCGCCTACGCGCCCTGGCTGAGCGGGCCGCCCAAGGTGCCCCGCGCCGTCAGGGCCCCTGCCAAGGTGCCCGTCAAGGCCGCCGCCGAGCCCGCCAAGGCTGGCGACATCGACTTCGAATACACGGATGCGGCCCCTGCTCCCAAAGCCGCGCCCGACGCCCTCATCGTCCCGCAAGCGTTCCAGGAAGCTCTCTTGGCTCCCACGCCGCACGCCGCCCGCGATCCAGCCGCCTGGCCCCAGCGCCGCGGCCAACCGGGCCGTCCGGCAGAGAAGAGCGACTGGACGGCCCGCGTCGAACGCGAGGCCCGCGCTGCTGAGATGATGGATGCCCCCAGGCGCAAGGACCTCCAGGAGCGTTACACCGAGGAGACCCCGGTGGTCCGCGGCATCCTGCAGGACCCGCCGATCCACCTAGCAGAGCGCGCCCCCGAAGGCCTCGGCCCCGGCTTCACCGCTCCCGGCATGAGCGTCGGCCAGTGTGGTCGCTGCAAGACCGTGGTGCTCGCCCCGGACCAGCGTCCGATGCGTCTCAAATGCCCTGAGTGCGCCAAGATCACGTTGCTCAACTGATTGATGCGGAGATGGCATGCGCCGTCCCGGCAACCATCGCTGAGGCATCACTTCGCTGGTCGAAGGGCCAGCACGGCGCCGCCCATACCGGCCAGACCGACCACCAGCAGCAGTGAGCCAAGGGACCATTCCTGCTCGGCCGCCGCGAAATATAGTCCCGCGCCCGCCAGGATGGCTCCGACGGCGAAGATGATCCTCGGCCAGCGCATGCTGGGAAAGCGGCGGCCGCTGAGAAAAACCTGACCGGCTCTTTGCGCGGTGGAGTGAACCGTCCGTCTTTCAAGGCGTGGCAGCTAACGCCCCCGATGACAGTCCGCTTGACGTTCGATGTGACGGAGCCGGAGACGCACCTGGTGAAGGTCACCCAGGTGTTCCCGGCCAGCGAAGCACCGCGCCGCACGTTCCGCATGGCGGCCTGGGTCCCTGGCAGCTACAAGATCCGCGACTACGGCCGCAACGTCCAGGATCTGCAGGCCAGCGCCGACGGCAAAGACAAGCACGTCCACCAAGATGGCAAGGATGCCTGGACGGTCACCGGTACCGCCGGCCACGCCGTCACCGTCACGTTCCTGGTCTACGCCCGCGACCTGAGCGTGCAAGGCAGCCACGTCACCAGCGACCATGCCCACCTCTTCGCCGCCAACCTGTGCCTATACGACGAAGACAGTCGCAGCGAGCCCCACGCAGTCAAGGTCGTCGCTCCGAAGGGCTGGTCGACGTGGTGTGGGCTGGAGTCCGATGCCTTCGACGGCAAGCTGCGTCCCAGCGACGACTACGACCACCTCATCGATTGCCCCATCGAGGTCGGACCGGCCCGCGATTACTGGGTCGACACCTTCACTGTCCGCCGCAAGAAGCACCGCCTCGTGTTGTGGCACCCGCCCAGCGACATGGATGGCAAGCGCATCACCAAGGACGTCCGCGCCATCGTCGAGGAGACTGCCAAACTGTTCGGCGGCCTGCCCTACGCGCACTACACGTTCATCACTCACATCGCCGGTGACCACGGCGGTGGCCTCGAACACCGCAACTCGACAGTCCTCGGGATCGACCCGCTGAGCGTCGTCGTCGACGAGCACATCAAGACGAAGTTCCTGCCCCTGGTCTCGCACGAGTTCTTCCACACATGGAACGTCAAGCGCATCCTGCCGGCGTCGTTCCAACCCTACGATCTGCAGGCCGAGGTCTACACGGACCTGCTTTGGTTGTTCGAGGGTTTCACCACGTACTACGAACTGCCCATCCTGCGCCGCGCCGGCGTGGTCGATGACGAAGCGTTCGGCAAGATCGCGGCTGAGATGCTGAAGTATTACGAAATGGCCATTGGGCGCAAGCGCCGCAGCGTCGCCGAGTGCAGCCGCCTGACCTGGAGCCTACTGTACCAGCCGCACGAACACAACATCAACCGCGGCGTGTCGTACTACACCAAGGGCTTGTTCGTCGGCCTGTGCCTGGACTGGCACCTGCGCACCCATGGCGTCCACGACGGCCTTGACGCGGTCATGCAGCACCTGTGGGCCGAGTACGGCGCCAAGGGCCGGGGGGTCGCCGAAGACGGCTTCCCGCAGATCGTCAAGGACGCCACCGGCATCGACGTGGCCGCGCTGCTGGGTCGCTGGGTCAATGGCACCACGGAGTTGCCCGTGGACAAGGCGTTCAAGGGTCTGGGCTTCGAAGTCGAGCGCAAGCTCGACGACGACAAGAAGCCGGCCGGCCTCGGTGTCATGTTCAAGAACGGTGGGGCAATCATTGAACGCATTCCCGAAGACAGTCCATGCTGGAAGGTCCTGCAGCCGGATGACGAGATCGTCGCGGTGGAGGATTACAAGTGGAAGCCGGACCGTTTCAAGGAGATCGCCAACATCCGAGGCATCGACGGCAGCGTCAAGTTGACGGTGTTCCGCGAAGGTCGCATGCGCACGTTTGACGTGCCGTTGCGTGAGAAGGCGAAGGACAAGGTGTCCATCAAGATCCACAAGGGTGATGCCGCGGC
>JBFJNL010000006.1:0-33822 GCA_041618195.1 Thermoplasmatota archaeon | reverse complement strand
CTTCTTCTTGCACTGCGAGTAACCGGAGTCCATCAGTTCGATGGCGGTCTCACCGCAGTACTTGACGTGGCCCGCGATGAACTTCTCGCGGCGCTTGCGCTGACCGGTCAACTTGCCGGCGATCTCGACGATGACACCCTGAGCGCCGGACTGCATGATGCGCTGCACCGTGCTGTGGCCGACGCGGCGGAAATGCCAACCGCGCTCCAGGCTCTCGGCGACCTTGGTCGCCATGATCTGGGCGTTGAGGGCGGGGTTCTCCGCGGGTTCTTCGACGCTGATCTGGGGGTTCTCGATCTTGAACTTCGCACCGAGGTCCTGGGTCAGTTGGTTGATGGTCACACCGCGGCGACCAATGACCATACCAGGGCGTTCGGCGATGATGCTCACGCGGGTCCCAAGAGGGGTGCGCTGGATGTCGAGGCCACCGAAGCCGGCGCGCTCGGTCTCCTTGGACACGAAGTCCTTGACGAGCATGCGGTTGACGGCTTCCTTGATGAACTTGCGTTCGACGGCCATGTTATTCGTCCTCCATTGCGGTCACGATGATTTCGAGGTTGCACAAGCGGTCGAAGTGAGGCGTGGCGCGTCCGTGGGCACGGGGCGTGTAGCCTTTCTTGACCTGACCTTGGTAGGCGGAGGCGTGCGTGATGACGAGCGCTTCCGTGTCCAGGCCCTTGTACTCGGCGTTGGCCTCGACGGCGTTCAACACTTTCAGGAAGTGCTGGGCGACCTTCTTGGGGTACTTGCCGGGACCGAAGCCCTCACCGCGGCGGTGGGCGATCTTGCGCTTGCGCACAATGAACGGCACCGGCGTCTTGAGCTCGGTCACTTCTTGCAGGAACTGCTTGGCACGCCCGACGGGCATGCCCTTGATGGCGCGGGCGACGTTGCGGCCGCTCTTAGGGGAGCAGGGCATGTCGCGCGCGTAGGCGCAGGCGGTCTTGGCGGGGTCGGAAACTGTAGAGTATTTCGTAGTCATGTTTTCGACCTCACTTCAACGGAACGTGCTTCGAGCCACGCGTTGCACCGACACCGACACCCGAGTGGGCGCAGTATTTGGTGCTCGGCGCGAATTCGCCGAGGCGGTGCCCGATCATCTCTGGTTGGATGGTCACGGGAATGAAGTTGTGTCCGTCGTAGACGTTGACGATCTTGCCCACGAACCGCGGTAGGACAGCCAGGTGACGGTAGTGCGTGCGCACACCCTCGCCTTCGGCGGCGTCCTCGACCTTGGTCAGGAACTTTTTCTCCCCAACACTGACACCGCGGCTGTAGGAGCGGCGGACCTTGCTGGGCAGGAGCTCGAGAAGGTCGTCAAGGCTCATGGCCTTGAGTTCCTCGATGCTCTTGCCGCGGTACGCGAACTCCTTCTTTTGGCGGGTCTCGATGGAGGCCTGTGCCTTGCGCTGGCGGCGGCGAGCCGCGCCTGCGTTGCTGAATCCTTTCTTTCTGGCCATCTAATTACCTCTTACCCGTTCGGCTGGGTGCGATCTTACCGACCTTACGGCCTGGCGGCGTACCACGGGCCACGCTGGTTCGACCAGGCGTGTAGTTGTGAGCACCACCACCGTGGGGGTGATCCACGGGGTTCATTGCGACACCACGAACGCGAGGCCAGCGGACGGCTCGGGTCTTCATGGCGTGGAATTTCTTACCGGCCTTCAGGAAAGGCTTGTCGCCGCGACCGCCACCGGCTGCGAGACCGATGGTCGCGCGGCACAGCGGGTTGAAGTCACGGAACTTGCCGGAAGGCAGGCGGATCACGGTGCGCTTGGCATCGTGACTGATGATCTCGGCGGCGTTGCCACCGGCGCGGCAGAACTGACCACCGTCGTTGGGGCGGCCCTCGACGTTGTAGATCGGGGTACCCTCGGGGATCTTGCTGACAATGGTGACATTGCCGGGCTTGATCATGGTCTTGTCGGTGAAGTGGACTTCGTCCCCGACACCTTGGCCTTCCGCGGCGATCTGCAGGGTCTTGAGGCCACTGTCCATTTCGATGACGGCGAGGACGGTCGTGCGACCGGGGCCGTGCATCAATTTGGCGACCTTACCGACGCCGATGACGCCGTGGGGGTAGCTGACCTTGCCCTTGTGCTTGTGGCTGGGAGAGATCAAGCGCGGCGGTGCTGCACCGCGGCGCCTGCTCATGACTCGCTTACCCATCTTAGAACACTCCGATGCGCATGCCGATGTCCTCAGCAGAAGTTTCGCCGCCGAACTTGACGATGGCGCGCTTGCCTTGCTTGGTGATGCGGGTGTTGACCGCCTCGACCTCGCAATCGAAGAGAGTCTCGATGGCCGCCTTGATCTGCGGCTTGCTCGCCGTGCGGCGAACAATGAATTCGAGACTGTTGTTCTTGTCCATGATCATCATGGTCTTCTCCGTCACGGACGGGTGGAAGACGATCTGGTAGGGGTCGATCATTGGTAGGCCTCCTTGATCTGGTCGAGTGCGCCCTGCGTGTACACCGTCAGGCGGCCGAGGTCGCCACCGGGGGCGAGGTGCTCGGCACCGAGGTTGCGGGCAGCGACGACGTCGACACCGGTCAGGTTGCGGACCGCGGGGGCGTTGCCGTCAGCGGTCACGAACAAGACCGACTTGGGGGTCTTGTAGCGGCGGGCACGGAGCGTACCCATACCGGCGCGGACGTGCTTGCCGTCGCGTGCGCGGGTCAGGTCAGCGGTGACACCGATGCTGTCGAGGAAACCAGAGATCTCCTTGGACTTGATGATGGTGGCGAACGAGTCCTCCACGACGATGGGGAAGGCCTGGACGCCCTCGGTCTTGTGACCGCGGGCAGCGACCAGCTCACCATCGGCGGTGGCGGCGAGCGCGCCGGCGATGGCCAGGCGGCGCTCTTTCTTGTTCATGCTCAGGACCCAGCTCTTGAAGGCGCTCGGGGGGTGAGCGCGGCGGCCACCAACGACGTTGGGGGCCAAGGCTGCGTTGCGGCCCTGCGTCAGGCGGGGCACACGGGAGGCACCCTTGCCTTTACCGACCGAGGCGGTCGCGTGGCGCTCACCGGCGACGGGGTTGGACCCGTAGCGCTGGCGGCGGTTGGCGCGGCTGACTTTGACGGCCTTGCGGATCAGGTCGGCGCGGACTTCAGTGGCGAAGACGGACGGGAGTTCAACGTCGCCGCCCTTCTTGCCGTCTTTACTGTAAACAGGGACCTTCATTGTGTCCGACTTCCTTGCTTGCTGCTGAGCGAGATGTACTCGATGCTCGGTTCTTCGACCTTGATGCCGGCGCTGTAGCGGACGGCGTCACGGAGCTTGACCAGGCGCTTGGCCGGGCCGGGGATGCTGCCGTGCAGGAGGATGTAGGGGTTGCGGACCTCGCCGTAGTGGAGGAAACCACCGGCGGGGTTGATCTCGCTGCCCTCTGCGCCGATCTTCAAGACACGCTTGTTGTACTCGGTGCGGTGGTGCATGCCGCGCTGACCGTCGTTGGGGACGGTGGACTGGACCCAGTGGGGGTTCCAGGAACCCTGGGTACCAATCATGCGGCGGTGCTTGCTGTTCTTGTGGGACAGCAGCTTCGTGCCGAAACGGACGACACGGGATTCGAAACCGTAGCCCTTCGTGATGGCCTGCACGTCGGTCATCTGACCGTTCGTGAGGACATCAGCCGCGGTGACTTCCTTACCAAGGAGGTCGCGGCCGAAGGCGATGCGGGCGGCGACGTCGCCGCCGCCGATGCGGATCTCGGTGACCTCGGGGGTCTTGGAGTCCACACCGCTGACGAGGCCGGGGGCGGTGATCGCGAGGACGCGGACATCGCTGAGTTGAGCCTCGTTCATCAGGGCCCACTTCTTGTCGGCCTCTTGGGCCTTGGGAAGGGGTAGGCGCTGGCCGAGTTTCTCGGGCAGCTTGTCAGCCCACACTTCGGTGAGCGTCTGCTCGCCGTAGGGGGTCATTTCGTAAGCGCGCACAGCGGCGATCGTCATGTTCGGGGTCTCGATGACCGTGACGGGCATGACGACCTGTTGGCCGCTGGTGGTGCTGGTAGGGCGGTAGTCCACCACCATTGCATGGGTCATACCGGCTTTGTAGCCGGCGAAACCCTGCAATTTAGGCGTGGAGCCGTCGACGGCCCAGGCCTTGGTGTGGGGGACAACCGAGCGTGCGCGCTTTCGAGGGTAGAATCCCATCGAACCGCGGCGGGGGTTGTGAGTTTTTGCCATTGTCTCTCTCCTTGTCCCTCTGGCACGGATGCCGTCAGGTGCCAGTCCGTTGCTTGAAGCATTGCGGACTGGAGATGCGACGCGGTAATGCCTACCCGACCCGTCACCGAAGTGACCAGCCGGCTATGGTACCCGAAGGCACCGGCTCTACTGCTTGCAGGCCGGCCGACACGGGTGCCCTATATGAGCCTTGTTCCAAGCGAAACCGGGGTGATGTCGTGAAATCCGGGGGAAAAGGCACCCTACAGGGGTGGTGTCAGGCCGGGGGCGGATGTTGGCCGTCGACGGTGTAGAGCCAACCCTCATCCGGCTCGAAGCCGATGAAGGTGGTGGTGAACACCTCGAAGTCCTGCTGGGCGATGATGGTGAGGGTGTCGGCACTGCTGGCGAAGACGCGGACGATGAGCGGTTCGCCGCGGCCGACCTCCTTCTCGGCCAGCAACGTCTGATTGGCGCCGATGGCCAATGTGCTGCCGCCACTGGCGCGTGCGTAGTTGTCCAGGCCGCCCTCGGCCGTGTACGTGTACATGACGCTCATGTAGCCGGCCAGGGTCTGGCTGGGCGTCCAGATGAGCTCGCTCTGCGAGTAGGTGGGCGTGGCATCGTAGTGGTATTCCTTGACGATGCGGTCCATGTCCTCGACGGCGACGTTGGCGGCGAAGCACGGGTTGGCTGCGTTGTTGTCGACGCCTGGCCGGATGCCGGTGCCGGCGTTCCAGCCGACCTGGCAGTTCATGATGCCGTCCCACTTGACGGTCTCCGCCATTTGGATGAAGGTCGGGTCTAGGGCTAGTCGGATGCGCAGGACGGGCGGATTGGGTTCGTCGGCGACGACCTGCGCATTGGCCTGCACTGCTTGATAGCCAGCTTTCTGGACGCGCAAGAAATGGGCACCGGGGGCGACGTTGAGGAATT
Source organism: Thermoplasmatota archaeon (assembly GCA_041618195.1). Classification (GTDB taxonomy): domain Archaea; phylum Thermoplasmatota; class E2; order JACPAO01; family JAHFTW01; genus JBFGSX01. Next base: position 28,714 of record JBFJNL010000006.1, on the reverse strand, counting down.
CGAAGCGCCCTTCGGCATCGGTCAGCGTGGTGGTCTCGCTGCCGACCAGCGCCACACTGACGCCGGCGATGGGGGTGATGGATACGTCGACGACGACGCCTCTGATCAGGCCCTTGCCTGCCAGGGGTTTGTAGGGTTCGAATTCGCCTCCGGTGGGCGGGGCGGTTTCGTCACTGGCACATCCAGCGAGCGTGGCCGTGATGAGCAAGAGCACAATGAGGCGCATGCCCCGACCTTGGCTTCCTTTGCCATAACCATGATGGTCGCTTCGGTGAAAACGCCAGACTTCGCGGGGCCTGACCCCCGTGCATGTCAGCGAAGATGCGGGCCGCCGGGGATACAGAGGCCAGACGCAGGCACGCGGTGGCTAGGCCCTGACGGCCGGCCGTCGCGGGATAACGGGGGGCGTGGGCGCTGCCACGAACCGTGTGAAATGGCAGCCTACTGCGGGCCGGGGACGCCAGCACCATCGCTGAAGCGCCAGTCTTCCGGCGGCGCGTAGCCGTGGAACTCGTGGATGTACATGGAGTACTGTTGCTGGGCGGCCACGCCGGTCAGCGGGACCATCTCGGATTCGCCAGCGAAAATGGACGTCATGAACTTGTAGTCCACACCGACGCCCTCCTCGTTGTATTTGTCCGCGGGGGTGACGATCTTCAGCGGACTGGGGCCTTCGCCGCTGGTCAGGCCGCCATCGTAGAAGCCACCATCGTAGTTTTCCTGCGTGGCGTAGCGGTGGGACACGGAGAAGGAGTCGCCGAGGCTCTGGGTGTTCTCCCAGATCATCTCGGTCTGCAGATGGGTGATGTTGCCGCCAGTCTCGTAGATGGCGCTGTAGGTGTCGTCACCCAGGCCAGTGAAGTCGCGCACACCGCCGCAGATGGCGACGATGTTCGTGCCGCACTGGATGAAACCGTTGAACGAGTAGGCCGCGTAGTAAGGCGTGCCAGCAGGGTCGGCTTCGAGCATGATGCGGACCACCGGGGGTTTGGCGACGTCGGCTTCGACGACGGTGTTGCTCTGCTGAGGCCCGTAGCCGAGCGCGGAGACCTTCAGGAAGTACGAACCCGGCTCGAGGTCGTTGAACACGAAGGCGCCGTCCGCGTTGGTGCGGGTCTCGTCCCCAGAGGAGGTCAGGACGACCTTGGCATCGGCCAGCGGGATGATGGCCGAGTTGACCACGACGCCGCGGATCAGGCCCTTGCCCTTGCCCACGGGCTCTTGGTCGAGACCGCCGAACGCGGGATCGTCCTCTTCGGCGGCGGGCTTGCCATCATCGGCGCAGCCGGCTAGGGTCAAGGCACTGAGAATCAGCACGGTCAGGAGGACCTTCATGACCGTCGAGCCGACGACCGACACTTCAACGTTGGCGTCGTGCGGTGACGCTTTCCCACGCGCTAGCCCTGCCAGACCTACTTGCGGCCGATGGCCTGTGTGCGGCGTGGCCGCGTGACGAGTTCTCCTGAACAATTGGGGCACACCATGCCCTGTGCGTCGGCACAATCCGGGCACCACGTGCACTCGAACGCACAGATGAACGCCGCATCGATCCAGGTCAACGGGTTCCGGCACGCCTCGCAGGCATCCTTGTATTGCAGGGATTCAGGGTCGATCACGCCGTCGACCGGGGCCTTGGCGCGGGGGGCGCGCATGGCCTCCACTTCGTCTGCGTCGAGGAAGTCCTCCGCGTCCACGGTGCTTGCACGCCGGCGACCGGCATGAACATGGCGCCTCGAAACGCGCATATAGGGAAGCGGAGTCGCGCGCTCTTGCGAAGCTGTGCCAGGGTCGCATAACCCGGTATTGCAGCGGATTCGAAATCCGCCGTCCTCACGGACTTGCAGGTTCAAATCCTGCCTCTGGCGCTTCCATGAAGGTGCATCTGCGCTTCCGACCCCGCCGCATCGAAGACCAATCGGTCGAGGTGCCCGAGGGCGCCACGGTGATGGATGTCATGCGCGCCGCCGGTGCCGAGGTCGACACGTACGTGGCCGTCCGCTCCGGCACGCCGATCCCCGAGGATTCGGTGGTCGTCGATGGCGAAGAGTTACTGTTGCTCTCGGCCGCCAGCGGTGGCTGAATGCAAGGCCGCGCCACCCCCGAAGGCACCAAAGCCTACGCCGAGGCCCACCCCGGCCATTACCGCGACGTCGGCGGACTGCGCCTGTCGACCGTCGGCCATGGCAGTTACCTGGGCAAGTCCGACGCGGCGAGCCGCGAGGCCTACCAGGAAGCCATCCTGACCTGCTTGCAGGGCGGGATCAACGTCCTGGACACCGCCAGCAACTACCGCGATCAGGCCTCGGAACGCGATGTAGGGGCCGCCCTCGCCCGTTTCGCCGCGGCAGGCGGCAGCCGCGACCAGGTGCTGGTGACGAGCAAAGCCGGCTTCCTGCACGGCGATTGTGACAGCCCCCTACGCGGCCCAGAGTGGTTCCAGACCGAATACAGTGCCCTCGTGCGTGGCAACGAGATGGTCGGCGGCCACTGCATGACGCCGGCATACATCGATCACGAATTGCAGCGCAGCCGCGCCAATCTGGGACTCGACACCATCGACGTCTACTTCGTCCACAACCCCGAATCGCAAGTGGACGTGGTGGGCGAGGACGATTTCTACGCCCGCATCCGCGCCGCGTTCGAACTGCTCGAACGCCGGGCCGACGACGGGCACATCAAGGTCTACGGCGTGGCTACATGGGATGGTCTACGCCGACCGCCGGGCAACGGCCACATCAGTCTGCTGCGCCTCATCCATGAAGCCGGTCAAGCGGCGATGGCCGTGGGCCGCAAGGCGAGCGAGCACCGCTTCCGCGCGGTGCAGATGCCCGTCAACTTCGCCATGACCGAGGCCTTGACCGCCTCGACACAGCCGTGGAAGTTCGGTATGCGCCCCGCGATGGAGTGCGCCGCCGAGGCAGGGATGCTGACACTCGGGTCCGCGAGCCTGTTGCAGACCCGCATCGGCGACATCCCCGACATGTGGCAGCAGGCCCTGGGCGCCGATGGCTTGGAAGCGATGCTACAGTTCGCCCGCGACGCACCCGGTCTGACGACGGCGCTGGTAGGGATGGGGCAGGCTGAACATGCCCGCGAGATCCTGACGTGGGCCCAGAAGAAGCCGGCCAAGGTCGTCAAGACCATGCTGGGCTCCGGTTGGGGCCACGACTGACGCTCAGGCGTCGAGGTCGAGCTTGCCCGTGTGGCCCAGTAGCCAATGCTGGACATCCTCGAGCTGCACAGGGATTCGCTCGCCCCGTCGCAGGTCCTTGATCTCGATGACACCGTTCTCGACGTCGCGGTCGCCGGCGATGACCAGGAAGCGCGCCTTGCTGGCATCGGCGGCCTTGGCGATCTGGGCGGGTTTGCGCCCGAGCAGGTCCATATCGGCGTCGACGCCGGCCTTGCGAAGCCCGGTCACTTGTTCGATGACCCAGTCTTGGGCGTCGCCCAGCGCGCCGAAGTAGACGCTCGGGCCGGCCACCTTGGGCAGCTCGATGCCTTCGGCCTCAAGCGCGACGAGCGTGCGGTCGAAACCGAGACCGAAGCCCATGGTGGGCGTCGGTTGGCCGCCGAACACGGCGCTCAGGTCGTATCCGCCGCCGCCGAGCAACTGGCTCTGGGCACCGAGGGCCGGGCTGTGGCATTCGAAGACGATGCCGTTGTAGTAGTCGAGGCCGCGGGCGATGCCCAGGTCGAGGCGGGCGGTGACGCCCATGGCCTCGAGGTGCTTCATCGTCGCCGTCAGTTCGTCGACGAGCACCATGGCGGCGGGGTCAGCGCCGACGAGGGCCGCTGCGTCGGCGGTGTTGGTGACGGCCCAGATCTGCTGGAACCATTCGTTGCCGGGCGCATGTTCATTGAGGAACGCCAAGACCGGCTCGGTGCCGACCTTGTCGACCTTGTCGATCTGGCGCATGAGAGCGCCCCGTTGATCGTCGTCGAGGCCAAGCCGGGCGACGAGGTGGCGCAGGATGCCCACGTGGCCGATCTTGAAGTCGCGGCCGATGAGCCCGACGGCGTCGAACAGCGAGTCGGCCAGGGCCACAAGCTCCGCATACGCGAGCGGCGTGCCTGCACCGATCTGCTCGCAGCCGAACTGCCAGAACTCGCGGTAGCGGCCGGTCTGGGGCCGGTCGTAGCGGAAGCAGCTGCCGTAGTAGAACCACTTCAGCGGCTTGGGGTCGAAGGCGTGGTCCTCGAAGTACATCCGCATCACGGGTGCGGTGAGTTCCGGACGCAGGGTCATGCGGCGGTCACCCTTGTCCGTGAAATCGTACAGTTCCTTGATGATGCCATCACCGCTCTTAGCGGTGAACAGATCGAGCTCTTCGAAGGTCGGCGTCTGCACCTCTTGGTAGCCGAACCGGCCGAAGGCCGAGCGCAGGAGCCCGGCCGCCCAGTTGCGGGCTGCCATCTCGTCAGGAGCAAAGTCGCGGGTGCCTCGGGGACGGGCCACGACCTGTCGACCCACGCGGCCGTGAAAAGGGGCTCGCCATCCAACGGCGGCGGCCACAGCTCGACAGGCGCGATGTCGGTCCCCTTTTATGCGCGCCTAGGGTCAGACGTTTCGATGGTCCGCCGTGGCCGCCTGCTGGCCCTTCTATTGGTGATGCTCCTTGTTGCACCGCTCGTTAGCGGGGGCTCCGCCGAGGACCCCGAGGTGTTGGACGACGCTGGCGATGCCGGCACGACCACCGGGCGCAACTACGACAACATCGATGTTCGCAGCCTGTGGCTCGTCGCCGAAGGTCCAGACACGTTCACATTCAACGCGACCTTCGAGGCGGCACCGACAGCAGCAGGCCAACAGACCATCTCCTTCCGTCTCTTCGCCATGTACGAAGGCAACGAGACCGAGCTGTCCACCACGGCTGGCACCGTCTCCGGTACCACCATGACGTGGAGCGTTCCCCGAGCCACGCTGGACGGCGTCGCCCCAGGCCAATCCCTGGCCTTGGCGCTGACGACCAGCGGATTCTACGTCAATTCGGGTCTCGGCACCGGCGGCGACCGCGCTCCCGACGATGCCTTTGGCCGCGTCTACATCATTGGCACCCAAGCCGAAGCCGGGATGGACCACGACGCCGACGGCGTGGACGACCGGGACGAGATCGCCAACGGCACCGACCCCAACAACCCGGACACGGATGGCGACGGCCTGAGCGACGGCGACGAGATCAAGGCCGGCACCGACCCCAACAACCCCGACACTGACGGCGACGGCCTCAGCGACGGCGACGAGGTCAATGTCTACGGCACCGACCCCCTCAACGTCGACAGCGACGGCGACGGCGTCACTGACGGCGACGAGGTCGCCAATGGCACCGACCCCTTGAACGTCGACAGCGACGGCGACGGCCTGAGCGACGGCGAAGAGGCCGCAGAAGGCACCGACCCACTCAAGGCCGACACCGATGGCGACGGGCTCGACGACAAGACCGAGCTGGACCACGGCCTCAACCCTACCAATCCTGAAGACGCGGGCGCCGACAATGACGGCGACGGTGTCAGCAACGCCGACGAGATCGCCGCCGGCACCGACCCCAACGTCTCCGACCTTCCCGAGACCGAGACCGCCGACGATGCGTTCCCCTGGTGGATCCTCGCCGTGGTACTCGGCGTCGTGGCCATCCTCATCATCATCCTCATCGTCGTGCGCCGCCGCAAGGACGAGGACGACGACCTGGCCGAACTCGAAGCCCAACTAGCCGCCCTTGAGGCCGAAGAGGCAGGCCTCGACGCAGACCTGGCCGCCGTCGAGGCCGCCGCCGCGGCAGAGGTCCCTGAGAGCGAGCGCGAGTTCCGCCCCTTTGTCATCAACGAGGAGTACCTCAACGAAGGCCTCAGCGATGACCAGAAGGACCGCGCGCGGCGCTTGTTCGAGGAGCGGGAACGCCGCTACCTGGACCGCACCCGACCTGGCCGCGACCGGAGCTTCGACGCGGCACTACCGGACTCGGGCTTCGACATGCCCGCCAAGGCGGCCGCTCCGGTGACCGCTCCGGCACCCAGCAAGCGCGATATCAAAGAGGAGCGCAAGCGCCTCAAGCAACAGGCCAAGGCCGATGCCAAGGCCGAGAAGCTGTCCAGCAAGAAGTAGGGTCGACTCGGTCCTCTTTGGCTTCAGCTTGCATTGATGCGCGCGGCATGCATGCCGTTTCGATGACGTCTGATTGGCGCGCGTCAGTCCAAGGCGGCGAACGGCCGACTAGGTTCTACGCGCCGCCCGAGTGCCGAGGCGGCGACGATGACGTCCAGGCGACGTAGCTGGGTCTCCGGCCGCTTGGCTGAGCGCACCCACCAGATCATCTGGCGTCGATACCCTTGGGGCTGGGCCGCGAAGAACTCCCAAGCACCTCCAAAGCGTGCGATCTGACCTTTGTCAAAGACCGGGTCGGCCGCACCTTGCTCGAAGGCGTAGAGGCCATCTTTGCCGCTCCGCCCGTGCCATGCAGCTAGGCCTGGCGGTGCCATGCGACCTTCGGCCGTGAGGACTGCCACCCGCTCCATGTTGCGCCGGCTCCAGATGCTGCCTTGGCGACGCGGGGTGAACCTGATGGTATAGGATTCGTCGTCGATCCGTTTCCGGATGCCGTCAATCCAGCCGTAGCAAAGGGCCTCGTCGACAGACTGTGGCCAGTCCATACTGGCACGCCCGCTTGCCTTCTTCCAGTAGCCCACCACCAGTTCGTGCTCGCTATCGTGATGCTTAGCAAGCCAAGCGCGCCACGCGCTGGCGTCGGCGAAGAACGTCGGCGCCGGGCTCACAGGCCGGCGATCTCTTCGCCGACCTTGTCGATGATGGCGTCGACGGGGCCGATGTAGTTGCTCGGGTCCACTGAGAACGCGATGCCGTCCTTGCCGAGTGCCTTGACGATGGCGTCGTTGCGCAGCAAAGCGTCGTGGTAGTGGCAGCCTTCGTGGATGGCGACCATGGCGGCCTCACGGGCCACTTCATGGGCGTCCTGGCGACCCATGCCCTTCTCGGTCAAGGCGATCATGACGGCTTCCGCCATCATCAGGCCCTGGGCGCGGTCCATGTTGCGCGTCATGTTCTCAGGGAACACGCGCAGGTTCTCGAAGACGTCTGCTTGCTTGTGCAGGCAGTGGTCGATGAGGAGGAACATGTGCGGGTGGATGAAGCGCTCCGGAGCCGAGTTGGCCAGGTCACGCTCGTTCCACTGCACGGCGTTCTCCCAGCTCGGGATCAGCATGCTGCGGGCCAGGCGGGCCAGGCCGCTGACCTGCTCGCTGGTGATGGGGTTCTGCTTGTGCGGCATGGTGCTGCTGCCGACCTGCTTCTTCACGTCGAAGCCCTCAGCGACCTCACCGATCTCGGTGCGCTGCAGGGTACGGACCTCGGTGCTGAACTTCTCCAGGCTGGTCGCGATGTTGGCCAAGTGGCTCAACAGTTCGATGAAGCGGTCGCGCTGGATGATCTGCGTGCTGGCGGTCTCGGGGGTGAGCGCGAGCTTGTCGCAGACGAGTTGCTGGACTTCGATGCCCTTGCCGCGGAAGGCGGCCATGCTGCCGGTGGCGCCGCTCATCATGCCGATCTCGATGCGCTTGCGCACTTCCGCGAGGCGCTCGAGGTGGCGTCCGGTCTCGCTGGCGTAGACCGCCATTTTGAGTCCGAACGTGATGGGGACCGCGCTCTGGCCGTGGGTCCGGCCGAGCATGGTGGTGTGACGGTGCTCGTTGGCCAGCTTCATCAGCGCGGCCAGCAGCCGGCGCAGACCGATGACGATCTGGTCGGTGGCGTCACGGAACTGCAATGCGTTGGCCGTGTCGATGGTGTCGTACGAGGTCGCCCCTTGGTGGACGTATTTGCCAGGCATGAGGTCCGGGAAGTCTTCGTCGGCGGCCTCGGTCATCGCCTTGACGACGGCCATGAGGTCGTGGCGGATCTCGGCCTCGATCTCTTTGACGCGCTCCGGGGTCACGCGGCCGGTGGTGTCGGCCACTTTCTGGAGCGCCTCGGCGGCCTCCATGGGGACGGTGCCGGTCTTTGCGTGGGCCCAGGCCAGGGCGGCCTCGACCTGCATCAGATAGCGCAGTCGGCTCTCTTCCGAGAAGACCTGCTTCATTTCAGCGCGGCCGTAGCGGTAGTCGAGGGGGCAGACAAGATCCATGGACAGGCCGCGCCAGGCCGGCCCGGTTGAAAGGGCTTCGACGTCAGACCCGTGCGTGGCCGGCCTCGTTGGGCGGCAACGGCGACGCCGCGGGCGGCCCGGTGCGTCCAGTCGAGCGCTGCAGCACCGCCGCCACTGCGGCGAGCAGTTCCTCGGCGTGTGAGGGCTTGGGCAAGATGACATCGACGTCGTAGAGTCGTGCTTCGTCCAGCACCTTCGTGTCGTGGAACGCCGTGAACAGGACCACGCCCACGCCGGGCGTGATGGCCCGCAGGGCAGCGGTCGTGTCCAGGCCGTTCATCTGCGGCATCCGGTAATCGACCACGACCATGTCGGCGGGGGCCTGCTGGTGCATGCGGATCGCTTCGGCGCCGCCGGAGGCTTCGACGACGTCCGCATCCATGAGGATACGCAACACGTCAGCGACGCTCGTGCGCAGGTCCTCCTCGTCATCGATCACCAGGATCCGCGGTCGCGTGGCCATGGACATACCTTGGTGATCGGGCGCATTAAGAAAGCCGCCAACGGGCCAGCGGACCACCGGACGACGGTACGAGGGCCACTACTCAGCGGCGGTCGAAAGGCGCTCAGGGCTGAGCAGTTCCTCGATGCCGGCGACGAGCTCTGCTACGTTGGGCGGCTTCATGTAAAAACGCCTGATGACGGCCTGGCGGGCGGCGTCCACCGCGCCCCGCCGCTCGTCGTAGGCGGTCAGTAGGATCGCGTTCTGAGGGCCATGTCGCCTTTGGGCTTCATGCAGGAACTCCAGGCCATTGAGCCCTGGCATGCGGAAGTCGCTGACGATGACGTCGGCTTGGTTGTCGGCGAGCCAGGCCAAGGCCTCGGCGGCATCCTGGGCCGTCTGGACGGTGACGTGGTCGATGCGGCCTTCAATCAGGCTCGCCATCGACTCCAAAATGTCTGGTTCATCGTCGACGATGAGGATTGTCTTGGGGGCCTGCTCGACCATGGCAGGTCATCTTCACTTCTACGCCTAAGCCCTTTTGGTGGCATGCGGCGGGGATGTTCGCATCGAGGAGACGTTTCCGCCGATCCTTCGTCGAGTGGTTATCAAGGTCAGGCCTGTGCATGAACACTGTGCGATCCCAGGTCCTCCGCCTCTGGCTGTGCGGCGCCGCGCTCATCGCGCTCGAAGGGGCCGTCATCGCCCCCCTGGCGTGGCTGCGCGCCGTTGCGGCGGCCTTCGTCGTCGTGTTGACGTTGTTGGCCTGGCTGGCGCCGTGGGATCTCAAGAAGTGGCGGGCGGAGCAGGGCGTCAAGCGGCGCCCGCCCAGCCAGACCCAATCATGGGCGTTCGACCTGCAAGACAAAACGTTCCGGCCCGGCCCGATCGGCTGGGGGCCTTTGCCGACGCCTCGAGTCCTGGCCGCCGCACCCGCCAATGATCGCCTCGACGAGTTGCACGCCAATCTGGCCGACGCGGCCGCCGGCAGAGCCGGGTCCATGGACCTGGTGTGGGCCGAGGGCAGCGAGCAGCGCACCCTGCGCCTCGAGTTCTTGGCCGGGGCATACAAAGGCCACGTCGTGGGCCATACCCAAGACATGACCGGCGTGGCGATGGCCGCCTCGACCGCCAACGCACTCGTCGACGCATTCCCCACCCCGGCCTGTCTGATCGATGCCGACCGCCACATCCTGGCCTGCAACGGTGCCTGGAACGAAGGCGGCGGCATCGAACCGGGCAGTGCCATCGGCGACAAGGCGGGCGACGCCATCACGGACACCGAACCGGCCCGTGAACTGCGGGCCCGCATGCACCGCTGCCTCAGCCACGGCAACGACGAATCCTGGGACCTGCGCATCCACCGAGCACCCCATCACATCCTGATCCGCCACCTCGATCTGGCAGATGGCCCGGCGGCGCTCGTCGTCGCACAGCCCCGGGCCAAGGAGGAACATCTCCAGAACAGCGTCCGCGCAGCCGAACGCCGGCTCACCGCCATCATCCAGGGGGCACCCATCGCCATCGTCCAGCACGATGTCGATGGCAAGGTCGTCGACTGGAACGGTGCCGCGCAGGCGTGCTTCGGCTGGAAACGCGACCAGGCCCTCGGCCGGTTGTACCCGCCGGCGCCGCCTGGCTACGAAGCGTTCTTCCCAGAATGGCTGCGCGCGTCGTTGAAGGCCCCTCAACTGGGCACCCAGGTCATCCGGCGCCACGAGGACGGCCGCGATCACCGCTACGAGGCATACACCGCCCCGCTGCGGGACGACGAAGGCCGGGCGACCGGCTACGTCGCCCTGTACGTCGACCCGGCCGACCGCGAACGCGTCGAACGGCAAGCCACGCAGATCGAGGAGCTACAGTCCACGGACGCGCTGAAGACCACCTTCCTCAGCACCGCAGCCCATGAACTCGCCACCCCGCTGACGCCGCTGAAGATCCAACTCGTGTCATTGGTCAGGACCGCCGATGAGGCAAACCGCCCGCGCTTCGAGATGCTGAGCCGCAACATCAACCGCATGGAGCGCTTGGTGCGTGACATCCTCGACGCCGCCCGGCTGGAATCGAACCGACTGGCCATTGAGAAGGGGCGCGTGGACACGGCATCGCTGGCGACCGGTGCCATCGCCATCTTCGCCGAGACCGCCGAGTCCAAGGGCGTGAAGTTGCAGCAGGACATCGATGAGGGCATCGTCATCGACGGCGACCCGATCCGACTGGACCAGGTCGTGACGAACCTGGTCAGCAATGCCATCAAGTTCACCCCTGAAGGTGGCACCGTCTCCGTCTCCGTCAAGCCCCTAGAAGGCGGCGTCCGCATCCGCGTGCACGACACCGGCATGGGGTTGACGCCCGAGCAGGTCGACGGCTTGTTCCGGCCGTTCACCCAGTTCCACCGCAAGGAGATGGGCGCCCACATCGGCACCGGCTTGGGGCTGTACATCAGCCAGGGCATCGTCCGGGCCCATGGCGGCTCCATCCGCTGCGAGTCGAGTGGCAAAGACCGCGGCACGACATTCAACGTCTGGCTGCCGATGCACGTGGATGGCCGCATGCGCGGCCCGGCCCTCGATGTCCGCAGCAGCTAACCGCGGAATCCGTCCGCCAATCGGCGCTGGTCGGCGAACTCCGTCACGGCGGCGTGGACCGCACGCACCGTGTCCTGGAGGTCCAGGGGCTTGTGCAAGAGGTGCTTGATGCGTTCCCGGTTGACGCCCTCGGTGGCCACCTCGATGGTCGCATGTGCGCTCATCAAGATGCGCGGGACCTCGGGGCGCAGTTGACGGGCCCTCGCCAGGATCTCCAAGCCGTCCATGCCGGGTAGCTGGTAGTCCGTCAGGATGACGTGGACGTCATAAATGGTCAGGTTCGCCAGGGCGTCGATGCCGTTGTCGACGGCCACGACCTGGATGCCGGGCACGTGCTCGGCCAGGAAGGCCTGCAAAGAGATGCGGAGGTCGTCGTCGTCCTCGACAAGAAGGACTGTGGCCGCCTCGACCCGGGGGTGCACGCCTTCACGATTGCGCTCCGGGTCCTTGTACCTTCGGCATTGAAGGCGGGGGAGGGGGGGGGTCGCACCGGCCGCACAGGTCTTGTGTGGGGGCGAGGTGGAGCGTTCGTTGTCGATTCTGGACACCATCCCTCCAGAACTTTGCGTCCAGTGCAAGGCCGCACGCTCCTTGTGCGGCATCGACCCCTGCCCCCTGCTGGCCCGGGTACGTTCCCATCTACCCCGATCTGCACCGGTCGGCCGGGATCTGTACGGGTCATCGCCGCCGACTCTGTTCGTCGGGCGCCACGGTTATCCGAGTGTCAGCGTCGGCCCCATGCTGCCGGCCACCCACATGGAAGACGACGCGGCCCGGCGTCTCGACGACCCGGCGCGCTGGCTCGACGAGATGACGATCCCGGACATCGTCGGCCTGCGCAGCAGTCTGGTCCGTACCAGCCACAAGGTGTCGGTGCGCGCGGCGACGGAAGGCCGGGACCGCATCCTGGACCTGAGTCAGGAACTGGCCATCGCGGCACGCCCGGTCGACGCCGAGGTGCGCCTCGACCGCGCCCCACGCTTCAGCACCGCCCACGTCGGCGACTTCACCACGCCGCACGGGCCCTCTGGCGTCATCGAACGGGCCCGCCTTACCGAGAACGTCCGCGTGGAACGGCCCGTCGAGCGGTCGACCTCCGACACGGACCTGCGGGCTGCGGATGCCCTGGCCACGATGTACGGTGCCGGCGTCGACCCATACCAGATGGAACGCATCCTCAGCGCCGGCATGGTGGGCCTGGGCAAGCAGCGCCGCCTCGTGCCCACTCGCTGGGCCATCACGGCCACCGATGACACCCTTGGCAAGCACCTCATCGACGGCCTGGCCGACCTCCCATCCATCGACAAACCCATCGTCTACGCCGCCGAGCACTTCGGCAATCGCTTCCAGGTCATGCTGCTGCCGGGACCCTGGGGCTTCGAACTGGCCGAGTCGTGGCTCAAGGGCTCGTTCTGGACCGGCGATCGCGTCGCGGCCGCCCCCTCCGTAGACTGGGAGGACCATCGCGGCCGCAGCACCTATGCCGCCAACACCACCGGCGGCTACTATGCCAGCCGCCTCCCGGTCGTGGAACACATGCACCGCATCCGGCGCCAGGCCACCGCCATCGTCCTGCGAGAGATCACGGACGCCTACACGACCCCTCTGGGGGTGTGGGTCGTGCGCGAGACTTGCCGGCGCGCCATGGCGGCCAAGGGCCTGGTCTTCGAGGACACAGAATCGGCGCTACGGCACATGGTCCGCCATGCGCGCAGCCAGGATTGGCCGGCCCACATGACGCTCTTGCCGCGCATCCGGCACCAGCGCCGGCTGGAAGAGTTCTAGGTGCTCGCCACACCCCCGAGGCCCCAAGGCCGCAGCGGCCCTCCGCGCCCAGGTAGCGCATCTTTGTCCCTGCGCGAGGAAGCAAGAGGTATGACCCGGCCTATTGTGCTCGTCGTCGACGATGAAGAGGACATCCGCGAGAGCTTGACCACCTACCTCCGACGCGCCCTGGATGGCATCGGCGTGGTGTCGGCCGAGAACGCCCACGACGCCATCCAGATGTTGCGTCTCGGGCATGTCGACCTGATCATCACAGACCATTACATGCCGGCGGGCAACGGCACGGAGATCCTCGAATATGCTGCCAAGAACAACCCCAAGACCGCGCGGTTCCTGATGACGGCGTTCCCCGAATCCGAAGTGCTGCTCGAGGCCTGCAACAAGGCGCAGGTCCAGCACATCTTCACCAAGCCGCTCGAGCCCAGCGAGGTCGCGGCGGCGATCTCGGCAGCCGTCGAGAGCGGTGGCCGCTACCCCGAACGGCGTCGCGACCCGTTGCTGACGCCCTCCTGGTAGGCCCCAAAGGCCGATAAGCGCGGCACACGGTCGCTGCATCGTGGCTGAGCTCGTCGACGGCATCGAACAACTGGATCCCGCCACGGCGGCCCAACGAATCGAGGCCGGCGCCGTCATGGTCGACGTCCGCGAGCCCGAAGAACGCTCCCAGGCGCGCATCCCCGGCAGCCTGTTCGTGCCGCTCCGCCTCATCCCGGACCGCGCTTCGGAGCTGCCCAAAGACCGCCTGTTGATCCTGCAATGCGCGGCCGGCATGCGCAGCCACCAGGCCGCTAAGTTCCTGCAGGCCCAAGGCTACGAAGTGGCCAACCTGATGCATGGCATCCAGGGCTGGTACCGCATGGGCCAACACGTGGACGTAGGCCCCGAATGAACGCCATGACGGGCATCGCCCTCATCCTGTTCCTGGGCATCGCCGCACAATGGGTCGCCTGGCGGCTGCGCATCCCAGCCATCCTGGTGCTGCTGGGCACCGGCCTAACCCTCGGCCCGGGCCTGCATTTCCTCAACGTCGAAGAACTGCTCGGCGAGCACCTGGAGACGGTGGTGGGCCTCAGCGTCGCCATCATCCTGTTCGAAGGAGGCCTCGGCCTGCGCTGGAAAGAGATCCGCGCCCATGGTCCCGTCGTGGCGCGTCTGGTCACGCTCGGTGTCGTCGTGACCGGCATCATCGGCACCGTCGCCGCGGTGTTCCTGCTCGGCCTGCCCTGGGGCGTGGCATTGGTCCTCGGCACGGTATTGACCGTGAGTGGCCCGACCGTCGTGCTGCCGTTGTTGCTGCACATCCGACCCGACCGCCAAACGGCGGCCGTGCTACGCTGGGAAGGGATCCTCATCGACCCCATCGGCGTCGTGCTCGCCGTCTTGGCCTTCGAGGCGTTGCTCGCCGGCGGCGGGGCCGACTCAGCCGGCGTGGCGGTCCTTGGACTGGCCAAGGCCGTCGCCCTCGGTGGCACCATCGGGCTCGCGGCGGGCGCCCTCATCACCTTCCTCGAATCGCGATTCCTGGTGCCTGACACCCTGGGAGCCGGCGTGGGCCTCGCATCCGTCATCGCCGCCTACGCGTTGGCCGACCTGGTGCAGCCCGAGTCCGGCCTGTTCGCGGTCACCATCATGGGCGTCTTCTTGGCCAACCAGCGCTGGGCCGATATCCGCCACATCCTGGACTTCAAGGAGAACCTCAGCCAGATCCTGCTTGGCGTCCTGTTCATCCTGCTGGCGGCCAGCGTCGAACGCCACGCCATCCTCAGTTTGGACGCCCGCGCATTCCTCTTCGTCGCCCTTCTCGTGTTCGTGGCCCGGCCACTGGCCGTGCTGGTGAGCACCCGAGGAAGCACCCTGTCCTGGCGGCAACGAGCGTTCATCTCATGGATGGCGCCCCGCGGCATCGTCGCGGCCGCCGCGGCCGCCTTCTTCGCGCTGCGCCTCGATGCCGCAGGCATACCTGGCGGCGAGGTGCTGGTGACGGTGACATTCCTCACCATCGTGGCGACGGTCATGCTGTACGCCATCACGGGCCGACCCGTCGCCCGCATGCTGGGCGTCGCCGGTCCGCCGTCCCATGGCGTGCTCGTCGTGGGTGCCAACGCCGTGGCGCGGGCACTTGCGCGGCCCTTGCAGGAGGCGGGGCTGCGGACGCTGCTCGTCGATACCAACGCCGAGGCGGTGAACGCTGCCAACACGGCCGGGCTCAACGCCGTCACAGGCGACGCACTGAGCCCCCACTTCGAAGAGCGACATGGCATCGAAGGCCTAGGTAGCATGTGGGCGGTCACCCCGAACCGCACCACCAACTCCCTGGCGGCGGTCCGCTTCGCAGACCATTTTGGCCGCGGCGGCGTGTATCAGGTCGCCGTGTCCGATTCCGAGGCCATCGAGGCCCATCTGCGAGGCCGACTATTGTGGGATGGGCGGTTGACCTACGGTGAGATGCGTGACCGGCTGCGAGAAGGCTGGCGGGTCACCAAGACGCCCATCACCGACCAGTTCGGCATCGATGAATGGCGCGCCAAGCACGGCGAGAGGGCACTGGGCCTGTACCGCCTGACCGACGAGCGCCGCGTCTTGGTGTTCGCCGAAGACGAGCCCTTCACCGCCGAAGCCGGCGATGTCCTCGTCGCCCTGACACCGCCGCGGGCCCCGCCCGCGCCCTCCGTCCCTTAGGCCCAAAGTACTTGCGCCTTTTGACCCAACAGAGATACTAGTATTGGATGAGTAACGTCTGGCACCCAGAACGTTGGCCAGCCAGCGTAGCCCTCCCCCTGGTGTGGGGTGCCTATGCGTTGGCCCTGCTCATCACGCTGCCCTGGACCCCGCTCGGCGTCCTGTGGATGCTCGGCCCTCTGCTGGTGACCGGTTGGTATGCGCGCAACTGGTTGGTTCCTGCCGCCGTCGGCCTTGGCCATGGCGTCGCCCTTGCCGCGCTCACCATCTGGCTCGGCGTCTTCCCGCTGTCTGTGGCAGACCCCGGCTTGGCGCTCGCCGCCGGCTTGTTGGTGCTGTTGTCGTGGTTCACGACCATCGCCGGCCGCACCATCAAACTCGTCAACGTCGTGCGGGCACAGGACCGCGTGCTCTCCATCACCCACCAGGAGATGGATGAGAGCGCCGCCAGCGTCGAGGCCATCTGGGACGCCACCTCTGTGGCGCTCATCACGCTCGCCTCCGACGCCACCATCATCAGTTGGAACCCCGGCGCTGAGCAGGTGTTCCATCGCAGCGCCGACAGCATGCAGGGCCAGTCGCTCAGCGCATTGTCGGTCCCGGACGATCCCGATGACTGCACAGGGCCGATCCTTTACGCGCTGGAGACCCAGCGCCGCACCCCACCGTTCGAAGGCCGGCTCTTGGATGGCCGCGGCCACGTGCTCGACGTCGAAGTACGCGCTCGCCCGGTCACCCATCCCGGCGGCGACGAGGGCCTCATCCTGACCGTCATCGACCGGACCCGAGAACACGCCATGGAGGACATCCTCGAGGAACAGGCCGAGCGCCAAGATCGCCTGTTGCAGAACCTCGAGGAAGTGCTCTATTCCGTAGAGGTGCCGAGTCGTCGCACCGCTATGCTGACCAAGACCGTCGAAGGTCTGACCGGCCATAGCATCGCTGAATTCGGAGACTTCCAGGAGTTCCTCGACCTCGCCCATCCTGACGACCGCCAGGCGGTCCTGGATCGCTGGGAGCACGCCCGCAGCGGTGAGAAGAGCACGCTGCGCTGGCGCATCGCCACAGGCCAAGGCAACCACGTCTGGGTCGAGGACCGGGTCGTCCCGGTGCGCAACGAGGAAGGCCGAGTCGTCCGCTTGGATGGCATCGTGCGGCGCATCTTGCGCGAGATCGAACTGGAGCGCCAGGCGCAACGCATGACCCGTTGGCTGGATGCCCTCGAGCCCGTGGCCGCGACCGGCGCCTGGAGCGTCGACCTGCGCAATGGCGAGTGGAGCTGGAGCCCTGGTATGGCGCGGTTCCTGGGCACCGACCAGGCCGAATATGAGAACTGGGCGCGCTGCGTCGTCGGCGTCGACACGCCGATCCTCGAGGCCATGGTCGATCACCCCGAGTCGTTCGCCAGTCCGCAGCGCATCCACATGATCGACGAGGCAGGTGACGTCGCCCCGTTTGTGCTCGAAGCCTGGATCCAGCGCGGCAACGACGGCGAACCCATCCATCTCTACGGTGTGCTGCGACAGGAGGCGCCCATCGAAGCGCCCATGGCGGCGGTGGCAGGCACCCGAGCCATGCCCCGTCGGCGCCCTGCGCGTCCATTGCCGAGGGCCGCGATCGAGAAGGTGTGGCCGGCATCGGAATCCATAGAGCCCGTCGACCACGCGGAGGCCTTTGAGGAGGCGGCGCTGGCGGAGCCCGAGGAAGAAACCGTGGAGGTCGATCTCGAGGATCTCGAGGCCGAGGCTGGACCCGTGGTCTTAGACGAGCCCGACGACGACGGTGCGCGGGAATCATGGGACGACGTCGAACCAGATCTCGCCGTCCCAGGCCCGGTGGGCGACGCAGGGCCGGATGATTGGGTGACCGAAGCGGACGAAGCCATCGAGGAGGCAGCCGTGGCGGTCGAGCCCGAGCGCGAAGTCGACGAGGAACCCATCTTCGACGAATCCATCTTGGCCGACGACGATCCGGACCTGCTGGAAGAAAGCACGCAAGAACCGCCGCCGCTCGCCGAAGTGCCACCCGCCGCGGCGCAGCAGGCCAACGTGCACGCAGCCCCTGAACCGGAGCCCGATGAGGCCATCGGCGAGGCCACCTGGGACGATGACGTAGGCTGGGTGCCCGCGAAGCGACCGCAGCCCCTGGTCGCCCAGGAAGGCAAGGACGCGTCGGAAGAGGTCACGGCCAAGCAGTGGGCCGACAAGGACCGGCCGAAGCCAAAGGGCCCGTGGAGCCTCGACTGATCACCAGCCGAAGCCTTCCTGCAGTGCCCACTTGTCCGTGAAGCCGTCGAAGCGTGCGGGGGCCGTTTCGGCGTAGACGTCGCCATCCACGGCGTCCGCAAGCCGGCGACCCAAAGCGATGCAGCGCATGACGCCAAAGCCGTTGTCGCCGCTCAGCACATGGACATCATCAGCGACGGGGCCGCACACAGGTCGCCTGTCGGCCGTGCCCACGACGAGCCCGGCCCAACCGCGGCGATAAGCCGCCTGCTCGGCACCATCGATGCGCTTGACGAGGCGCTCGGCGATGGTCTGTTTGAATTCGCTGTCCGCCACTTGATCGTAGTCCTCCGGGTCGTGCGGCCACAGTCGCGTGCCGTCGCCGGCCAACAGCGTGTTGGTGGACTCCGGGCGGAAGTAGCAGCCGTTCACGATGTCGTGCACGATCGGGACAGCGCCTGCACCCGGCATGCCGATGGATGCCGCCTGCACCCTGAACGCGGCCATCGGCAATGCCAGGCCCCGACGTTCCAGTTCGGCCGGGGTCCAAGCGCCCATGGCGAGCACCGTGGCTTCGGGCGTGCCGGTGGCTTGTCGCACTATGGTGGCACCTTCTTCCTCGGCCGCCCAGGCAAGGACGGCGCACAGGTCGCCGGCTTCGACGTAGCCATCCTCTTGGGCGATCAGGACCTCTTCGCCCGGCTCGAAATGCAGGCCGGGGTACTCGGCGCCCGCTTGTCGATAGTCGAGGCGGTGCGTCTCTTCGCCGAGGCGTTCGACGCGGCTCTGGATGTCGTCCATGGTGCGAAGCTGTGGTCCCTTCGCGATGGTCAGGCTGTCGTGGCTGCGCCACAACCCTTCCGCGGCAGGGACATCGAACTGTGCTTCAGCGATCAGCGATCCCAGACGACCCCGGGTCTGCTGCACGAGATGGAAGTCGTCGTCGTTCCACGTCATGGTCGAGACGATGCCGGCGGCCTTGCTGCTGGCACCGGTGCCAATGCCGTGCGGGTCGACGACCGTGACGTCGTGTCCGTCTTCTGCAAGCGCCAAGGCGGCGCTCAATCCGAGGCAACCGGCACCATAGACATGGATGTCCACGCTCGCAAGAAGCGGGCCTCGTTTGTCAACCCGTCGTCATGGCTGCAACGGCACTTCGCGGCAGCCGGAGTGGCTTGCGATGTAGTCACGGCTCTCGATGAACGGTTGCATGAACTGGCAGCCGCCCACGTCGAGGCGGGTGATGACGAACTGTTCGGGGAAGCTTTCGAGGATGGCTACGCTGCCGTGTTTGCCGGCGAAGGCCGAGAAATCCGCCAGGTCTTCGTCCGTCCGCTCGGCCGTGAAGGTGCCGGACCAATGGTACATCTGGCGATTCTCCTCAACGCAACCCGCGAACATCACAACGACCAAGACGGCGAGCACAAGGCGCATTGGACGACCATGGCGCCGCCGCGGCTTTGATGTTGCGCCTAGCCTCCGGCGTGCGAAGCCGTCGACGGCGACGCCACCGACGTGGTCCGGGTGTCCGCGGTCGGCTCAAGCAGAGGAACCACGAGGAGGGTCGCGGCCAACGCGCAGACCAGCGCCGCCACCGTCGCCCAAGCGGCATCGTGCAGCAAGCCGTAGCGCATCCGTGTGAAGATCAAGAAGGCACCAATGTCGGTCAAGGCGGAGTACATCACGGCGCGACCCACGGTCGCCCACGCGGCTTGACCTTCGCGTGCCACGCCGTGGCGTAAGTGCAGGGCGTAGTCGCTGCCGATGGCCGCCAAGACAACGACTGGCACCACCAAGGCGATGCTCAATGCGATGTCGAGTAGGTACAGGCAAGCGAGCCACCAGATGCCGCTGGTCGTGATGACCGCGGCGACGATGGCCGCATCGCGTAGGTTGCGCCGGAGCGCCCAGACGATGCCACCCGTCAGCACCGGCCCGATCAACGCCGCCGTCGTGAGGTAGGGCAGTTCCTTGGCCGTGAACAAGTAGGACACGGCGGTCTGTCCGGCGACATGGATACTGATGCCGTGGCCCGGCACCCCGGCAGCGACGCGGTCGATGGTGGCCAGCAGTTCGTGCCAGTCGCGGGCCAGGCCTTCCAGGTCGGGGTCCTGGCGGATCTCGACCAGCATGGTGCCCAGGCGGTAGCTCGGTGCGTCGATGAAGAACGAGGCATAGGTGGCCAATGGTGTGGCGAACATCTCATCGATGAGCGCCCGGATGCTTGCCTGGTCCGTGGGGAACGTCGACCCCGGCTGCAAGGTTTCCCGGGCGATGACCCCCGGCGCCCCGGCGGTGCCTTCACGCACCATCAACCATGATTCCATGGCGAAGCGGATCGAGGTCACCGATTCTTGGCGCACGAAGGACAGTTCCCGCATGGCGGTCTGTAGCCGCTCCATGAGTTCCATCGCCGCGGGTGTTGTCAGGTCGCCTTCCATGACCAGCACATTGCTGACCAGGTCTTCGTCGTCGACGAAGTAGCGTCGGTTCGACTCGTCGAAGTCCTGGCGCTGGGCATCCCCTGGCCCGAAATCGGCGGCGGGGGTACCGAGGACGAATGTCTCGAGGTTCTTGGCGGCCGGCAGTGAGACCATGAGGAGCGCGACGACCACGGCGCCGCCAGCCAACTTGTGGCGACGCCACATGGAGGCGAAGCCTGCCAGGGCGGGTGCCTTGCTCAAGCCGGCCCGCGGCGAGGCTGTCCAGCTGAGCGCCGCGGGGAGCGTCGTCAGGCTGACAGTGAGAAGCAGCATCATGCCGACCAAGATGGCAAGCCCGAGTTGTGACAGCAACGTGTTGGGCGCGAAGACGAGCAAGACCACGCCTGCCAGGGTGGTGATGGTGGCCAGTGCCAGTGGGACCCCGGTGTGGTCACCGGCGGCTGCTGCGGCCTGCTCCGTTGTCAGGCCCCGTTGCCTGGCGCGGTGGTAAGCGCTCGCCATGTGGATCCCGAAATCGATGCCGTTGCCCATGATGATGGGAAAGACCAGCAGGCTCACCGAATGCATGGGGACCCCTATCCAGCCCAGAGCGCCCACGACGCCAGCGCCGGCCAGCCCCAACGGAGCCAATACGGCCGCGACGGTGCCCGGGCGCCTGAACGCCACCAACAGACTGGCCGCGATGAACGCGCCGACGATGGGTGCGAGCAGCGCCATGTCTTCGCCAGTGGTCTGGGCCAGGTGGTGCGATGCTGCTGGGGCGCCGCGCGGGTCGACGATGATGGCATCCGGGTCGAAGGTGTTCCACACCAGATCGCATGACGACGGGGAGACATCACAGGTGCGGACCGCGTCCTTGTACGCGTTCGTGGCGGCGTAGATCTTGGCACCGATTTCGCCGAGCCCCTGGCCGTCGGAATCGATGAGGAAGACCAGTCGGGATGAGCGCCAGTCCGCGCTGACGATGGTCTTGACCGCATCGGGGCTGCTGGCCAGGAAGGTCTGCCAGGCGGCCTGGTATTGCATGGCACCGGCGGCGTCGGTACCGGGCATGGTGAACGCCGCCGGGTCGGGTGCTCGGACTCCCGGGACGCCGGTGTTGGTGTAATTGACCAGCCGCACCTCCGACGGCAACGTGATGCCCCACGTCACTTCCGGGACGCGGCCGCGGACGAACTCATACATCTCGTCCATGGCGCGCATGTACACTTCGTCCGTGATGTTGGTCGGGCCTGGGTAGGATGCAGTGGCCGGCCCGCCTTGGGCGGACAGCAGCGCATGCAATGCACCACCCTGGCCCGGGGGAGCTCCGCGGTGGGGCAACATCTGGTTGGCCACATGCCATTTGTCCGGCTCCACGGACACGAAAACGGGGGATGCGTAGGCGTTGCCTGGGAACTGCGCGATGAGCCTCTCGGCGGCCCCGGTGTGGGGGTCGTCGGCCGGTAGCGCATCGAACGGATCTTCTTCGAACGTCAGCCGGGGGACGCCCATGGCGAGGACGGCCATCACGGCGAACGTGACCACGCTCACTTGGAGACGGTGCCGCACACACCATGCTGCCAGCCGACCCAAGGGGCCCGATTCCGTCTGCACGCAGGACCGGCAGCGCACCGAGGACACCTGATGCTTTCCCCGCGCCGGGCGGCAGGTCCAGAAGGGGCGCCTGCCATCGGTGGCCATGACCTCAGTCGTCCCATACCGTCCGATGGTGCTTGAGCCCGAGGAATCACTTCGCCGGGTGCGCGCGTTCAGGCAATGGATGGACGGTCGCCGCACGGTGCGGCAGTTCGACCCGGATCGGGACGTGCCCCGCGCCGTCATGGAAGAGATCCTGCTGGTCGCCGGCAGCGCACCCTCCGGCGCGCACAAGCAACCGTGGACCTTTGTGGCCATCCGCGGCGATGAGCTCAAGCAACGGATCCGCGACGCTTGCGAAGAGCAGGAGAAGCGATTCTACGAGGAGCTGGCGCCCAAGGAGTGGCTGGAGGATCTGAAGCCACTGGGCACCGACTTCGTCAAGGACCACATCACCGACGCCCCGTGGGTCGTCGTGATGTTCGCCCAGAAGTATGGCCTGCGCGACGACGGTGAGAAGGCCAAGCACTACTACGTCGCCGAATCGTGCGGCATCGCCGCCGGGTTCTTCCTCGCCGCCGTGCGTGAGGCCGGCCTTGTCAGCCTGACGCACACACCCAGCCCGATGCGATTCCTCGCCGATGTGCTGGAACGGCCAGCCAATGAGGAAGCATTCCTACTGCTGCCCGTGGGCCATGCCTCGGCGGACTGCGAGGTGCCTGACCTGGAGCGCAAACCACTCGAAGCCTTCACCCAATGGCGTTGATGGCGGCAGCGAACCCTTCGGGGTCGAAGTCGGCCTTCTCGATGTGCGCCACGACGCTGGGCCAGGCGCTCACATCCACGTCCTGGAGCCCGGTCAGCACGATGATGCGCGTGGCGCCTGCACCGACCAGCCCCCGCAACACTTCCTCGCCGGCTGCGCCCGGCAGCATGAGATCGGTCACCACGACGTCATAGGTGGCATGCTCGAGACGCTGGGCCGCCTCGATGAGGTCGCCGGCGTGCTCGATGATCCAGTCCGGCCGGACCATGCTCAAGCGCTTGGTGAAGAGTATCTGGTCGAAATGGTCGTCCTCGACCAACAAGAGCCGCGTCACCCGACCACCCGCGGTAATTCTATGATGAACGTCGCGCCCACGTCGGGCTCGCCGACGGCCCTGATGGAGCCCCCGTGCTGTTCTAGGCTGCGGCGCACGATGGCGAGGCCCAGGCCGACGCCGGCCTTGGAGCGCCCGTGCAGTCGCTCGAACATCTGGAAGATGCGTTCAGCTTGGGCGTTGTCGAAGCCCACGCCGTTGTCCTTGACGGTGATGCGATGGTGGGCACCCACGACCTCCCATGAGATCGCGATATGCAATGGGCGCCCCTCGGCACGGTACCGGATACTGTTCTGGATGAGGTTCTGGAAGACTTGGAACAATCGCGCCACGTCGCCTCGGACCACCGGCAACGCGCCGACATCCACGGTGGCACCGACCTCGTCAAGAGGCTCCTGGACCACTGCGAGGACGTCCATCACGACCTTGCTGAGCGCGACGGCATCCATGTCCGGGTGGCGGTTCGCCCGACGGCTGTAGGTCAGCAGGCTGCGAATGATGTCCTGCATTCGTGCGGCGCTGTCCGTGACCGCTTCCAGGTATTGCTTCGACTCAGCCGGCGACAGTCCCGGCTGCTTGAGTAGGTCGGCGAAGCTGCGGATCTGTCTCAGCGGCGCTTGGAGATCGTGGCTGGCGGCGGTCGCGAAGACGTCGAGGTCGTGGTTGCTCTGACGCAGTTCCTCCTCACGGGCCAGCCGTTTCGTGATGTCCCGGAACACCACGACGGCGCCCGTGATCTTGCCCTCTATGTTCACCGGCGTGCTGTGGAACTCCACTGGGAAGGATGAGCCATCTTTGCGCCAGAACACGTCGCCATCGTGGGCCCCGACCTGACCCGTGCGTAAGGTCTCGTAGACGGGGCACTCCTGCGCCAGGTACGGCGCGCCGTCGGCGTGGTGATGGTGATGGAGTTCATGGGCTGATCGCCGGAACACTTCCGCCTCATGGGCGTGGCCCAGCATCGCCAGCGCCGCCGGGTTGCAGAACGTGATCTTGCCGGCCCCGTCGATGCCGTATATACCTTCGCCGGCAGCATGCAGGATCAGCATCATCCGGTGGCGCGCCGCCTCGAGTTCATGGTGACGCGCAGCGGCCCGTTGGGCGACCATCGCCTCGAGAGCCTGCGAGTCGGGTGCACGCCGAGGCAGCAGTGCCCACCCAGCGAACGCCCCCACCAAGACACCCGAGAGGACGACCCCCACGACGCCGGCCGGCGACATCGCAGCCAAGCCCACCAGCTGGCTCAGCGACGCCGGCGTGATGATGGCAGCCTCTTGGAGGACCACGCGGCTCGAGAGGGAGCCGGGTTGATGGGGCCACCGGTCCAAGGAGCGGGAGCGGCCCGGGTCGGACCGATCGCCGATGGAACGGCCCCCGGCCCGCGAAAACCGGCACCGGCACCTGCCAGCGCCGCCCCTAGCGTTTTATACCCCCCCTTTGTCGCACGGAATTGCCGCCATCCGGAAACGGAAGGCACCGATCCTTTGCTCCTTCGAGGGCAGGGGGGAGCTCACATGGCCAAAGAAGAATTCCCAGAAGACTTCCGCTACCTGGTCCGTATCGCAAACACGGACTTGGACGGAAAGAAGAACGTCGTCAACGCCCTCGCTGGCGTGAAGGGCGTAAACAACCGCCTCAGTCGCGTCATCGCCACCCACGCCGGAGTCAACCAACTCTCGCGCATCGGTGAGCTGAGTGATGCCGACATTGACACTCTCATCAAGTCCCTCGAATCCGTCGAGGACTACGTGCCCGAGTGGATGGTCAACCGCCGCATGGACCCCGAGTCCGGCGAAGACATCCACCTCATTGGCAGCGAGATCACCATGACCCTGCGCGAGGACATCAACAACCTCAAGAAAATCCGCAGCTGGAAAGGTATGCGCCACGAGAAGAACCTCCCCGTCCGCGGACAGCGCACGAAGAGCAACGGCCGCACCGGCGCCACTGTGGGCGTCCAGAGGAAGAAGTAGTAGGTGTTCGCATGGGTCAACCAAAATTCCCCCGGAAGAAGTACGAGACACCTAACCACCCGTGGCAAGGTGACCGCATCAAGGCGGAACACGAAATCCGCAAGAAGTTCGGTCTGAAGAACAAGACCGAGATCTGGAAGGCGCAGTCTAAACTCCGCCAGATGCGCAGCCAAGCCCGTGAGCTCATCAGCCGCACGCGCAACCCCGACGATGCACAAGGTGCCATGGAAGCCAAGCGCCTCCTGGTCCGCCTGCACCGCGAAGGCTACGTCGGTCAAGACGCCGGCCTCAACGAGGTCCTCGGTCTCGACGTCGAGCGCATCCTGAACCGCCGCCTCGAGAGCATCGTGTACCTGAAGGGTATGGCCCGCACGCCCAAGCAAGCGCGCCAATTCGTCAGCCACGGCCTCATCCAGATCGGCGAACGCCGCGTCACCATCCCCTCCTACGTGGTCCGCCGCGAAGAAGAGGAAGAGATCCAGTTCGCCGCCAACGCCAGCGTCGCCGACCCCGACCACCCGGTCCGCCCCAAGGCGCCCGGTGCCGAAGTCCGCGAAATGGTCGAAGCCGCCAAGCCCGCCGCCGAAGCAGCCCCCGAGGCCGCCCCGGCCGCCGAAGCAGCCCCCGAGGCCGCTCCTGAGGCTGCCCCCGAGGCCGCTCCGGAAGCCGAAGCACCTGCTAAGACCGAATCCAAGGAGGCCGACAAATGAGTGGAAAGAAGGGTGTCGCGCACATCTTCGCGACATACAACAACATCATCATCACGGTCACCGACCTCACCGGTGCCGAGACCATCTGCAAGTGCAGTGGTGGCATGGCCGTCAAGGCCCAGAAGGACCAAGGCGGTCCCTTCGCTGCCATGACCGCAGCCCAGAAGGTCGCTGATGCACTCAAGGAGAAGGGCTTCGACACCGTCGACATCCGCGTTCGCGGCTACGGCGGCAACAAGGCCAAGAGCCCGGGCCCCGGCGCCCAGGCTGCAATCCGTGGTCTCGCTCGCAGCGGCATCATGGTCGGCCGCATCGAAGACGTCACGCCCCTCCCCCACGACGGGACCCGCAAGAAGGGCGGTCGCCGCGGCCGCCGGGTGTAATCATGAAACTCGAGATCCGCAGCATCAGCGAGCGCCGCGCCGAATTCACCATCGAAGGGGTCCACCCCTACTTTGTGAACGCGCTGCGCCGCACGCTCATGGCGGAAGTGCCCAAGCTCGCCATCGACGAAGTGACGTTCTACGACAACACTTCGGCTCTCTTTGACGAGACCCTCGCCCACCGGCTAGCCCTGGTGCCCGTACCCACTGACCCGGCCACGCTCAACCTCGTCGGCCGTGTCAATGACGAAGGCAACCCGGAATACCTAGTGCGCTACACCCTGACCAAGGAAGGCCCTTGCACGGTGTACACCGAGGACCTAGAATGCGAGGACAAGGCGTTCGCCATCGCGGACCCCAAGATCCCGCTCGTCGAACTCACGGCAGGCCAACGCCTGATCCTTGAGGCGACGGCCGTTCTGGGCCAAGGCACAGAGCACGCCAAGTGGCAGGTCGCTCACGCTGTCGGGTACAAGTACTACCCGACCGCCAAGATCGACAACAAGAAGATCAGCAAGGAACAGGCAGAATACGCCGTCGCCCACACCCCCAAGGGTATCCTGGGCGTCGACGGCAACAAACTCGTCGTCCTCGACGAAGCCAATGTCAACCTCGCTGACGGTGTCAATCTCGACCTTCCCGAAGGCGCGCTGACCATCGAATACGATGACCGGAAGTTCCTCTTCCACTTCGAGACCGATGGCAGCCTCAAGGCAGAAGACGCCCTGCTGAAGGCCGTGGAGCTCCTCAAGGAACGCTTCAAGGTCTTCGGCGAAAGCGTCGCTGCCCTGTAAGCCACCCAACGCCTCTTCCCCCTCTCTTTCCCAACCCCTAAATGTGGCACCAGAGTGGACCACAATCGGCCCCGGTAACGGAGCCAAACTCGCCCCCATCGCAAGGATAGTCAAGCGGCCCCGTGCTGCCTCTGACGAGGCCGCACGAAGCTGCCGAACCCCTACGGGCTTCGACAGCCAACGACCTCAGGTTCAATGCCTGATCCTTGCAGCAAACGCACCCCATCGCAAGGATAGTCAAGCGGCCAACGACGTCAGGTTCAGGGCCTGATCCTTAGTGGTTCGCAGGTTCGAATCCTGCTCCTTGCACTTCTCCGGTCTTCGACCGGACCCCTGCATCTCGCAGGATCCACGTCGACCCGCGCAAGCGCGGCTCGAAGTCCGGCAAAGCTGCTCGCTTTGCTCACAACTTTTCCGGCGCATCCTGCTCCTTGCACGCACTTCGTTCTTGCTTCGCAGCAGGAACGACGCTCAGACGAATCCAGCATCCGTCTTTGAGCCCAACATTTTGCCCCAGCGCGGGCGCTTCACGGGAACGCCGTGGCAAGCGCGCGCACGTACGCTATTCGCCGTCCATTTTCTTCTTGCGCAGCGCCGCCAAGCGCTTGCCGCCAGGGCTCTTGCGGAAGCGCGGACTGCTTGGGCTGTCAGGCAGTGTCTTCTTGCGGGCAGCGTCCCGCATCTTCTTCTTGCTCGCGGCTTGCTCGCGGCCGACCTTCTCGCTCATAGCGCCTCCAAGGTTGCGGTCAATGGGTCCATGAGCCAAGGACGCGGCCGCGGCGGAAAGGGGCATCGCCACCGGGGTCGTGTGTCCAGACAAGACGTCCGCCACTATCGTTAAGAGCCGCGACGGCCCCTGTGATTCGATGCGTGCCTTTGTTCTGGCTTCACTGATGACGTTCACCGTCCTGGCCGGTTGTGCCACCGACGGTGGAAACGAACCCGATTCGACCGACGAGATGCCCACCTGGGCGGCGTTCCGGCCCGAGGTCAACAAGACCCGCCTGCCGGCACCCACCGAGGATTTCTCGCACGTCGTGTCTTCGGACCACGACGGCGCCGCGTACCTGCACGCCGTCCCCAACATCCACGAAGGCTCGTTCGGCATGGAACTCGTCGGCTACAATCCCCTGACCCGCCCCACTGCGGGCGACGGCGCGGGTAGTGACTCCGGTTACATCGCGGTCGACACCTGGGAGAACCTGGTGTGCGTGAGCCACTTCGCCGGCAGCGGCGGTGCCTTCGGTGGCGCCACCATCGTCGACATCGAGGACCCCGCCAACCCCGTGGTCCTGAGCAGCCTCATGTCCGGCGCGGTCAACTCCGACTGCCAGTTCACCGACGACGGCCAGTTCCTCATCCTCGCCACCTACACCGGCGCGGAGACCCCCATCAACACGATCCTGCCGCCCCCGGTGGGCGACGTGGGCTCCAACGGCATGAACCTGTACGATGTCTCCGACCCGAGCGACCCGGTGTTCTTGTTCCACGACGCCCAAGGCGCCGGCGGCAACGGCTACCACAACGTCTTCACGGCGCAGATCAACGGCACCCACTACATCTTCCAGACCTACACCGGCAACATCCTGAAGATCAAGGAGGACGCCAGCGGTCTCGAGATGGTCAGCCAACTGCCCTACTCGAACCACGACTTCTGGGTCGGCCACCACCCCATCACGGGCGAGTGGGTCGTCGTCACCGGCGCCGGCTACGGCACCGCGGTCATCAACGTGGATGACCCCGCAAACCCGATCGAGATCGGTCTTTGGGAAGGCGACCGCGACAACCGCTTCGCCGGCTGGCACCGCCAGTGGCCCCTTGAGAACACCGTCGACGGCCGCGCCTACATGGTCG
>JBFJNL010000005.1:0-33976 GCA_041618195.1 Thermoplasmatota archaeon | reverse complement strand
TTCGTCGTCATCATCGTGGCCGCCATCGTCCTCACCAAGATCCCCAGCCCGTTCTGAACGGACCCTTTTTGGCAAGGCGCGGGCTCGATGCCCTGTGGAAGTCTCTCTGAGCCTGCTCGAGAAGCGCCTCATGCAGGCACTGAGCAGCGGCACCAGCGACGCCGTCGGCCTGGCTGAGCAACTCGGCATCGGGGCCGGCGAAGTCATGCGCGCCGCCGGCGGACCCGAACGTCACGGGCTCGTCACCATCGAGGAAGAGACCCACACCAGCTTCGCGCTCACCACCGAAGGAAAACGCCACCAGGCCCTCGGCCTGCCCGAACGCCGCGCTGTCCATGCCATCCATTTCCGCGACGGCCGACTGCCCATGGGCGAATTGGCCACGGCCGCCGAACTCGAGGCCGGCGAGGTCAAGGTCGCGATCGGCTGGCTCAAGCGCAAGCAGTGGGCCGACATCGACAAAGGCGTGCTTGTGGCCAAGGGCGGACGCCCCACGGAGGGTGCCGACGAGAAACTGCTGGCCCGCTTCACCGGCGAGGCCGAACCGGGCCCGGCGACCGCCGACTTGGTCCAGCGCGGCGTCTTTGAGGAGAAGGAGACCACGACGAGGCGACTCACCCTGACCCCTGAAGGCATCGCATTCGCCGACAAGCTCGGTGACCTGGCCGACGCCCGCGAGGTCAACCAGATCACGCCCGAGCTCATTGCCCGCTGGGAAGAGATGGACGGTGACGAGAAGGCCAAGATGCAACTTCGTGCCTTCGACTTCGACGTGCCCGTCGCCGGTCGCTACCCCGGCAAGCCCCACCCCCTCACACAACTCATGGACCACGTCCGCCAGGTGTTCTGGCGCATGGGCTTCCAAGAGATCAGCGGCGATTACGTCGAGTCCGCCTTCTGGAACATGGATGCCCTGTTCATTCCCCAGGACCACCCGGCCCGTGAGATGCAGGACACGTTCTACCTCTCCAACCCCGCCAGCATCCAGGTCGACCAAGCCGACCTGGCCCGCGGCCGCGCGGTCCACGAGCACGGCGGCGACACCGGCAGCACCGGCTGGGGAGGTGACTTCAGCGACGACGTCTCCCAACAAGCGTTGCTGCGCACCCACACCACCAACACCACCGTCCGGCACCTGGCCGCACACCCGAAGGCCGACCACCGCGTGTTCGGTCTGGGTCGCGTGTTCCGAAATGAGACCATGGACGCCACGCACCTGCCCGAATTCCACCAGATCGAGGGCATCGTCACCGAGGAAGGCGCGACCTTCGATATGCTCGTCGGGCTGTGCCGCCACTTCTTCACCCAGATGGGCTTCCCCGAGGTCCGGTTCCGCCCAGCCTACTTCCCGTACACCGAGCCCAGCATGGAGATCGACGTGCTGTACCGGGGCAAGTGGATGGAACTCGGTGGCTGCGGAGTCTTCAGGCCCGAAGTCACCGAACCGCTCGGCGTCGACCACCCGGTCCTGGCCTGGGGCTTTGGCCTCGAACGCCTCGCTATGATGCGCCTGGGCCTCAAGGACATCCGCCAACTGTACA
The DNA here is from genome assembly GCA_041618195.1 of Thermoplasmatota archaeon. Lineage (GTDB taxonomy): Archaea > Thermoplasmatota > E2 > JACPAO01 > JAHFTW01 > JBFGSX01. The sequence continues at coordinate 32,435 of JBFJNL010000005.1, read as the reverse complement.
TCTCGGACGTGCAGTGGCTCAAGGAACAGCCGTTCCTCTGACGCGCTGCAACAATCCTTTTCAAGGCCGGCAGTGCCCTGGGATTCATGCGAACCTTGTTCGTCCTGTCCCTACTGACAGTGACTGCATTGGCCGGGTGCACCAACGCCCCGGCCGACAACCCCGCCACCGTCGACGCGCCCCTCAGCATCGACCCCACCGACGTCCTGGCCTTGCTCAATGAGACCCTGGCCGCCGGCATGCCGATGGTGTTCAACCAGAGCATCGTCGACGCGGCCGTCAGCCTCGCCAGCGACCTTTACGAGCCGACCATGGAGGTCAGCCGCGACGGCGCCATCTTCATCACGGGCCACACCGCCGTCGTCGACTCCACCGGCGCCCCGGTCTACGGCTCCTGGGATGGCGGTCTCACCTGGTCGCAGCTTCCGTTCTTCCAGACCCAGACGATGCCCGGCGACCTGCCCGGCGCCACGCCCCCGGTCACCGACGAGATCTTTTTGGTCGCCGGTGACAACGGCTGGCTCTACGGCGTCGACATCACCCTCGCCACCTTCCCGGTCAACGCCTGGAACGGTGACGGCACCAACCACGCCTACTTCAATCCGAACGCGTACGACGAGCAGCAGGTCGTCCTGCAGGCCGACGAGTGCACCGCCGCCCCCGCCAAGGACCGCCCGTGGGCCGCCTACGCCAACGGCAAACTCCTCATGGTCAGCAACCCCGCCGCGGGCCCTGCCCAGATCGGCGTCCTCGACGTCCCCTCGGGTCCCCTCGGCCTCGCTGGCGCACCCGTCGGCGTCGGCGCCACCACTGGCGGCGGCCGCTGGAACGTCTGCGCTGGCATCGGCTACCACACCGCCGACAACGCCATTCCCGGCATCCCGGACATGCGCGCCGACGGCATGTTCGCCGTGCCCCAGAAAGGCAACGGCTACCTCTACCTGACCCTCGGCAACGTGCAGAACATCTTCAACCTCCAGACGAAGGCCGTGTTCGAGCACAGCACCGGTGGCGAGATCACCTCCGTCTACGGCCAAGCCGCCTTCGACGCCGCCGGCGACCTGTTCGTCGGCATCACGAACAACTCCCCCGCCGACGAGAACGGTACCCGCATCGGCCAGATCCGCATGGCGGTCAGCACCGACGACGGCGACTCGTTCACCGAACGCACCTTCGTCACCGGCAACCAGACGGTCCGCCACATGTACATGGACGGCAACCGCTTCGGCGCCGGCACCCTCATGGTCTGGGCGGTCGACGGCCAGACCGACGGTGGCTACGACTGGTTCGCCGCCCACGTGCAAGTGCGCGACGGCATGCCCGTCCTGGAGAACGCGTCCTTGATCATCGATGAAGGCCTCGCGCCCTCTGCCCACGTCACCGGCGCCGCCTCCGGCCCCGATGGTCGTGGCTACACCGCGATGTACAACGGCGCCCTGAGCACTCCGCTCAGCGTGTTCTTCCAGACGAGCGGCCCGACGCTGCCCGTGTTGGAAGTCCTCTAAGACGTCGTCATCCCCTTCTCCTTTCCTTCCCTTGTTCTGGCGGCTCCCGGGCCGGGCCCCACGCAGATCACGGCGGGCGAACGCTTTTGACGTGATCAAGGCGATCGCCCGGCATGCGCGACGACCGCCTGGACGGGGCGATCTTGGCCGCCTACTTCGTGCCGGTCCTCGGCAACATCCTTTGGCGCCCCGTCATCGGGCTACAGCAGACCCTGTTGTTCGTCGCGGGCGTGGCACTGCTGGTCGACGGCGACGACGTGCTGGAGGCGTCCGGGCTGGCCATCATGGCGGCAGCGTGGATCTGGAGCCTCGTGACGCTCGAGGTCGGATATCGTCGCCGGCACCAACACGAAACTTGATGCTACATCGGCCGCCATCGCTCGCTCATGCAAGCACGGGGCCTCTACCACGCCGTCCTCTACGTCCGCGACCTCGAGCGCAGCCGTGTGTTCTACCAGGATGTGCTGGGCTTCATTCCCATAGGTGAGGCCTTCGGAGGCCGGGCGGCCGCTTTCCGGGCTGCCGACCACCGTACCCACCACGAGCTGCTTTTGATCCAGGTCGGCGACAAGCCAGGCCCCCTGCAGGGCGACCGCATCGGCCTCTACCACCTGGGCATCAAGGTCGGGGATTCGCTGGACGAGCTACGCGCCGCCAAGAGCGAACTGGAGGCCGCCGGCACCCCGATCGAGGGCATGAGCGACCACACGGTGACGTGGAGCCTGTACCTGCGCGACCCGGACGGCAACGAGCTCGAGATCTACTGCGACAATCCTGACGTCGACTGGAAGAACAATCCGGGTGCCGTCATGGCCCCCATCAAGGCCCTCAGGCTCTGACCCTCACCGCGCAGGCACACGGCCCCGCACGCGCACGCGGATGCGCCATGCCAGGGCGACCGCGCCGACGGCCAAGATCGCGGCGACGATCTCTGGAGTGAACAGTCGCCGCAGTGCATCGACCGTGAACAATGCGTCACCGGTCAAGACGACGAGGAACGTCAATGGGGCGAAGCCCACCACGGCGCCAAGGCCCACCTGCCATGGGCGGAAGCCTGCCGCAGGCAAGGCGTAGTTGAGGATCTTGCGGGGCACGAGCGGCGTCGCCTGCATCGCCGCGATGCCCCAGGTGCCCCGTCGGCGAGCCCACGCCAGGAAGTGCTCCACCTTCGGACCGAACCGTCCCTCGGGTGACCGGACCCCAAGGAAACGGCCCAGGGTGTACGATGTCAAGACGCCCAGCGCCTGGCCGATGACCGCGACCGCCGTTCCGACCCATGGCCCGAAGAGCAGGCCGGATGCCAGCACGAAGGGCGTGGTCGGGACCAGGAGCGGCATGGTGATGGCGATGACGATGGCGAACGCGATGGGTGCCCATGCGCCAAGCCTCGCCACGTCAGCACGCAGCGACGCCACACTCAGGTCGCCCTGTAGCACCTCCACGGCGAGCCACAGGACGAGCGCGACCACCAAGGCCGCGGCCCCGAGGCGCGCAGTACGCAGTGCCTTGCTGGCCCCGGCTGGACCCGGCGCAACGCCCATGGCTCCCTATCTTGGACAGCGCTTCATCAACGTATCCTGCAGGGGGAGTGGCCGCTCGCCCGGGGGAGCGTGGGCCTGGCTGCCCGAGCAGGTCGGGCGCGAGGGCTTGGGTATGGTCGGGGCTATCCTGCCTTCTCGGCCTGTGGATGGCGCCGCAGCAGCAATCCCAACACGATGGCCGGTGCGGTGATGATGCCGCCCACGATGTAGCCCGGGCCGATGCCAGCGGAGCGCGTGTAGGCGCCGAGGATCGGTTGGCTCGCCACGCCGCCGGCGCTGCCCATCAAGCTGTTGAAGCTGACGACCGTCGCGCGGGTCTCGCTGGGGATGCAACTGTGCATCGCAGCCTGCGTCATCGGCGAGGTGAAGCTGAAACCGAGCATGCCTATGAAGAACGACGCCAGTGCGGTGGAGAACGTGCCGGCCAGGCCGGTGGCGACCATGCCCAGGCTGAACACGGTGGCTCCGATGGCGATGCCCGTGGTGCGCTTCATCCGGCCAGACACGCGCTTGGCAAGCTCGCCGCCAACGACCATGGTGAGGCCAAGGCCTGCCGCGATCAGGCCGGCCACCCAGATGAGGTCCTTGCCCAACAGATCCAGGAAGTACGGCTGCCAAGCATACCAGCCCCAGATGAGGAAGCCCATGTGCAGTAACGTCATCAGCATCACCAGGCGGACGGGTGCGTTGCGGATGCCATGCTTGAGACTGGCGCCGATGATGCGGCGCATCTCCTGCGGGACCTGGCGCCAGCGGAAGGGCCGATGGTCGAAGCCGATGTCATGCAGCCCCCAGAACGCCAATGCGAACAATGCGATCAGCAGGGCGCCGCGCAGGACGTAAGGCAAGGCCAGGTCGAGTTGGCCAAGCAGGCCCCCGGAGACCGTCCCGACGATGAGCGACACACCGAACAGTTGCCCCGTGCGGGCGAAGACGCTGTCGATGTCATGATCGCCGACGGATGCCAAGGCGTCGACCACCCAAGCTTCCAGCGCGCCGGAGTAGAACGTGAATCCAAGTCCAAGGAACACCGACGCCACGGAGAACAGCACGACGCCAGCACCCATGAAGGACAGCGCCACATAGGCCAACGTGGCCAGCGAGAGGATGGCCACGGACATGAGGATGGAGAAGCGCCGGCCGATGGTGTCTGCGGCGACGCCTGTCGGGATCTCGAAGATGACCTGGCCCAAGGTGAAGAACGCGTTGGCGACGAACGTCTCGAACAGGTCGAGCCCGGCGTCGAGCAGGAACAACGTGTTGACGCCCCAGATCAACGACGCACTGAGGTTGTACAGCCCAACGATGGCGTAGTAGCGGCGCCGGATGGAGACCGCGTCGGCCATGTCCACGCCAACGGTGTCACGGGCATAACATGTCTCCTGCCGTCACAGCGTCAAGTCGAGGTCAGCGCGGTGGAGTGCACGCGGGGGTAGCAGCCGCAGCGCAGGCAGAACGTGCCGCCGTCCTCGAAGGGGCTGCCGCATTCGCGGCACCCGGCGCCGCTGGGCTGGTCGCTGGCACGACCCGCCAGGATGAGGCCGGTGACCGCGAACAGCACCGCATGGGCGGTCTCGACGAGTGGCAGGCGGCCGTGTAGGGCGCTCCACATCGCCAGGGCGAAGCTGACGGCCGCGCCGACGAAGAGCATGATCAGGGCGAACGTCCGGCCTTGCATAGGTAGACGTTGGCCTCGGCGACCATTGGACCTAGCCGGTAGGGGGCGATGGGTGGACGGCCGCTGGGCCGGGGGGGTGGCTCAGTACACGGTGACGCCGCGGACACCGGGCAACTCCTGCAACGGTGCGATGACCTCGCCCGGGACGCGGGCCTCTGTGACGACGAAGAGCCGGGCTTCCTCGAAGAATTCGGGGTCTTCGACGATGGCCTGGCGGATGCTGATGTTGTGTTCGGCGATGACGCGACTGACGCCGGCCAGGATACCGGGGGCACTGGCGTCGTCGGGGATGATCTCGATGACGCCGCAACCCAGTTCGGGTGCGACCTCCTTCATGTGGAGGGCTGGCTGGAAGCGTGTGAAGGCGCGTTCAAGCTGGGCGTTCTGCAGAATGGTCTCGACGGTGCTGCGCACGATGCGGCGGTCGACGTCGGCAGCGCGGGCCACGGCGGTGTCGGCGATCTCGATCATACCGGCGTGGATCTTCTCATCGCGGATCTGCAGACCGTACTGGATCATCAGGCGGACGACGCGCTCTTGGGCGGGGTAGCGCCTGAAGTGATCGGTGAGGACCTGCCACATAAGGCGCCATTCCGCATTTCTGTACTTAATGATATGTCAGAAACGGACACTGAACGCCAATTGTGTGGAATAGCGAATATATATGGGCACTCGGTGGCCGGTTCAGATGGCTGCCAACCCTGTTCGCATGTCCAGGTTGACCACGACCGCCGGCCGCTTGTTCATGGTGCCCATGGACCACGGCATCAGCATGGGTCCCGCCGCCGGCATCAGCCCGCCAGGCCCCACGCTGGATGCGGTCGCCGACCATGCCTCGTGCGTCACCGTGCACAAAGGCCTCGTGCCGCAGGTGGCGCCGTTCGCCGACCGACTCGGCATCCTCCTGCACCTCAGTGCCAGCACCGACCTGGCTCCCGACCCCCACGACAAACGGCTCGTCGCCACCGTCGAGGAAGCGCTCAAGCTCGGCTGCGATGGCGTCAGCACCCACCTCAACCTCGGCAGCCCGACCGAAGCCGACCAGATCCAAGGCATCGGCCGCGTCAGCACCGTCTGCACTGACTGGGGCGTGCCCCACATCGCCATGGTCTACCCCCGTGGCCCCAATATCTCCAATCCGTTCGATGCAGAACTCGTCGCCCACGCCGCACGACTCGGGGCCGAACTCGGTGCTGACGCCGTCAAGGTCCCCTACACCGGCGACGCCGAGACGTTCCGCGTCGTCGTTGAAGGCGCCGGCGTGCCGGTCATCGTCGCCGGCGGGCCCAAGCGCGACGCTGACGGGCTGCTCGCCGACCTGAAAGGTGCCGCCGCAGCAGGCGCCGCCGGGGTCAGCATCGGCCGCAACGTCTTCCAGTCCGCCGACCCGCGGGCCGCTATCGAACGCATCACCTCCCTCTTCTGATGGACCGCATCCCCCTTTGGATCGATTTGCGCGCCGTGCCGGCCGACCGCCGGGCCCCGTACTTGTGGGCTGCACGCGACATCGCCAGCGAAGCCATCCTGGTCTCCTCGGAGGCCCCCGAAGGGGGAGGCGACATCATCCTCATCGACGGCGACCGACTCACCCGCGCGGGCCAACCCATCGGCCGCATCATGCCCATGCGGGACGGCGCCGACCAAGCCGCCGCAGCCAAAGAGCCCGGCATCGTCATCATCGATGCCGACGACTGGACCATCATCCCCCTCGAGAACCTCATCGCCGAACGTCGCGACCGGCCCGGTACCCTGTTCGGGCTCGCCCACGACCCGACCCAGGCCGGCGTGTTCCGCGACACCCTCGAACGGGGCGTCCACGGCGTCGTGCTGGCTCCGGCACACGCCGCAGACATCGAACAGGCGCACGCGGTCCTGGTGGCCAAAGGGCTGCCCGCCGATGACCGCGCGGCCAGCGGCCCGGTCAGCCTCGAGCCCGCCACGATCACCGCCATCCAAGACGCCGGCCCGGGCGACCGCATCTGCGTCGACGCCACAAGCACCTTCGCGGCCGGCGAAGGGCTGCTCGTCGGCAGCACCGCCCGCAGCTTCGCACTTGTCCACGCCGAGACCATCGAGACCGAGTTCGTCCGCGCGCGGCCGTTCCGGGTCAACGCCGGCGCGGTGCACAGCTACCTCCTGGGTCCCGACGGCCGCACCCAGTACCTCAGCGAAGTGGCCGCCGGCCAGCGCATCCTCGCCGTCAGCCAGGACGGCACACGCACCATGACCGTCGGGCGCTCGAAACTGGAACACCGCCCGCACCTGCTGGTCCAATGGCAAGGCACGGGGGGATCCGGCAACGCCGTCTTGCAGAACGCCGAGACCATCCGGCTGGTCCGGCCTGACGGTAAACCGGTCAGCGTGACCGCCCTCAAGGTCGGCGACGACATCTTGGTCCACCACGAACAGGCGGCCCGCCACTTCGGCATGCCCGTCGATGAAAAACTGGAGGAGCGCTGATGACGTGGCCCGCACACGTGCGCATCGCCACGGTCAGCACCTCCGACCGCGAGGCTGCCGCCAAGATGCTCCACGCGGTCAAGGCCGATGTCGCCGAGGTCCGCCTCGACGCGTTCTGGCCGACCCCACCGGAAGCCGACCAAGCCTCTGACGACCTCATCATGATCCTAGAAGCGAGTCTCGTCCCGGTGCTCGCGACCTTGCGCCCCAAGCGCCAGGGTGGTGCCTACGTCGGACCCGAAGACGTCCGCATCAACCTCCTGCTCGCTGCCGCCCAGGCCGGCTGCTCGGTCGACCTAGAAGACGAGCACGCCGACATCGGCGCCGTCATCGCGCCCTTCCGAGACACCGGCTGCGACATCATCCTTAGCGACCACCGCTTCGCCGCCGCCCCCGACCGCGAGACCGGGCTCAAGCACCTGCAATCCATGCAGGATCTGCGCGCCGCCCGTGACAAGATCGCCTTCCCCAACGGCTCGTTCATGGACGGATTGCGGGCGCTCGAACTCGCCCACAGCCACGCCCACCGCAACGGCCGCCCCATCATCGCACCCATTGGCGGCGACCCCCAGCTGCGAGCCGTCCTGCCTCTGGCGGGCAACCACGGCACCTACGGCCATGCCGGCGTCGCAGCGGTCGCAGGGCAACCCAGCATGGCCGGTCTCCAGGCCACCTGGGACCACTGGGGCATTGACAACGACGACCTGCCCGGGGACGCGGCCGCGGGATGGTACGCCGTCATCGGAGCCCCCGTCGACCACAGCCTAAGCCCGCGCATCCACAACGCCATGCTGCGCGCCGACGGTGCCAAACAGCGCTACGGGGCCCTCCCGGTCCCCGACAGCATCGGCGCCGTTCGTTTACTGGCCACCGTCGCCACCCGCATCGGTTTGCGCGGTGCGTCGGTCACCATGCCCCTCAAACACCATGCCGCCGCCGTCGCGCACTGCGACGGCGTCGCCACGGCCGTCGGAGCCGCCAATTGCCTGCGCTTCACCAACGGCACCGAAGCCACCAACCCGGACGCCACAGCGCTGCGTCGGCTCCTCGACGGCGCGAGCTCCGTCGCCGTGCTCGGCGCTGGGGGGGCCGCCCGTGCCGCTTTGTGGGCCGCCCGAGACCTAGGCCTCCCCGCCGCATTCGCCTGCCGTGACGAAGAGGCCGGTGCCGCGCTGGCCGAACTCACTGGCGCCACGCACATCGCGTGGGCCGACCGGACGACCATGCACGCAGACGCCTGGGTCCAGGCGACGCCCATCACCGACGCCATCGAAACGCTTCCCGGCGTGACGCGGGCCATCGAGCTCGTCTACAAGGGCGGCCAGACCACGTTCCTGGCCGCCGCAACGGCAGCCGGCGCCACCATCACCGACGGCCGTGCATTCCTCATCGAGCAGGCCTTGGATGCCTACCGGTTCTGGACCGGCCGCGAAGGCCGCCGCGAGGTCATGGAGCAAGCGCTGTGATCGGCAAGGGCTCTGCTCTGGGTGCCATCACCATCATCAACGCCACCGCCACCGGCCGCGGCTGCTCGATCGCCATCGACGAGAAGACCCATGCCACCTGGCAATGGCGTGGTGCCGGGCTCGACTGGCGCGGCATGACAGACGACGCCCTGGCCAGCGCAGTCTATCGCCGCATCGGCCTACACCTCGGTCGCACGGACGGTGCCATCGTCGACTGCGGTTCGCCCTTCCCGCCATCCCGTGGTCTGAAGACCAGCAGCGCCGCCGCCGTCGCCATGGCTCGCGCAGCATTCGACGCCGCCGGCACCACCGCCGATCAAGCCGCGCTCGAAGACCTGTGCATCGATGCCGCCATCGATGCCGGCGTCACCCTCACAGGCGCCTACGACGACCAAGTCGCCGTCGGCCGTGGCGGCTGCCACGTCACCGACAACCAACGCCGGACCATCGAAGCCAGCATCGACGTGCCGACACGCCACGTCGCCATCTGGGTCCCGCTGGAATCCATCCGCAAGGATGCGCTCAGAGGCCTTGATGTGACCAGCATCGCCCCCGACATCGAAGCCGCCACGCGACTTGCGCTTTCGGGCGAGGTCGAGCAGGCACTCACGATGAACGGCACGGCCTTCCACGCCTTGTACCACGCCGCCGGATTGCCCGTCACCGACGCCCCCGTCAAGTTGGCACTGGAATACGGCGCGCTGGGCGCCGGTCTGAGCGGCACCGGGCCGGCCGTGGCCGCCTTGTTCGATCAACGCCTCGATCTGCCAGCCGTCCCCGGCGGCTCTTGGACCTGGGGCTTGACCGTGGGGCCAGAGCCATGAGCTTCGCCAGCGTCCGCGCCGGCCGCGTGCAGGGCACCGTGCAGATCCCTGGCAGCAAGAGCTTCACCCACCGGGCCTACGTCCTGGCGGCACAATCCGACCGGCCATGCATGGTGGTCAACCCCCTGCGCGCTGCTGACCCCGATGCCACCCTGGCCTGCCTGCACCAACTGGGCGCCTCCATCGAATCTGGCGACCGCCACGTGGCCTTCCGGCCAGCCCACCTCAAAGCACCCTCCACGGCCCTCGATGTGCGCAATGCCGGCACCGGCCTCCGGCTCCTGACCTCTCTTGCGGCCAAGCTGGCCACGCCCGTCACGCTGACCGGCGACGCATCCCTGCGCAGCCGCCCCAACGCCCCACTCCTCGCGGCCCTGCGCTCCCTCGGAGCCACCATCACGGGCGACCGCGACGGCCGTGCCCCATACACCGTGCGTGGCCCGCTTCGGCCAGGCCCTGTCTCGCTGCCAGGCGGCATCAGCAGTCAATTCGCTTCCGCTCTGCTGCTGGTGCTACCCATGCTCGATGGGCCGAGCACGCTGACCCTCGAAGCGCCGATCCAGAGCCGACCGTACCTCGACATCACGCGGCGTTGCCTGCACGACTTCGGCATCGATGTCGACGGCGACGCCACCATCGCCATCCCCGGCGCCCAGGTGCCCCGCTGCGAGCGCTTCGAGGTCCCGGCCGACTGGTCCACCGCCGCGTTCCCACTGGCGGCCGCCGCCATCACCAAGGGCAAGGTCACCGCAAGCGGCCCCCGCGCCGACGACCCCCAAGGGGACCGCGCCATCCTACAGATTCTCGCATCCTTTGGTGCCCTCGTCGACGCGGCCAGCAACACCGTCGAAGGGGGCGACCTGGTATCCCCAGGCACCATCGACGTCGCAGCGACGCCTGACCTGTTCCCCGTCTTGTGCGCGGTCGCCGCCGTGGCTCGCGGCACCACCACCTTCGTCGGCGGCGCGGCTCTGCGGGACAAGGAGACCGATCGCATCCACGCCATGGCCACAGGGCTCGCGCTCATGGGCATCGCCTGCCACGAGACCCCCGACGGGCTCGTCGTCACCGGGGGCACGCCCGCCGGCGCAGAGGTCGATGCACACCACGACCACCGCATCCACATGGCCTTCTACGTCCTCGGTCTTGCCGCCACTGGAGAGACGCGCATCCTGCAACCAGAAAGCGTCGATATCAGCTACCCCGGCTTCCACGCCGACATCGTGGCCCTGCGAGGTGCCCAATGAACACCTTCGGCCGGCGACTGCGCATCCACATCATGGGCGAGAGCCATGGCGCCGGCGTCGGCGTCGTCCTGGACGGCGTGCCATCCGGAATCACCGTCGACGAGGCACGCATCGCCCAACGCATGGAGGAGCGCCGCCCGGGGCAGAGCCCACTCACCACCCAACGCAGCGAGACCGACCACGTCCGCTTCCTGACCGGCGTCCACGACGGTCACACGACCGGTGCCCCCGTCACGCTGTGGATCGACAACGAAGACACCCGCAGCAAGGACTACAGCCACCTCCTGCGCACGCCGCGCCCCGGCCACAGCGACTGGGTCGCCGGGGTCTGGGCGCACGGCTTCCAAGACCACCGCGGAGGGGGCCATTACTCCGGCCGCCTCACGGCGCCGCTCGTCGCCGCCGCCGCCATGCTTGAAGCCTGGCTCCACGACGCCGGCATCACCGTCGGTGCCCACGTCCACCAGGTCGGCCCCGAAGTCGGCCCCGCCGAGGACCTCACGGTGGCCGACATGGGCCGCAGCAGCGACTCGTTGGTCCACACCGCACACGAAGGATGCGAAGACCGCTTCGTCGCTGCCGTCGACGCCGCGCGCAGAGCCGGCGACTCGTTGGGTGGCATCATCCGCTGGCGTGCCGAAGGCGTGCCCGTTGCGTGGGGCGACCCACTGTTTGACAGCATCGAATCCCACCTGGCCCACATCCTGTTCTCCATCCCCGCCGTCAAGGGCGTCGCGTTCGGAGACGGCTTCGCCAGTGCCGGCATGAAGGGCTCCGAGCACAACGACTCATTCACCCTCGACGGCGACCGGGTCGTCACCACCACCAACCACAGCGGCGGCATCCTCGGCGGCCGTTCCACCGGCATGCCGCTCTGGGGCAGTGTCGCCATCAAGCCGACTTCCAGCATATTCCAGCCGCAGAAGACCGTCGATCTCGAAGCGGGCACCGACGCCACCCTTGAGCTGAAAGGGCGCCACGATCCGTGCATCGCCATCCGGGCAGCGCCCGTGGTCCGCGCCTGCATCCTTCTCGGGCTTGCAGACCTCCTGTTGCTCGCCCGCCAGGAAGGTCATGGAGGCCAAGCATGAAGGTCCGAGTGATGAAGTTCGGTGGCGCAGCACTGCGTGACGGTCAAGCCATCCGCCACGTCGCCTCCATCGTCAAGGCGGCACCTTACCCTCGAGCCGTCGTGGCTTCCGCCATGGAAGGCGTCACGGACGCCTTGGCCGCCGCGTTGCCGGTGATCGCCAAGGACGAATCCCAGGTCTACGTGCTGCTCGACGCCCTGCGCACCAAGCACAACGAGGCCCTCAAACTCATCGCCCCAGACGGGGACGCCGCCGCACAGTACGGCCTCGACTCGGCACTCGAACGCCTCGAACGTCTGCTGTACGGCATCGCCTACACGGCCGAGTGCACACCCCGTCTCAGCGACATGGTCCTCAGCTTCGGCGAACGCCTCAGCACCGTCGTCCTCGCCGCCGCCATCCGCAGCGCCGGCGTGCACGCCATCCATCTTGACGCCGAGCACGCGGGTATCCGCAGCCTCGGCCCGTTCGGCAACGCCCGGCCCGACCTGCCGCAGATGCTCAAGCTCGTGCCGGACCATCTGCGCCGCATGATCGAAGGCGGCGATGTGCCGGTCGTCACCGGCTTCTACGGTGTCGACGCCGATGGACACCCCACGCTCTTTGGTCGCGGCGGCAGCGACTACGTCGCCAGCTTGGTCGCAGTAGCCCTCGACGCCGACGCAGTGGAATTGTGGAAGGACGTCCCCGGATTCCTGACCACGGATCCCGCAGCGGTCGCCGAGGCCACCTTGGTGCCGGAACTCGGCTACGACGAAGCCGCTGAACTGGCGCAGTTCGGGGCCAAGGTCCTGCACCCCCGGGCCGTCGAACCCGTCGCCGAAGCCGGCATCCCCATCCTCATCCGGAGCGTCCGCGACCCGGATGCCCCCCATTCCGTCGTGCGCGCCGACGTCGGCGCCAGCGGCCGGCTCGTGCGTGCGGCTGCCAGCAAGGACGGTCTCGCCATCGTGCGCTTGACGGGTCCCGGCATGGCTGCGACGCGGGGCGTCGCCCGCCGCGTCTTCGAGGTCATCAGCCACATCAATGTCCTCAACATCAGCACCAGCCAAGCGACGTTCGCCTTGCTGCTGGAAGCCGATGACGCTCGCCGGGCGGCCGACGCCCTGCGCCCACTGGTCGGCGGCGTCATCCAAGGCATCGAGGTCCTACCCGACCGCAGCTTGGTCTGCGTCGTCGGACGCGGCCTCGGCGACACGCCCGGCAGCGCCGCCAAGATCCTCCAGGCCGTCAGCGACCACGGCGTGAACATCGAGATGATCAGCCTCGGAGCCAGCGACATCGCCATCGACTTCATCGTCCAAAGCCACGACCGCGTCGAAGCCCTGCGCGGCGTGCACGATGCCTTCCTGCGCCACGAGGTGCCCACATGAAGCGCGTCGCCGTGCTCGGGGCCACAGGCGCGGTCGGCCAACGGTTCATCGAGCGTCTGGAGGGCCACCCGGACTTCGAACTGGCCAGCCTCGTCGGCAGCGACCGATCAGCCGGAAAGACCTACGGCGAAGCATCGTCGTGGATCCTCGACTCGTCGATGCCCCCCGCGATCGCCGATCGGCCGGTCGAAGACATCGCCACCATGCGTGCCCGTGGCGACATCGACATCGCGTTCAGCGCCCTCCCGAGCGCCGAAGCGGGCGAGACCGAGCGCATGCTGTGTCGCGACGGCCTGCACGTGTTCACCAATGCCAGCGCCCACCGCATGGACCCTGATGTGCCATTGTTGATCCCCGAGGTCAATCCGCACCACATCGCGCTCCTGGACACCCAACAGCACCCGGGCAAACTGGTCGCCAACGGCAACTGCAGCGGCATCATCCTCACCCTGGCCTTGGCACCCCTCCACCGCGCCTTCGGGCTCGACACGGTCCACGTCACCACGATGCAGGGACTCAGCGGTGCTGGATACCCCGGCGTCAGCGGTCTGGACATCGTCGACAACGTCGTCCCCTACATCGGCGGCGAAGAGGACAAGCTCGAGACAGAACCACAGAAGACGCTGGGCGAAAAAGGCCCGGCGGATTTCCGCGTCCACGCCACGTGCACCCGCGTGCCAGTGCGGGAAGGCCACTTCGAGGCTGTCCATGCCCGCCTGCGCAAGCCGGCGGACGCCGTCGCCATCCGGGAAGCGTTCAGCTCATTTTGTGGGCCCGCGGAAGTCCAAGGGCTGCACAGCGCGCCTGCGAATCCGATCGTGGTCCATGACGCCCCGGATCGCCCGCAGCCACGCCGCGACCGCGACCAAGCGGGCGGCATGGCGGTGAACGTCGGCCGCATCCAAGTGCGCGGCGACACCGTGCGCTTTGTTGCGCTTGGGCACAACACTGTGCGCGGTGCCGCCGGGCAATCGGTCCTCAACGCCGAGTATGCGTTGGCCGTCGGCCGAATCTGACCCGCTTACGGGAGCGGGGTGACTGCGGCGCTGCACGACTTGCAGCGGCTGGCGGCGCGCGGGATGTCGCTCAGGCACTCCGGGCACGGCCGCTCGGTCGGTTCTGGCTCGGCTTCTTCCTTGGCACGCACGCGGTTGACGGTGCGTACCAGCATGAAGACGACGAACGCGATGATGAGGAACGTGATGATGATGTTCACGAACTGCCCCCATCCCAAGACCGCTGCACCTGATGCGCGGGCGTCGGCCAAGGTCTCGTCGCCGGTCAACCCGCTGCCGCCGCCAAGGACGAAGTACAGGTTACTGAAGTCCTTGCCACCCATGAAGTAGCCCGCGATCGGCATGATGATCTCATCGACCAGGCTCTTGATGACGGCACCGAACGCGGTACCGATGACGATACCGACGGCGAGGTCGAGGATGCTGCCCTTCATGGCGAAATCTTTGAAGTCTTGGACGAAGCCCATAAGCGGGCGACGCTGCGTTCGAAGAATAAAACGCAGCCCAACAAAACGCGAACGCAGGAGCGTTGTCGCCGCCGGACGGGGCTATTCGGGGGCGTCGTGGATGTGCGTCCGGCTCGCCTTGCTCGTGGCGGCGCGGCCCGCGTTAGGGTCGTGCCTTGCGGCGCAGCATGGCGACGGCGATGGCGCCGATGACCGCGAACAATGCTAGGCCCGGGGCCTCGGCATCGGTCGGGCCGCCCGAGGCGACGCCGCCAGTGTCGAAGGTGACGACACGGGTCTTGGCATCCGGTGCATCAACGATCATCTGCTTGTAGCGCACGATCGCTTCACCCGAAACCAGCGGTGTGGTGAACATCTCGTCCGGTTCGAGCGCCGGGATGGTGATGTTCTGGCCGGCGTACTCGAGCGTGATGTTGACGGCTTTCGCCCAGCCTTCGTTCCACACGTGCAGATTGCCATCCACTTCGTGCATGCTGATCCATGCGCCCCAGACGCGGGCGTTCTTGACCACGAAGTCAAGACCGCTCAACTGGTTCTGGATCTGCGCCGGTACGCCTTCGCCGTAGGCCGGGATGAACTGGTCATCATCGACTTCGTAGGTGTGCGTCGGGATGCCGAGCTGGCCGTAACCCCAGTCATCGGTCGCGCCGCCGGCAGGGTACAGATCAGCCGACATGAGCATGTCGATCTGGCCGTTGGTGGCTGCCTCGAACTGCTCTTCCATGCTGAGGAAGAACGCATCGTCGGGGCTGCGGTCGGTGACCCAGCCCCACGGGTACAGGAACTGCGAGATGCCGCTGTGTCCGGTGATCCAAAGATCGGGCATGATGGACCGGGCGAACTCGGCATTGGCGCGGACTTCGGGCTCCGACAATGCCGCCGGGCCACGGTAGTTGAGGTCCCAGACATTGGCGCCACTGCCCTCGCCGCCGAAGGCGAACGGATAATTGCGGTTCACGTCGACCTGGTTGGCGTTCTTGCGTGTGTCGAGGGTGTTGCCTTCCGCGTTGACGAGAGGCGTCGCGTACAACTCGTGCGTGCGCAGCCACGCATGCGTCTCCGGACGGTGGTCGTTCAGGAGCGCTTGCATGTAGTACATGGGCAGGTCGGTGCCCAGGAACTCGTTGCCGTGGTGGCCGCCGTCGATGTAGATGCGCACCTTCTGGCCCGTGGCGGTATCCGCCTCGTCGAACGCCACGCGTTCGTCCGTGATGCGGATGGTGTAGACAGGCAGGCCGAGGACGCCTGTGTAGCCGATGGTCATGCGATCGACGCGGCCTGGTTGGGCAGCTTCCCACGCGGTGAAGCTGCTGTCGATGTCGGTGACGCGGTGCACGAACTGGTCGGTCGGGGGTGCATTGGGGGTCGTGCCCGGGTGGTGGGCGGCCGCCAATGGCAGGAGGAGCAATCCGACGAACAGCACGGCGATGCGCATAGAGGGGCCTCGACCCGCCAGGATGAATAGATTGCGGCGGGTGGTTGGGTCGGTCTGGCCGCCTGCAGACATGGCGTGCGTGGCCCACGACGGCACTCTGGGTGGAGCTTGATGCCGCCGGTGGCGGTCCACACCACGCCCAGAATGTACGATGTTGCACAACCTCGTGGGGTCAACCCCAAATACCGCCCACCGACATGCTCCGAGCGTGGCCTCCCGCTGCCCGGTGCATCTGCATCATGGCTAGTGGGACCGCTACATTTTGTCCGTGGGGGTTCCCATGAGGTCCTTGAAGATCGCGATTCCAAACAAAGGTAGGTTGGCCGACGATGCCACAGCTGTTCTGCGCCGCGCAGGCATCCACTTGCATGGCTCCAGCGACCGCAAGTTGTTCGCCAGCGCTCTGGGAGGGCGCATCCAGGTCCTCTTCCTGCGCGCACAGGACATCCCGGCCATGGTCGCCGATGGCACCGTCGACGGCGGCATCACCGGTCTCGATGTCATCCAAGAATCCGGGGCGATCGTCATCGACCGCCTCGACCTCGGCTTCGGTCGCTGCCGCTTGGTCGCGGCCGTCCCCATCCAGCACGCCGCCCGGTCCCCCGCAGAGCTTCCCGATGATGTGCGCATCGCCACCAGCTTCCCCGAACTGACCAAGCGTTACTTTGCCGGCCTCAACAAGAGCGTCAAGATCGTCGAGGTCAGCGGTGCCTGCGAAGTCACCCCGGCACTCGGCGTCGCCGACGCCATCACCGATCTCACCAGCAGCGGCAGCACCCTTGTCATGAACCACCTGCGCGAGATCGGCGTCGTTCTCGAATCCACGTGCCGCTTCATCGCGTGCCCGTCGCTGTCGACGGCCGTGGCCGAGGAACTGGACCGCGTGGTCTTCGCCCTGCAATCGGTCGTCGCGGCTGAAGGTAAGCGCTACCTGATGGCCGACCTGCCACGCAAGGCGTTGTCCGAGGTCAAGGAGTTCCTGCCCGGCATCGCCGGCCCGACCGTCGTCGAGATCGCAGGCGACCCTGACATGGTGGCCATCCAGGTCGTCGTGGACGACACCGAGATCTTCGACGCCGTGCACCGCCTACAACGCATGGGTGCCCGCGGTATCCTTGTCTTGCCCATCGAGAGGCTTGTCCCGTGAAGCCAGCCCGGCTCAGCGACATCGATCAAGGCCGCTTCCTCCAACGCGCCCAGCAGGTCCCCGGCGAAGTGTCTGAGGCCGCCTGGCGCCTCATCGAAGAGGTCCGCACCGGCGGTGACGCCGCCCTCGCGGAACTCACAGACCAGCTCGACGGCGTGCAACTCGACTCGCCTTGGCTCGGCCAGGTCCGATGGGACGCGTTGGCGGATCTCTGCGCGCCAGAGGTCCAGGCCGCCATCGATGGCAACCTCGCCCGTATCCAAGCGTTCCATGCCCGGCAAGCCGGCGTCGAAGACCGCTTCGAGGTCGTCCCCGGCGTCACCCTCGGCCGCCGCCCGACCGCCTACCGCAGCGTCGCATGCTATGTTCCGGGTGGTCGCGCGTCGTACCCCAGCACCGTCTTGATGACCGTGGTCCCGGCGAAGATCGCCGGCGTCTCCGACATCATCGTCGTCACGCCGCCGCGCAAAGACGGCGGCATCGACCCGGCCGTCGCGTACGCCGCCAAGGCAGCAGGTGCCAGCCGCATCCTGCTCGCAGGTGGCGCGCAGGCCATCGCCGCGGTCGTCCTGGGCACTGAATCCATCGAACCGGTGGCCACAGTGGTCGGCCCAGGTAACGCCTACGTCACCGCCGCCAAGCAGATCCTCAGCGACCGGGTCCGCATCGACAGCCCCGCAGGCCCGAGCGAACTGCTCGTGCTGGCCGACAAGACCGCGGAGGCCCGCCACATCGCACTGGACATGCTCGCCCAAGCCGAGCACGACCCCGACGCCCAGGTCCTGCTGGTCACCGATGATGCGGCGCTCGCGGACGACGTCGGGGCTGCCTTGACGCGGGCCGTCCCGCACACCGCCCGCAAGGACATCATCGAGGCCAGCCTGCGCGACCACGGCGCCATTCTCGTCGCCGACGACTGGCACAGCGCCGTCGCCTTCGCCGACGCCTACGCCGCAGAACACCTCGAGATCATCAGCGCCGATCCCCACGCCGACCTGGCACGCATCCGCGACGCCGGCAGCGTGTTCTTGGGCCCGTGGGCGCCCGTTAGCCTCGGCGACTACGGCAGTGGCACCAACCATGTGCTGCCTACCATGGGCTTCGCCCGCCTGACCGGAGGCTTGAGCGTCGACCACTTCCGCAAATGGGTCACCTGGCAAGAGGTCACTAAGCAAGGACTCGCGACCATCGCGCCCGATGTCATCGCCCTCGCCGACGCCGAAGGTCTCCACGGCCACGCCGAAGCCGTCCGGGGGCGGGCATGACCCGCGAGCAGAAGGCGATGGCCTGGACGATCCCGCACCTGCGGGGCCTCAAGCCCTACTACAAGGCGCCCGTCGACGGAAGCCCCATGCGCCTCGACCAGAACACCAACCTGCACGGCCAGAATCCGGCCCTGCGCCGCGTCGACCCTACGGTGTTGTCAGCCGTCGACTACCCGAGCCGCGATGCTGATGAACTGATGCAGGCCTTGGCCGATTGGCACGGACTGTCGCCGGACAACTTCCTCGCCGCCAACGGCAGCGACGAAGCGCTCGACATCCTCACCAAGACATTCACCGACCGCGGCGACGTGCTGGCGACGCCATGGCCCAGCTACTCCCTGTACCCGTTCTACGCCACGTTGCAAGAACTCCAGCTCGTGCAGGTGCCCCTACGCGGCGGTTTCCGCCTCGACGTCGATGCCCTGCTCGCCACGAAAGCGAAGCTGACGCTGGTGGCGTCCCCCAACAACCCCACTGGCATCCGCTACCCTGCCGGCGAACTGGAGCGCCTCATCAACGGCTCTGACGGCATCGTCGTCATCGACGAAGCCTACATCGAATATGCCGGCCTGGAACACAGTTTCATGTCGCGCATCGACGACTACGACAACCTCGTCATCATGCGGACGTTCAGCAAGGCGTACGGCCTCGCCGCCATGCGCATCGGTTATCTTGCCGCCAACAAGGACCTGATGGCGCGGCTGCGGCTGGTCAAGCCACCGTTCAACCTCAACCTGTTCTCGGAACGGGTCGCCGCCGCGGCCCTCGAAGAACAGGAATGGGTCGACGCCGGTGTCGCCATCGTGCGCCACGAACGGGACCGCCTCACCGCCGCCCTCGAACGACTCGGTTACGCGGTCACCCCAAGCGACGCCAATTTCGTCTTGGTGCGCGGGCACGTCCCACCCGGCGACATCGTCGAGGGGCTACGCCGCCAAGGCATCCTGATCCGCCACTTCCCGGGCACGGTGGGCCTGGACGACTACTTCCGCATCAGCATCGGCGAAGCCCATCACACTGACCTCGTCATCGCCGCCCTCGAGGCCCTGGCATGATCTGGACGTTGTTCGATTACGGCGTCGGCAACCTACACAGCCTGCGCAAAGCCGTCGAAGCCCAGGGCCGGGAGGTCGTCGTGACCACCGACCCAGCCGACCTCGCGACCGCCCAAGCCATCCTGCTGCCGGGCGTCGGTGCTTTCGGTGCCGTCATGCGTTCGTTGGCCCCCGCCGCTGAGGCCTTGCGGGCGCATCACGCCGCGGGCCGCCCATTGATGGGCGTGTGCATCGGCATGCAGGTGCTCTACGAGGCCAGCTCCGAGACCCCCGACGTGCCAGGTCTCGGCATCCTCCAAGGCAAGGTCCAACGGCTGCCCGCCGACGCCGGCAAAGTCCCGCACATGGGATGGAACACACTCGTCGTGGCACCACACATCGAACCCGAACACGGCACCGACGCCCTCCCGCGCGCATTGGCCCACGCCGGGCATGTGTACTACGTGCATTCCTACGCCGCGCCGGTCACGCCGGACGCCATCGCCAGCAGCGAATATGGGCAACCCTTCGCGGCAGCCGTCCGCCGCCACAACACGGTGGGATTCCAGTTCCACCCCGAAAAATCCAGCCATGCCGGCGCCCGCATCCTCGGTGCCGCATTGGACCTCCTTGAACACCCGGAGACAGCATGAACATCTACCCTGCCATCGACATCCGCCACGGAAAAGTGGTGCAACTCATCGGCGGCGACCCGAGCAAGGTCGCCGTCACCGAAGACCGCAAGCCCGCGGAACAAGCCCGCCATTGGCGCAAGATGGGTGCCAAGATGGTGCACGTCGTCGACCTCGACGCGGCGCTCGGCACCGACAAGCAATGGCAACACCTCGGAGCCATCCGCAACGAAGGCGTCAAGGTCCAGTTCGGCGGCGGCGTGCGCTCCATGTTGGACGTGCAGAAGCTGCTTGACCTCGGCGCCGCCAAGGTCATCATCGGCACGCAAGGGGTCAAGGAACCAGTCTGGTTGCAGGAGGTCGCGGGTCTGTTCCCGGGGCAGATCATCCTCGCCATCGACGCCCGCGGGCGCGACGTGCAGATCAAAGGCTGGACCGAATCGGCCGGCAAGGACGTCGTGGAACTCGCCCGCAGCGTCGCCGACATCGGACTTGGTGCCTTGCTCTACACCAACGTCAGCAAGGAAGGGCTCCTCGAAGGCATCGACGCCGACATCGTCAAGGACATCCGCGAAGCCGCCCCCGACATGCCGCTCATCGTCAGCGGCGGCATCGCCAACATCGACGACCTCGCCACCCTCGACGCACTGGGGGTCTCGGCCGTCGTATTGGGTATGAGCATCTACACCGGCGCCATTGACCTGCAGGACGCGGTGGAACGTTTCGAGAGGTCTGCGTGACCACCGTACGCCGCGAGACCAAAGAGACCACCGTCGAGGTCACCATCAACCTGGACGGCACGGGCCAGTACGACGTCGAGACCGACAACAAGTTCCTGACCCACATGATGGAGACATGGACGCGCTACTGCGGCATCGACCTTCATCTTCGCGCCACCGGCGACCTCGACCACCACCTTGTCGAAGACGTCGCCATCGCCATCGGCCAGGCGTTCAGACAAGCCCACGCCGGCGCACCCTGCCGCCGCATCGCCTACGACATCGTCGCCATGGACGACGCATTGGTCCTGTGCGCCGTCGACATCGTAGACCGACCGTACTACGAAGGCCAGTTCGCCATTCCCCTATGGGAACACTGGTTCCGCAGCGTCGCCATGGAAGCCCGCATCAACCTCCACATCGAACACCTGCGCGGCCGCGACACACACCACCTCATCGAAGCTTCGTTCAAGGCGTTCGGACGCGCCCTACGCCAGGCACTAGAACCCCGTGCCGAGGAGATCAGCACCAAGGGCGTCACCGACCTGACCATGCAGGGCGTCATCGATGATGCCCTCGCACGCCAGGATGCCGAAGCCCAAGCTGCCGATTCGTCCACCGGGTCCGGGAGCTGAACATGCTGGCCAAGCGCATCATCCCGTGCCTCGATGTGGACGCCGGCCGCGTCGTCAAGGGCGTCAAATTCCAAGACCTTCGCGACGTCGGCGACCCCGTCGAACTGGCCAAACGCTACGAAGAAGAGGGCGCTGACGAAGTCGTGTTCCTGGACATCAGTGCCAGTCACCAAGGCCGGGATCTGACGCTCGACATGGTGCGGCGCACCGCTGAGACGCTGTTCATCCCGCTCACCGTCGGCGGCGGCATCCGCAGCCCCGACGACATGCGCGCCGCGCTCAACGCCGGTGCCGACAAGGTCGCCATCAACACCGCGGCCCTCGCCAACCCGGAACTCATCACCCGATGCAGTGAACGCTTCGGTGCCCAATGCGTGGTCGTGGCCGTCGACGCCAAACGCACAGCGGCTGGTTCGTGGAACGTCTTCACCCACGGCGGCCGCAACGACACGGGCCGCGACGCACTGGCGTGGTGCCAAGAGGCAGCACAACGGGGCGCCGGCGAGATCTTGCTGACCAGCATGGATGGCGACGGCACCCGCGATGGCTACGACATCGAACTGACCAAAGCGGTAGCCACGTCGCTCACCATCCCGGTCATCGCCAGCGGTGGCTGCGGGGCCGCCTTGCACATGGTCGAAGCGCTGGCGGGGGGTGCAGATGCAGCCCTCGCCGCCAGCATCTTCCACGACCGCGACGCCACCGTCGCCGAGGTCAAGGCCATGCTGGCCAAGCAAGGCGTGGCGGTGCGCCCATGATCGATATCCGCGACATCCGTTTCACAGACGGCCTCGTGCCGGTCATCGCGCAAGACCACGTCACCGGCCGAGTGCTGATGCTCGCCTGGGCCAACCGAGAGGCTCTCGAGCAGACCCAACAAACGGGTTGGATGACGTACTGGAGCCGCAGCCGTGATGAACTGTGGGAGAAAGGTGCCACCAGCGGACACCGCCAACGGGTCGTCTCCCTCGCCGTGGATTGCGACGCCGACGCCGTGCTCGCCACCGTCGAGCAGACCGGTCCCGCATGCCACACCGGGTCCATGACCTGTTGGTCGGACGCGGGCGATGTCGCAGGCTTCGTCGGCGTTCTGGAACGCATGGCCCGCGACCGCCAACGGGACCCCCAGGGACGCTACACAGACCAACTTCTAGCAGATCCGGCCCTCGTGGCAGCCAAGATCGAGGAGGAGGCCCGCGAGGTCGGGGCGGTCCTGCGCGGCGAAGACAACGAGGACAGCTTAGAGCACGAAGCGGCTGATCTGCTCTACCACTTGGTCATGGGCCTGCGTGGCGCAGGGGTGGACATGGGGGCCGTCCTGGCTGAACTGAACGGGCGCCACTGAGTCGGCTCTGGAGCGGTCCGGCGCAGTGCTGCGGCGTGCGACGCCTTTTTCATCTGCAGACACTGGATATATTGTATGGCAGAGTTCTCCACGCAAGGCGGATTGATCGGCAGCCTCGTGGCGTGGATCGTCGCAAGCCTGTTCGTCTACTTCGCGGCCCGCATCGTCATCGACCGCAGCTCGCTCGTCGCCGCGCTGCTGAGCACCTTCCTCGCCTCGCTGCTGGCGGGCTTGGTCCAGGTCGGCGGTCTGCAACTCGGCTTGCCCACCTGGGCTGCCGCCGGGCTCGCTTTTGCATCCGTGGCGCTGGTGATCGCCGTGTTCTTCCGCACCCATTGGACCAAGGGCGCGGTCATCGGTATCATCGCCGCGCTGCTGTGGGTCGCGACGAGCTTCATCATCGCGCGCCTCTTCTAGACCGTCAAGCGGACCGGCGGTGCGTCGCGCGCGAACACGACGACCGAGTCGGGCGCCACCGGTTCCCACAACGGGTCATCATAGAGCGGCTCGCTCGCCACCACCCATGAGTCAGGGAATTCTTCGCCGTCGTTGAGTTGGTACAATGAGTTCTGGGTCGGTAGACTGCCGGAGCGGGTGGCGTAGATCCGTTGACCATCGCTGGCCAGGATGTTCAACTGCGCCGCGAAGCCACTGACGCGAGCCTCATCCAAGACCATCCGGCAAAGCCGCTGCAAGGCATGCAGCCCGGCGGCCGCGTCCCCCGGCTCTTCGTCCAGGAGACTCAACCACGCGGCGAACAGGTACTCGCCGTCCGTGTTGCCCTTGATGGCATCCCGGCGGGCGGGCGTGATCCAATCACGCAGCGGGCCGTCCCGCCAGTGTTGGGTGAAGCCGTCGAGGTTGCCGTTCAGGCTCCACAAGTAACGGCCGTGTTGGAACGGTGCCGCGTCGGCGGCCTGGTTGCCGCTGGGCAGCGTGCCATTGCGGACCGCTGCGACAATGACGCCGCTGCGCAGACGTGGCAGGGTCGTCTTGAGGTTAGGGTCGGCCCAGATAGGTCCCCCGAACGCGTATCGTCCCGCGTCCTCATGGTCCTCGTCATACCAGCCGACGCCGTAGCCGTCGGCGCAGACCACCCCAGTCAGCAGCTCGCGGGCCTGGTAGGATTGGTGGTACAATGCGTGGTCGAGGTCGGTCAGCAGTTCACTGGTCGCGATGCCCGGCCCGACGTACGCGGCGTGGCGGCACATCTCAGGCCGCCTTGCGCAGCAGATGGAGGGCGAACCATTGCTTGGGGTCCGTCCACGTGGTCTCCAGCGTGAAGCCGGCCTCTGCAGCCATGGCGCGGGCCCGGTCCATGGTGAACTTGTACGAGTTCTCCGTGTGGATGGTCTCGCCTTGCTTGAAGGTCACCGTGAGGTCGGCCTTGGGGAACCCGACCTGCTGGTCGCGCAGGCTCACCAGGTGCATCTCGATGCGCTGCTGCTCCGGGTTCCAGAACGCGTGGTGGGCGAAGGACTCGATGTCTGCGTCGCCTCCCAGTTCGCGGTTCAAGTGGGTGAGGATGTTGAGATTGAAGCGGGCGGTCACGCCGGCCTCGTCGTTGTAGGCGGCGTCGAGCACGGCCTCGTCCTTGACCAGGTCGGTGCCGAGGAGGAAGGCGTCGCCGGCGCTGAGTGATTCGTACGCCGTGCGCAACAGGGCGACCTGTTCATCGGGCTCGAAGTTGCCGATGCTGCTGCCGAGGAACATCACGAGGCGGCGCGTGGCCGGGTGCTCGCCGACCTGGCGGATCCCTTCGGAATACTCCGCGGCGATGGGCTCCACATGGATGCCGGGGAACGCCGTCTCGAGTTCGACGGCGACCTCACGCAGGAAGTCGGCCGACACATCGATGGGGAGGTAGGTGCTATCGCCTTGGCGTCGCACCAGGGCCTCGATGGCGACGCGGCTCTTACGGCTGCTGCCACTGCCCATCTCAGCCAGCGTCAGGTCTGGGCCGGCTT
This sequence comes from Thermoplasmatota archaeon, assembly GCA_041618195.1. Classification (GTDB taxonomy): domain Archaea; phylum Thermoplasmatota; class E2; order JACPAO01; family JAHFTW01; genus JBFGSX01. Next base: position 7,588 of record JBFJNL010000005.1, on the reverse strand, counting down.
GTTCGAGGATGGCATCGATGTGCTCGTTCAGAATCGCTTCCTCGGTACGCGTCGGGTAGTATTCTGGGGTCTCCGTGATCTCCTCGAAGAGTTGCGAGCCGTGGTGGTCGTAGAAGTACAGGCTACTCAACCACTTGGGATCATCCGTCAGTCCCCGGCGGGTGTCGGCGACGATGCCCAGACTCGTGAAGCTCTCTTCCTGCACATGTCCGGTAGTCGGGTCTCCGTGTAAAGGCGCTCTGCTCATGGCGCGTCTCGGGCGAGTCGGATGCCACTGAAGATCTGCCGCCGGTACGGGTGGTCCCAGTTGCGGAAGGTCCCCGTCGAACATCCGGGACATGCGGCCCAGGCGCCACCGCGCAGGATGCGGTAGTCGCCTCCGAAGAACACCTTGGAGTACTGGTCGTACGGATACGCCTCGAAGCCGGGGTATGCCTCGAAGCCGCTGCTACACCATTCCCAGACATCGCCGATGAGGTGCTCGACGCCGGCCGGGCTGGCGCCGTCGGGGTACGCTCCGATGGTGGACGGGTGCAGGCCGAGTTGGTCGATGTTGGCGACGGCCGTGGTGGCGGGCGCGTCGCCCCAGGGGTTGCGCGTGGTGCCTTCAGCCTTGGCGCGGGCGGCCTTCTCCCACTCGGCTTCCGTGGGCAATCGGGCACCGGCCCAGGCGGCGTAGGCCTCGGCCTCGAAGAACGTGACGTGGCACAAGATCTCCGTGGCCACGTCCGCCACGTCCGCGGTGCCTGTCAGGTCCGTGCGCTGCCAGGTGTCCCCGACTTGGTGCCAATACAGCGGAGCGTGATGGGGCTCGTCCGCCAACCATTGGCGGCCGCGGGCGCTCCACAGTGCCGGGTCGTCGTACCCGCCGGCTTGGATGAATGCAAGGTACTCGCCGTTGGTGACTGGGTACTTGGCCATCTCGAACGTCGGGACGTCGACGACGTGGGGGGGTGCCTCGTTGTCGTAGATGCCTGCGCCGTGGCCGATGCCCATGATGAACGGGCCACCTGGTACGGTGATCCACTCGGGTGCCGCGTGCCCTGTGGGCAACGGGCGAGCCGGCGGTGGTGTGTATTGGCCCTGCGCGGCGCGCATGACGTAGGACTGGAGCAGCGTCTCCTGGTGTTGCTGCTCGTGCAGGATCAACATCCAGTGCACGAAACCGTCCCGGGTCAGTCGGTCGGCTTGCATGTCCGTGGCGTCCATCGTATGCAGTGTGCGTGTGCGCACGGCATCCATGTAGTCCCGTAGTCCATCGCGGTCCAGAAGCTGTAGGCGTGGCCGTTCTTCCCGCGCGTGCTGGAACGAGTTGTAGATGTCGTTGTACCCGTCGCGCAGTTCCGCCTGGTGCCCAAGTCGTTGCACCAGCCACAGTTCCTCGAAGTTGGCGATGTGTCCCAAGTCCCAGTTGGCGGGGCTCAGGTACGGAGCCGCAGGCTCCTGAAAGATCGCATCGGGCAGACCGTCGGTCAGCAACCAAGTGCGTCGCCTCGTGGCCTCCAAGGCGTGCAGGATGTCGGCGCGTACGTCCTCGGTCGCCGTCTCGGGGGCCACGCTCCAACATGGCTGGTCGAGGCGGTTAATGGTTCTCTTCATACGCCTGGGACTCGGCCAAAGACCCGCGTATCGAAGCCCGATCGACCTAGGTCGGGTGGATGCCGGCGCGCAGACGTGCCACTTCCGACCGGACCTGCGCAGGCGGAGCACCGTCCTCGATCATCTTGACGATGTGGCTGCCGACGATGGCGGCATCGGCGCCGGCCGCCAGCACTCGCCGTACGTCGTCTGGTGAGGCGACGCCGAAGCCCACGGCCAGAGGCCGGTCGGTGACGCTGCGTGCACGGGCCACGGTCTCCTCGACGAGCGCCCCCGGGTCGGCTTGCCCGGTGATGCCGACGTTGCCCACCACGTACAGGAACGCGGTGCACGTGGCGGCGATGGCCGCCATCCGCTCCGCCGAGGTCATCGGGGTCACCAGCGGCACCCATGCCACGCCAGCGGCGTCCAGCGCGGCCCGGATGGGTCCAGATTCCTCAAGTGGCACATCGGGGAGGATGAGTCCGTCCACCCCGGCCTCCGCCAGTTCTTCGGCGAACGTCGTCCAGCCACGTTGGTAGGCGATGTTGGCGTAGGTCATGGCGACGATGGGGATCTTGCCTTGCAGCCGGGCCGCCAGGTCGAGTGCGTCCTCGACGCGGTGTCCCCCTGCGAGTGCGGTGCTGCTGGCCTGCTGGATGACCGGCCCATCGGCGCCGGGATCGCTGAACGGGATGCCGAGTTCCAGCCAGTCGGCACCGCCGTCCATGGCGGCCTCGAAGTAGCTCTGGCAGGAGATGGCGTCGGGGTGGCCGGAGGTCAAGTAGATGCTGAGCGCCCCCTCGTCCTGGGCCTTGGCCAGCGCGGCCTCGAGCCCGGTCATGCGGCCTCCATGAGGGTGTGGACATCCTTGTCGCCGCGACCGCTCAGGGTCACCACGATATGTCGCCCGGCGCCGAGCTCCTGGGCAAGCGGCAACGCGGCTGCGATGGCGTGCGCCGATTCGAGCGCGGGCAAGATGCCTTCCAGCCGGCACAGCAGGTGGCTTGCGGCGAGCGCCTCGGCGTCAGTGGCGCTGGTGTAGTGGATTCGGCCAGTGTCGTGATGGTGGCTGTGCTCGGGGCCGATGCCGGGATAGTCCAGGCCGGCCGAGATGGAATGGGGTTCGACGACCTGCCCGTCCGTGTCCTGCAACAACATGCTCAGCGCGCCATGCAAGATGCCGGCGCGGCCAGCGGTCAGCGTTGCTGCATGGCGGCCGGTGGCCACGCCGTCGCCGCCCGCTTCCACGCCGAGCATGCGCACGGCGGGGTCGTCGACGAATGGATGGAACGTGCCGATGGCATTGCTGCCGCCGCCGACACAGGCCACCAGTGCATCTGGCAGACCGCCTTGGCGCTCCTGGAACTGCTTGCGGATCTCGCGGCCGATGACGGACTGGAATTCGCGCACCATCCATGGGAACGGGTGCGGGCCGACGACGCTACCGACGCAGTAGTACGTGTCTTCGGGGTGGGCGGCCCAGTCGCGCATGGCGTCGTTGACCGCGTCCTTGAGGGTACCATTGCCACTGGCCACCGGGTGGACCAGTGCTCCGAACAGGCCCATGCGGAACACGTTGAGCTGCTGGCGCTCGACATCCTTGGCACCCATGTAGACCTCCACGGGCAGACCGAGCACTGCCCCGGCCATGGCGGTGGCGACGCCGTGCTGGCCTGCGCCTGTCTCGGCGATGATGCGCGTCCGCCCCATCCGTTTTGCCAACAGCACCTGCCCCATGACATTGTTGAACTTGTGCGCACCGCCGTGCACGAGGTCTTCACGCTTGAGCCAGATCGTCGCGCCACCGGCGTGTCCGGTCAGGCGGTCGGCTCGGTACAAGGGCGTGGCGCGACCACCGTAGTGCTCATGGTACTCGGCGAGCGTCGCCCTGAAGGCGGGATCGTCTTGGGCCTCATTGAACGCGGCTTCCAGTTCATTCAGCACCGGCATGAGCGTCTCGGGCACCCACTGGCCGCCGAAGCGGCCGAAGTATCCGTGGGCATCTGGCGAAGGCGTCGGTTCCATGGTACCAATCTGTCCACCGTCGGCCGGGCGCCGCAGGCGTGACGTGTTGGCACACACGTACAGCTCAAGGGTGTTGCGCTAGGCGGTGGCGGCCGCGACGTATGCCGATACCTTCTCGGGGTCCTTGATGCCCGGCTCGGATTCGAGTCGGCTGGAGGCGTCGGCCCCCCACGCGCCGGTGGCAGCCAACGCTGCTTGCACGTTGCTGGCGTCCAGGCCGCCGGCGATGAGGCTGAGTTGGTGGGGATGCCCCGCGACGATGTCTGCCGCGCGCTCCCAATCATGGGTCTCGCCGGTGCCACCGGTGTGGCCGGCGGTGCCGTTGTCCAGCACGAAGCCATCGGCATCGTGGGGCGGTCCTTCGGCGGGTCCGATGGCGGCCAGGAGGCCGCAGCCAAGCGGTGAAAGGCGGGCCCGGGCACCGGGGGCCTCGCTGTGGAACTGCACGAACGCGGGTCGTGCCGCGGTCGCTGCCGTGATGACGGCATCGATGTCTTGGGACCGCGTCACCAGCACGGGGTCGCGACCCAGCCGGCGCGCCGTGGCCACCAAGCCGATGGCCGAAGGGATGTCGATGTTGCGGGGGCTGTCGGGGCTCAACACGATGAAGCCGACGAGGTCGGCGCCGGCCTCGATGGCGTGCACGACATCCACTTCTTGGGTCAGGCCGCACACCTTCACGAGCGGGTTTCGGAGGCTCATCAGAGCCAGGCGGCGTTGCGTGTGTTGCATCAGCATCGTGCCGACCAGCACGCCGCGGGCACCGGTCTCTTGCGCCGTCACGCGGTCCTTGCGGCCGCGCACACCGCTCAGGCTCAAGACCGGGCGGTCGCCGCTGATGACGCGCACGAGGTCGGCTTGCTTGCCCCGGTCGAGGCGTAGGGTGTCAAGGTCGCGGGCGTTGACGCCGATGATGTCGGCGGCGCTGCCCTGGGCCGTGGCCCATTCTTCCTCGTTGTGGATCTCCAGCACGACCTGCATGCCGCGTGCGTGGGCCCCCTTGACGAGGGCTTCACGTTCGGTCGGGTCGAGGATCCGTTCAATCAGCAGCACGGCCGCGCAGCCATGGTGCTGAGCGCAATCCAACTGGGCCTCGTCGACGACGAAGTCCTTGAACAGGACCGGCAGGCCGGTGGCATGTCCCAAGCGCAGGTTCTCGATGCTGCCGTCGAAGAAGTCGGCATCGGCCAGGACGCTCAACCCCGTGGCACCGCCGGCGACGTAATCCGCCAGCACCTGCCGTGCATCGCCTTCGAACAACAACCCTTGGCTGGGGGTGCGTGGCTTCAGTTCAGCGATGACCGGAGCATGGCCTTCCAGTGCGGTCAGGAACGGTCGCGGCGGCGCGAGCGCGCCGCCTTCGACGTGATAGTACCCGGACTGGATCCGTTGATGGGCGGCTTGGACGAATCCGTCCAACCGCTTCATTCGTCGGGCTTCTCCGCACCGACTTCGTCAGCGGCGGCGGTGCGCTCAAGGACGCGCTTGCCGATGACGAGGCCCAACAGGCCCAGCGTGATGCTCAAGACGAACGCGATGACGGTCATGGCGCCGAGGTAGGTGGAGGTCTGGGTGAGCAGCACGCTGCAGGTGCCCTCAGCCACGATGGGCAGGTCCTGGGCACTGTTGTTGCCGGCGTTGCCGAGGCCTTCGCTGCACGCCTGATCGCCGCCGATGTAGGCGATGACCAACCACAGGAACCACAGGAACGCGCTACTGAAGAACAGCTTGTTCATCCAGATGGCGCCGGTCCGGAAAGTACGGTGGAGGATGCCTTCCTCCACAATGAATTCCGTTTCTTTGAGAATGGCCGGCTTCTCTGCGGGGACCGGTTGGTCGACTTCATCCACCATGGCTACGGGTCGATTCGATGAAGGCACTGCATTTGGCCATGCCGCTGCCGGAAGCGAGGACGCTTCGCGCCATTTTGACGCCGTCCACCAGGTCTCGGGCTTGTCCGGCGACGACCAATCCGAATGCGGCGTTGAGTGCCACGGCGTCGGCGCGGGGTCCGGTCTCGTGGCCGCTCAGGATGGCGCGCATGACGTCGGGTGCCTGCTGAGCGGGTACTGGGGCCAGGTCGCCGGGACTGCAGGGCGGGATGTCCAGGTTGGCCGGTTCGACGATGATCTGCGGTAACGCGACGCCGTCTTGGATGCGGGCGGCGAGGATCGAGCCGCACGGCGTCGCCTCATCGGTGCCGGGGTAGCCGTGCAGCACGAAGCCGCTGCGGCACCCCAGTCGGGCGAGTGCCTGTGCCATCAGGGGGACCAGGGCAGGGTCGTGGACACCGAGCACCTGCATGTCGGCGCCGGCCGGGTTGGCGAGGGGCCCCAGCACGTTGAAGATGGTCTTGACGCCGAGTGCTCGGCGTACGGGGCCGGCATGGCGCATGGCCGGGTGGAACGTCGGTGCGAACAGGAACGCGATGCCCACGTCTGCCAGTACGGATTCGCAGGCGGCAGCGTCGAGAGACAGATCGGCACCGGCGCGCTCGAGGATATCGGCGCTGCCGCTGGGGCGTGTGATGCTACGGTTGCCGTGCTTGGCGACCGTGACGCCGGCAGCTGCGATGACGAAGCTGGCGATGGTGCTGATGTTGAACGTCTTGACGGCGGCACCACCGGTCCCGCAGTTGTCGAGGGCCGAAGGCGCTTGGATGCGGGTGGCGTGGGCGCGCATAGAGCGCGCGAAGCCGACCAACTCGTCGACGCATGGTCCCTTGGCTCGCAGGGCCACCAGCAGGCCGGCCAGTTGTTCGCCCGGCATCTCCCCCTTCATGATCTGGTGCATCAATTCGGTGGCGTCAGGCTCCGACAGGTCGTGGCCTGCGAGGAGCGACTCCAGCGTCTCGGCGAACGTCATCGGCACATCGCCACGAAATTGTGCAGCATGGAAGGTCCTTGCGGGCTGAGAATGGATTCGGGATGGAACTGAACGCCGATCCAGGGGCGCTCATCGTGGGCCATGGCCATGAGTACGCCGTCGGCGGTGGTGCCCAGGGGCTGCCAACCGAGGGGAAGCGGGGCCTCGACGCACAGGCTGTGGTAGCGTCCGATCTCGACGCTCGCGGGAAGACCCGCGAACATCGGATGGTTGCCTAAGGTGGTCTCGCTCGCCTCGCCGTGGACGATCTCCGGGGCGCGCACCACCGTGCCCCCGGTGAAGTGGGCCATGGATTGCATGCCCAGGCAGACCCCGAGCATCGGGACCGGCAGGGGCTGGCTGATCAAGTCTGCGCACACGCCCACGTCGCGGGCCACGTGGGGGCTGCCGGGGCCCGGGCTCAACACGATGCCGGCCACATCCAATGATGCAGCCTCGTCTCGGGTGATGGCGTCGTTGCGTCGCACGATGGGCTCGGCGCCTGCGGCGGCCAGCCCGTGCACCAGGTTGTAGGTGAAGGAATCGTAATTGTCGACCACGAGGATGCGGGTCATGGGTCCGCCTCGGCGCCGAACGCTGCCAGGACGTTGAGGATGGTGCCGGCCTTGTGCCGGGTCTCCAGCCATTCATCGTGCGGCACGCTACGGTGTACGATGCCGGCCCCGGCCTGGACCGTGACCGTGCCTTGTTGGGCGCTCAGGCTGCGGATGGCGATGCACGAGTCGAAGTCGCCGTTGAAACTGGCGTAGCACACGGCGCCCGCATACGGCCCCCTCGCCAGGCCGGCTTCGAGGACATCGATGTGTTCCATGGCGCGGACCTTAGGGGCGCCGCTGACGGTGCCGGCCGGGAAGACGGCGGCCAGGGCGGCCCATGCATCGGCGTCGTCGCGCAGGCGGCCCTTGACGTGGCTGACGATGTGCTGGACGGTGCGGAAGGCGTGCAGCTCCTGATAGGCGGCCACCTCGACGCTGCCGTGGGCGGCCACGCGCCCGACATCGTTACGGGCAAGGTCGACCAGCATCGCATGTTCGGCCGTCTCCTTGCGGTCCTGTAACAGGTCTTCGCCAGCCAGGCGATCGGTCTCGGTGTCGCC
>JBFJNL010000004.1:0-36763 GCA_041618195.1 Thermoplasmatota archaeon | reverse complement strand
TACGAGACCGGCGAGCTCCTCGGGGCGGCGCAGACCGCCGAACTGTACGCCTAAGCTTGGCCCCAGAAAGCGTCGCAACGTCCCAATAGGGCGGGCACGCATCACCACCCAATGGCACAACTGCCAAGACCCGGCATCGTCTGCCGCCGCATCCGCCCGATATTGGCCCCGTTGGTGGGCTGGATGGGCCTCGCGACCGCCCTGGGCGCTGGCGCTTTCTTGGTTGGCCTGGACCCGGCCGCTGATCAGGCTTGGCTCCTGGTGCTGGCGGGGCTTTCCAGCTGGGTCCTTCGCGCACTCGTCCAACGGCCAGGGGGCCAGCGTCCGTGCTTGTACCTGTTCGCAGGCGCCGCGGCAGCAGCCGGCATCGGTGCCCTGCAAGGCGAGGCGCTGGGGCCGCCACGAGGGATCTACGCGCGGGTCGGGGCGCTGGCCTTCACGCTATTGCTGGCTCCAGCCGGCCTGCTGGCGGCCATCCGGGCCACGCCTGGCTGCGAGATGCGCAGCTACGCCCACCTGCAGGAGCGATTGCGCGGCGGCGACGTGGGTGCCGTGGCCTGCCTCGGTTGGAGCGATCGCCGCGACCACGTGCGGGTGCTCGGACGATGAAGCTGGATGCCATCCTCACCTGCCCCGCCTGTGGCGGCGAGTCGGGCCACAGCATGCCCGTCGACGCCTGCGTGCAGGCCCTCGCCTGCCCCCGCTGCGAGGCCATCATCCGCCGCAAGGACGGCACCTGCTGCGTGTTCTGCAGCCACGCGGACACCCTGTGCCCGGACAAGCAAGCCGAGGCAATGTAGCGCCGCGCTGAAATATCGGGCCCTTATCCTGAATGACAATGGACGCTCAGGAGGCCATCCAGAAGGCCCAGGCTCATCTGCAGAATGCGATGGAGCAAGCGAAGATGCCACTCGTCAAGGAGGAACTCATGTACCAGTGGGACAACCAGATCTCCGCTATCGACAGTTTCCTCGCCGACGCGGAGGTCGTCAAGGACAAACTTCTGGACCGTGCCAAGGAATCCCTGCGCAAAGTGAAGAAGGATCTCACCGACGCCGTGGTCAAGTTCGAAGCCAAGCTCGAAGGAGCCGAGGTCGAGGATGAAGAGCCCAGCGACGACGAATGGGTCCAGGCCTACACCGAGATGGCGGGCGAAATGGTCGAACTGGCCAAGGAAGCCCTGGCGGAGAAGGTCAAGAAGATCGACGAGCTCCCCGTCTGGGAAGAGCCTCTGGCGGTCATCAACGGCTACCTCGCCGACAGTGAGCCGTTCCAGGCCCTGAGCCACGACCTACAGAAGGCCCGCAGCGTCGTCCGTGTCGCTCGCCGCGACATCAAGAACCACATCAACGACCTCGTTGCCCGCCTGCGCGACAACGAGGAAGATGATGGCGACGACTAGGTCACCTGGCGGCCTTCGGGCGTGCCGTTCGCCGTGACGGCGCGTGAACTCCACAACCCGCCAGCGAAGCAGCCGTTCCGGGGCCGGTTGCCGCAGGTCCGGGGGCGATGGCGTGTGAGCGCCCAGACCTGACCGCACTCGTTATATCAGAGACTTGAGTCGGCGGCAATGCGCCCTTCGGGGGGCAGGCATCTGCTGGCTGCGAATCTGCGCGGCGCCCGGGTCCAAGAGCCTGTGTTGCATGCAACACGAGGCGGGATCCACGCGGCGTCGGGCACCCAATGGGTCCGTGGTCTAGTTGGTTAGGACGTCACCTTGACATGGTGAAGATCGCCAGTTCAAATCTGGCCGGACCCACTTTCAGCGAGCGGATGCCCCTTCGTTTCTACCCCTTGATTGCACGTGCGAAGCACGGGTCAGCGGGGCTTGGTTCGCGGTTTCTCGGGCAATTCTCGGGACCGGCCCCCTCGGGGCATGCGGGCGCTACCCCTTGTGTTCACGTGCGTGGCACGGTCAGAGTGCCTAGAATCCGCGATTTCACAGGGTCTATCGGCATGCGTCGATAGCGCCTACCCTCGGCGCGGGTGAACCGGTTCACCCTGCTCGGCGCGGTTTCATGTACCTCTCGTGGGATGCTCCATTGATGTCCCCGGAATGCGTTCCGCGCGCCTTCGCAGAGGTCCAAGCCCGCGCTTTCAACGCCCACGACACGGAGACATTGGCCTCCCAATCCTATCGTGGCGCCCGTGTCCTGCGCGACGGCCATTTGGTCGGCGAAGGCCGCACGGCGCTGCGGGCCCAGCTCGAGGCCGAGTTCCGCGACCGGCCGCTGGCGTTCGCTCGCGTCTTGGACCTGGACGGCGAGACGGTGCTGGCCGAGTACGCCGGCGAGGAGAACAACCCCGTCGTGCAGGGCATCATCCGTTTCAGGGCCTTCCAGGGCCGCATCGAAGAGCTGCGCATCGACCGCGACGCGCGCCTGCTGTCTCGCTTGCGTTAGTCCTTGGGCACCGGTCGGCGGATCTGCACCAGGTCCTTCGTGACGACGTAATGGACGCCGCCGAGGCGGGCCAGTAGTGGCACTTTGGCGTTGTCGATGTTGCCGCGCTCGTCCAACACGGCGTCGTCGGCGTGGATGTGGACCACTTCGCCGATGATCACGGTCGTGGCCTCGGTCTCGCCGTAGCGATGGTGCTCCACGTAGCGGCATTCAAGGTGGAACGGGCTGGCCGCCACCCGCGGGGGCGCGACGGCGGTGCTGGGTGCCAGCGCCACGCCTCCGAGTTCGGCTTCGCTCGTCGTCCGGGGCAGGTCGCTGCTGGAGGCCACCATCGCGTCGGCCAGGTCCGCCGTGACCGCGTTGATGACGAACTCTTTGCTCTCCAGGATGTTCCGGCACGTGTCCTTCAGCTCCCCTTTGCGGTCGGCGAAGGCCAGCATGATGAGCGGCGGATCGGCGCACACCGACTGGAACCAACTGAAGGGCGCCAGGTTCACGGCGTCCCCGTGCATGGTCGTCACCCAGGCAATGGGTCGGGGTGCCACAGCGCTCACCATGAAGTGGTAATTGCGGCCCGGACTGCGCTCGGCAGGGCTCCATTCCATGCGCTGGTGGAGTCCGACGGCGCGTTTGGTCATGCCGTCATGGTTTTCTTGCGTCCCTGCCGTGCTGGACCATCGGTGCGTGATGATGATGACCCAAGTGTTGGCCGAGCCCGCGAAGCAGATGGAAGCGACGACCATCAGCAAACTGTTCCTAGACAGCGTAGCGAAGCACGCTGAGCACAAGGCCCAGACGTGGTACGATGGCGAATCCTGGCGGAGCCGGACCTACGCCGAATACGGCCAAGGCGTCCGCGATGTCGCCCATGGCCTGCTGAGCCTCGGCCTCAAGGCCGGGGACCGCGTCGCCATCTGGAGCAAGAACGGTCCGCGCTGGGCCGAGGTCGACTTCGCCAACGCGTGCGTCGGCTTCGCCAGTGTCCCCATCTACGACACGCTGACGGGACCCCAGGGCGCCTACATCCTCAACGACTCCGGCGCCAAGGTGCTGTTCGTCCAAGACCCGGAGATGCTGGCCCGCCTCGACGGCGTCCGCAAGGACATCAAGGCCGACACCATCGTGCTCCTTGAGGGCACCAGCCGCAAGAAGGGCGTCATCACCTATGACCGCCTGGTCAAGAAAGGCCGCGAATTCGCCGCCGCCAACCCGAAGACGTTCGATGCCATGGCTGCCAAGGTCCGCCCCGACGACCTCATCAGCCTCGTCTACACCAGCGGCACCACGGGCGAACCCAAGGGCGTCATGCTGACCCAGAACAACTTCGCCAGCAACGCCCTCGTCGCCGCATCCTGCGTCGTCATCGGCCCGACGGACACTTTCCTCAGCTTCCTGCCGCTCAGCCACGTCTTCGAGCGCACCGGTGGCCACTTCACCGCCTACTCGGTAGGTGCGCACGTCTTCTTCGCCCGCAGCATCGACACCCTGATGGACGATATGCAGGTCGCCAAGCCGACCATCATGATGAGCGTCCCGCGGCTGTATGAGAAAATCTACAGCCGCATCCAGGACAGCGTCAAGCAATCCAGCTTCCTCAAGCGCGCCATCTTCAACTGGGCCATCCAGCAAGGCATGGCCGCCAACGTCTACATCCAGCGCAACGAGGAACTCCCAAAGAGCCTCGCCAAGAAGGTCGCCAAGGCCGACAAACTGGTCTTTGGCAAACTCAAGGCCCGTGTCGGCGGCAACCTGCGCTACTTCGTCAGTGGCGGCGCCGCTTTGAGCAAGGACATTGAGGAGTTCTTCTGGGCTGCCGGCATCAAGATCCTGCAAGGCTACGGCCTGACGGAGACCAGTCCGGTCGTCAACGTCAACCGCCCCGGCGCCCTGCGCTTCGGCAGCGTCGGCAAGGCCGTCCCAGGCTGCGAGATCAAGATCGACACCAGCCAATGGGAGTCCCAGCGCACGGACGTCGTGGAAGGCGAGATCCTGTGCCGCGGGCCCATGGTCATGCAGGGCTACTACAACAACAAGGCCGCGACCAAGGAGGTCATGGACAAGGACGGCTGGTTCTACACCGGCGACGTCGGCTACGTCGACGACGACGGCTTCTTGTTCATCACCGACCGCAAGAAGGAGATCATCGTCATGAGCAACGGCAAGAACGTCGCGCCGCAGCCCATCGAGAACCGCCTCAAACTGCAGCCGCACATCGCCCAGGCCTGCGTCATCGGTGACCGCCGCAAGTACATGTCCGCCCTCATCTGCCCAGACTGGGAGGTCCTGGAGCAATTCGCCCTCGCCAACGGCATCGCCGCCAAGGGCAGCCAACTGGTCAGTGACCAGCGGGTCGTCAGCCTCATCGAGAAAGAGGTCGAAGCGGTCAATGCCCACTTGGCCCGCTATGAGCAGATCAAGAAGTGGTGGATCGTCGACATGGACTGGACCGTCGAGACCGGTGAACTGACGCCGAGTCTGAAACTGAAGCGCCGCGTCATCGGTGACAAGTTCGACTCGGAGATCTCCCGACTGTACCCCAACTAAGCGCCGTCGGGGGCCCAAGCCTTTCAAGAGGGGCAGGGCTCCGCGCATCGTGGCCAAGCCCATGACGTACGCCGACGCCGGCGTCGATATCGAGAAGGAAGACAAGGCCGTCGGCGCCCTCGCCGGTGCCCTCGCGTTCGCCCGTAGCGGTATCGGTGCTCCGATCGGTGGCATCGGCCACTTCGGTGGCCTCGTCGAATTCGGCGAGTTCGCCCTGTGCCTGTGCACCGACGGTGTCGGCTCGAAGGTCGAGATCGCCCGCGCCATCAAGAAATGGGACACCATGGGCATCGACTGCATGGCGATGAACGTCAACGACGCCATCTGCGTCGGCGCCGAACCCATCGCTTTCGTCGACTACTTGGCCGTCGAGGACCCGGACCCGGAGTTCACGAAGCAGATCGGCATCGGCCTCGAAGCCGCCGCCATCATGGCCAACGTCAGCCTCGTGGGCGGCGAGACCGCCACGCTGCCTGGGATCGTCAAGGGCTTCGACCTGGCCGGCACCTGCCTTGGCTACGCCCGCAAGGAAGACCTGGTCACCGGCGACGCCATCCGACCCGGCGACGTCCTCATCGGCCTGGCCAGCAGCGGCATCCACAGCAACGGCTACACGCTCGCCCGCAAGGTCGTCGAAGGTGCCGGTCATGACTACAACGACCCGTGGCCCACCGACGACTACGACGCCAGCGTCGGCGAGGTCCTGCTGGAGCCGACCCGCATCTACGTCAAACCCATCGTCGCCCTCCTGAAGAGCGACGTCACCGTGCACGGCCTCAGCCACATCACCGGCAGCGGCTTGCGCAAACTGCGCCGCATCAACCAAGGCGTCCAGTACGACATCACCGACCCGATGCCCGTCCCCGCCGTCTTCCAGCGCATGCAGGAATGGGGCAGCGTCGAGTCGCACGAGATGTACAAGACGTTCAACATGGGCATGGGCTTCGTGGTCGTCGTCCCGGCCGACCAGGTCGAAGCGGCGCTCAAGGTCCTGCAGGCCAATGCCGACTACGACATCAAGGTCGTCGGCAAGGTCAGCGCCGGAGAGGGTGTGCACCACCCCGTCGGCGGACAACACTGACCGGCGTCGCGTCCCCGCACCCGCATCGAGCCCAAGAGCCCACTTGGCCAGTGCGCCCCAGAGAGTGGCTTAATCTCCTCGCCTCGACCAAAAGAACCCCCATGCAACGTGCTAGCTACGTTGTAGTGGAACTGCGGACCGTCGACGAGCGCAGCGACCTGTTCGCCTCCCGCCATCCAGCGGTGACGGTGGATCAACTGGTGACCACAGACACGTCGGCGAAGGACCCAGTGTACACGTTGACGGCGTTCGTGAGCGGCTTGGTGCCGGGCGAGACCCAGGCGCTGCTGGACGAGCTCGAAGCCGCCGCCTTGGATGTCACGACGTACCGCCGCGACGACGAGGCGGGCACCTGGTTCGGCACCTACCGTCTGCCGGCTGTTTGGCTGGCGGACCCGGCCGCCGTCGCCATCAGCGAATTCATGGCGGCCCATGGGCTTGAGGCCAGATGGACACGCACCGAACAGGGCCACCACTTCGTCAAGCTGCTCGTGCCCGAGGAGCATGGTGCGCATGAGGTCGCCGCCCGCTTCCGTGGTTTCTTGGAAGGTCGCGGCGTCGACGCAGATATCGGCGTGGAACTGTCGTCGTCAGAGGGTCTCGGTCCCTGGCAGGCCTTGGTCAGCGAGCTGAGGCACGAAGGGGTTCCGTTGCCCCCCGGCCTTGCCGGGGTCGCCCCATAGCTGCCTCCCCTGCGGCCCCTCGCAAGACCCGTGGCGCCAGCAACACTGTCAACGTGTAGGCGGAGAGGGCACCGAACGCCGTCAGGATGGCGAGGTTCTTGGATTGCAGGAAGTACACGCCTGCCAACACCGCGAAGGCGACGAACGTCGTCACCGTCGTGCCGGTGATGGCGCGGCCCGCATGCTGCAACGCGACGGCCAACGCCGTGTCCCGGTCAGCGCCGCGATCGCGCTCCTCCCAGAACCTGGACGCCAGATGCACCAGGTCGTCGATGCCCACGGCGACCGTGACGGCGAACGCCAGCAGGAACATGTCGTTCAAGGCGGCGTTGTTGCCGGTGCCCATCATGTCGTACAGGGTGTCGAGCAGCGGGATGGCGCCGAGCAGCCACGTGGCTGCCAACAGCACCATGGCGACGCCGATGCCTGCGACCTTCATGCCTTCGATGCCGCGCTTGCGCCACGCCGTCACCAGGATGGTGCCGACGACGGCGGCGGTGCCGACGGTCGCAATGGCGACGCTGATGGGCGTCTGCTCGATGATGGCCGCCCGGTTCAACGGCGCGCCACCGGCGGCGACGTCATGACTCGGCAAGCCGGCCTGGACCTCTGCGGCGAGCCCCTGCAACGCTTCACGCAGTCCAGTGAGCTGGGTCTGGTCCTGCCATGGATCCACCGTGATGGCGACGATGGCCAAAGAGTAGTCGCGGGTGATGGTGAACGGCGCGATGCTGTGCCACAAGGGGTCGGCGAACAGGACGTCGAGTTGCTGCCGCGCCTCGTCCTTGGTCTGGGGCAGCCGCTGGGCATCGCTGGGTGCCTGTCCGGTGGCACCGAGCAGACTCGCGATGGCGATGTCGGCCGCACCCTGGTCTGTGGCCTCATCGGCGAGCAGGATGTCGGCCACGCTGCTGGCCTCGCGGAACAACGGCAGGTCTGCGGCCTTGGCGCTCGCCGCGTGCAATGCCTGGAGAGCCGCCGGGTCGGTCATGTCGCCGCGCACGATGATGTAGGCGCGCTGGAAGGCACCGTACTCTTCCTCGACGCGGTGCTGGAGTTGGATGACCGGGTCGTCCTGTGGGAACTCGTTCTCGGCGGAACCGGACTCCAGGCGCGTCTGTGTGGCGGAGGCGATGGCCGTGGCCGTGATCACCAAGATGACCACGAGGGGTAGGGTGCCGCGCGACCAGCGGCTGAGTCCGGCCAGGGACCCGCCGCGGAGGGGTCGATGGCTACGGGTGGGCCTGAGCGATGCGGCGGCGGGCACGAAGACCAGGGCGGCGACGAGGCTCCACAGGATGCCCATCGCGGCGATGCCGCCGATCTGCGAGAACAATGGGGCGGGGACCGACAATAACACGGCGAGGCCGGCGGCGGTCGTCACGGCGGCGACGGTGATCGCCGGGCCGATACTGCGGATGGCGCGGCGCATGTCGCCGGTCTCCTCGGCCCGGTGCAACAAGTGGACCGCGTGGTCGACGCCGATGCCGATGATGAGGGGCGCCACGAAGACGCTGAGGAAGTTGAGCTCGAGGTGCAGGAATCCGATGGTCCCGAACGTCCACAACGTGGCGAGGCCGACGGCGAGGCCCGCGATCAGCACATTGGCCGGCCGGCGCACGAGCCATAGAAGCACGAGGGTGACGGCTGCGAGGGCCCAAGCGCCCCAGAGCGGGACGTCGCTGCGGTTCTGTTGATCGACCACGTGACTACTGTACAGCAAGCCACTGGCCTGGGGGGTGCCCGTGACGCCTGTGGGCGAGCTCCAATGGGTGAGGGCTCCGGCGACCTCACCGGAAAGCGCGCGGGCCAGGCCGTTGTCTTTCGTGGCGAAGAAGGCGAGCAGGATGCTGCTCTCTCCATCAGTTGCTAGGACATCGTCGAAACTGCCGTCGTCCAGGCCCCGGTCGCGCACCGTCTGGAAGCGGATCGGGTCGTCCGGGACGCTGTACGATTCGGCGCGGGGATTGCCTGCCGTGGCGATCTTTTCGAGCATGTAGTTGCCCGCCCGCATGCCTTCGTAGACGCTCAGGGAGTGGCTGAACACGTTAGGGAACCGCGCATCCAGGAACCGGGTGAGCGCTTGTTGGTCTTCGACCAACGGGTCGAAGCCGGCGGGGTCGCGCAGGTCTGGGCTGGGGTGGGCCGCATCGTGAGGCATGTAGACCGCGACGAAGCGGATGCCGTCCAGGCGCTCCAGCATGTCTCGGTAAGGCTCGAGGCCGTCGTGGGACGGGACGGTGTCCACGAAATCGACCTGGGTCTCGATCTGCGTGACGCCGATGGCCGAGACGAGGCTCAGTCCCAGGACGATGAGTAGCGCGGGCCATGGCCGGCGCGCGGCGATGTCCCACATCAGCGCAGGCTGAAGCCGTCAGGGGCGCGTTCGATGGTGAAGGTGGTCACGACGAGTTCGAATTGGATGTCGATGCCGGCGCCGACACCGAGGAAGCAACCGAAGGCACCGGTCGGATCGCAGGCCTCGTGGTAGCCATGTCCTTGGGCGAAGACGTCCAGAAGAAGCATCGTGGCGTCGCGGGGCACGGGCATGGCGCCGTCGGGGTATGCCTGGTCGGGCTCGATGCGGAAGGTGAACGCGTCGCTGTCGTGGAAGCGACCGTATTGCTCGTATTCGTTGAGGGCGTCCGAGGCATCGACGCCCTTGACGGTGACCCGCAGCCCATCGTATGTGCTGGCCGCGCCGCCGGCGAAGACCACGTCGACGACGATGGTCTCCCAGTCTGCCGCAACGGGGTGTTCGAAGATGCCTGCAGAATCGACCAAGGCGGGGCCGCCGAACTGGGTGCTGAACCGGTCGCAGGAGCCGGCGATGATGAGGTACTCTGCAGCGCATTGCAGGTGACCCTTGTAGCGCACGGTCTCGACCGTCGGCGTGGCCGCGACGGCCTCCAGCGTGATGAGGATGCTCTCGTTGCTACCGGGTGCGACGTCGAGGGTGCGCGTCAGGTATCCGGCTGCCTCGGCGGTGACCGTGTAGGCGGCCAGGGGCATGGGTGGGAAGGCGAAGGAGCCGTCCGGGGCCGTCGTCTCGGTCAGGTTGAGGGGCATCACGGTGACGTTGGCATCGACGCGGCCCAGCTCGGATGTCTGCACGATACCGCGGATGGTCATGGTGTCCGTGGCAGGTGCGTCGTCGTCCACGGTGACGTCTGGGGACGCCGCACAACCAGCCAGTAGGAGCGCCAGGACCACAGGGAGCGCGGCAATCTTCACGGATTCGTCGATTCTGGCGGCTACTAAACCACTTCGCCCGGTGGGGTTGGAGATGTCCACCACGGGACCATCGAAACGTTGACTGGTCAACGCCGAGGGGGCGTAAGTCCACCTTTTATACCGCCCGAAAAGTGGCCCATCTGTGCCCGGCTTGACAGAATACCTGTTCAAGATCCGCAGCGACGACAACCTGTTATGTCGCTTCACCCAGGACAACCCCGACGTCCGCATCGTCATGACGTTGCTGCGGTCTTCGGCCGATGCGCCGGTCGAGAAGGCCATCGTCACCATCGTCGCCGACCCCCTCACCCGGCGACGGTTCCTGACCGGTGAGTTCGCCAAGAAATACGGCACCTACACCGTGCTGTCGGAAGGCGAGGACTACGCCAGCGTCGAGATCACCACCGCTGTGCTGAGCTACTACCAGAAGCACGACCCCATCCAGCTCACCATCCAGATGCTCGGGCCCGAGACGGTCTTCCACCCGGTCATCGTCGAAGGCGGCTACATCCACATCAACGTCATGAGCCCCAACCCTGACGGGCTCAACGCGTTCAATCAGTTCACGCAACACATGCGACGCGTCGTCCCCGCCGACGACTTCAAGCTCCTGCACGTCGGCGAATATCAGCCCGACCTGAAGGCGCAAGGACGCGCCAAACTGCTCACCCCGCGCCAAGAAGAGGTCCTGCGCATGGCCATCGCCATGGGCTACTACAACGACCCCCGGCAATGCAACCTGGAGGACCTTGCCGGCACCTTCGGCGTCAGCAAGGCAGCCGTCCACAAACGGCTCCAGATGGCGGAGAACGCCCTCATCCGTGGCCGCTTCGAATGACGCTGACATTCGACCAGGTCACGCGCCGGTTCGGGCACCACGTGGTGCTTCGCGACCTGAGCCTCACTGCCTCGGCAGGCGACCGCATCGCCCTGCTGGGCCCCAATGGCGCCGGCAAGACGACGGTCCTGCGCCTCGCCGCCGGGCTGCTGCGGCCGACGAAGGGCACGGTCGAGCGCGGCGGCATCGCCACGACCCACCCTGAAGCACGCCGGGGCTTGGCCTACGTCGGCCAGGAAGCCCCTGTCTATCCCGAGCTCACCGTGCGCGAGCACATGCACTGGTGGGGCAAGATGCACGGCAAAGCCATCGACCTGGGTTGGATCGACCAGGCCGGGCTCCGGGCCGTCGCCGAAGACCGGGCCTCCGCCCTGAGCCGAGGGCAGCGCCAACGTCTGCACCTCGCCATGGCGTTCGCCCTCGAACCCGAGGTGCTGCTGCTAGACGAGCCCACCACGGCGCTCGACGACGCCGGCCGCCGATGGCTGACCGAGACCCTCACCACGTCCCCCGCCGCCATGCTCATCGCCACCCATGAGGACGCCTTCGCCACGGCGCTCGGCGCCACGCCCTTGCGCCTGGGGGCCGCTCCATGAGTCTCACCGCCATCCTGTGGAAGGATGCCCGCCGGGAGATCCGGAGCAAGGAGAGCCTGCAAGCCGGCCTCGTCCTCGTCGGGCTGTTCTTCATCCTCTACCTGTTCGCACTCAGCGACCTCCAAGACGACCGGCTCGCCACCATCGCCATGTGGACGCCGATCCTGTACGGCACGGCCGCACTGGCCGGCCGCGGTCTCGCCAGCGAGGTCGATCGGGGCACCCTGGCGCTCGTACAGACCGCGCCGGTCGCCGCCGCCATGCACGGCTGGAGCCGCACGCTCATCAACCTCGTCCTGACCGGCGTGCTCGCCGCCTTCAGCCTGCTGCTGGGCGCCGCCGGCTTCCTCCTGCCACTCAGCCCCGGCATCTGGCTCACCGCCGGCCTCGGCGTCATCGGACTCGCCATCATCGGCACCCTCGCCGGTGCCCTGGCCAGCCAGGCCCGCGCCCGCGAAGTGCTGATGCCCATCCTGCTCATCCCCATCGCCGCGCCACTGCTGCAAAGCGGCGTCGCCGCCACCCTCGACATCCTTGGCGGTGGCGACGGACGGGCCGGGCTGCTGCTGATGGCTGGCTACGACATCATCGCATTCGGGGCCGCGTGGTTCCTGTGGCCCTTCGCGCTCGAGGCGGACTGATGGGGAAGAAAGACGACCGCGAACGGCGCGGCCGCAAACCCGCCGGCCGCAAACCCGCCAGCAAGCCCGCACGCCGCGGCTTCACATGGCCCGAAGAGCCCGCCAAAGGCCGCGATCGGACGCCGCCGCTGCAACCCTGGCACTCCGCCGGCCCCCACTTCGGCCGTCCCATGCCACGCCTCAAGCATTCGAGAACCAGGACTGAAACCCTAAAGGGCCGCAATCCTGAGGTGGACCCGTGAGGGAACAGATCGTCGACCGCATCCGGCGCTGGAGCCTGTACGGCTTCCTCGCCAGCGGCGCCGTCCTGATCTACATGACCTGGTTCACGACCCCCGACTGGGCCTACCAACCCGAGGTCACCGCGCCCCTGACGCGCAAGATCCTGTTCTACCACCCGGCCAGCGCCTGGGCCAGCTTCGCGGCGTACTTCACGGTCTTCGTCTTCAGCGTCGGCTACCTCAACGAACGCGCCCTGCGCTACGACGGCCCCGCCCGCGCCGCCGCGGAGGTCGGCTTCGGCTTCAACTCCGTCGCGCTCATCACGGGCACCCTGTGGGGCGTCCAAGAATGGAGCCGCACCGGCCAGAGCAGCCTCGCCACTGTCTACTCAGAACCCAAGGTCCTGGTCGTGGTGGTCATGTGGTTCACCTTCGCCGCCTACCTCATGCTGCGGCGGTTCGTCGACAGCCCCGAACAACGGGCCCGCCTGAGCGCGGTCTTCGGCGTGTTGGGTTTCCTGACGGTCCCCATCGCGTTCGCCACCAGCCGCGTCCTACAGACCAGCCTGCACCCGGACGTCGGCGGCCCGGGCAAGAACCCGGACGCCGCGGTCGATGCCGCCACTGGCAGCGCCATCGGCCTGTCGCTCATCGTCTTCGTGCTCCTCTTCACCTACCTTTGGCTGCAACGGCTGCGCATCCTGCAGCTACGTGAGCGCCTGGAGGACCTGCATGGTCAGTGACAACACGACATTCTTCCTGAGCTTCGCGACCGTCTTTGGGTTCCTCGGCTGGTATTTGTGGCACCTGGAGCGCAAGGTCGACGCCATGCGCCGCCGTCTGGACGACGCCGAGGCCGCAACGCCCAAGAACCCGGACCGGAAGCGACCCCTGTGAACACCAAGACGAGGCTCATCATCGGCGCCACGATCGTTGCCATCGGCATCGGCGTCGTCAGTCTCGGTTTCATCGACCAAGAGGGCGACGTCCGCTACGTCAACGACATCACCGAGCGCCCGGAAGCCCACACGGCGGGATCCTACACGCTGCTCGGGATGCCCCAACCCAGCACCTTCACCACCTACGGCGCCGACGGCGAGGTCGTCGAGGCCAACCCGCACTACCAGAGCGCCACCCAGCGGGTCGTGCGCTGGAGCGCTCAAGGCGTCGAGCACTTCTCGACCCTGACTTTGGCGGTCACCGGCCCCACCGAGGGCGTCACCTCGTGGAGCCTACGCAACGACACCCGCACCCCGAGCCTGGGCGAGACCCAGCCGGCGACGTGGGCCAACTGGACCATCAGCCGCCCGCACATCGTGTTCCAGATCCAAGGCTTCCCGGACTCCAACGGTGTCCAGCCGGTCGTCTGGGGCGTCTATGAAGGCGTACTACGCGACCCCTTGCAGGCCAAGCCCAGCCAGTTCGTCGGCCGCGTCGCCTCAACCTTGCCTGGCGGCATCGCCGTCCCCGCCGGTGCCCTCGTCTACCACGTGGATGAGTACACCGCAGGCTGCAGCAGCAAGTTCCTCCCACCCGACGTGGTCGAAGAATACAAGGACGACCCAGACGTCGCGTAGGCGCGCAGCGCTTTTGTGCCGGCTCGACTGGCAGGCTCCATGCACAAGTGGCTCCTGGCCGCCGCCCTACTCGTCCTGATCGCCGTGCCCGCCACGGCACAGCCCACCGAGTACGGTTTCACCGAAGACTACCTGGCCCGCGTGGGCATGGGCGACCTGAGCCTCGTCGACGGCAACGAGCCCGCTGACGCCTGGACCGTCGCCGAGTACGTCCGCTTCCAACACGACGGCAACGAGACCCGCATCGCCGGCATCGCCGCGGCCGACCAGATCGCCCTTGACTGCACCTGCGAGAACTTCACCATGGACGCCGACGCGGCCGTCATCGGCACCGACGTCACCGCGGGCCAGTACGTCCTACGCCACGTGCGCAGTATCGCCGGCGACAACTTCGCCGGCAGCCTGACCCTGTTCGCCGGCCAGACCACGAGCCGCCTGGTCGCCTACGTCCCCGACGGCATGATCCTGCTGGCGGGCGCCCAGACCGGCGACGGCCTCGTGTGCAGCCAAGGCGGCTGCACCATCCACGAGGTCGCCCCCGTGCGCGGCGCCGATCTGGTCATCGCCCCCGCAGGTGTCTTCGTCGCACCCGTCCCTGAGGTCGAGGACGAGGGCATCATCGCCGAGTGGGGCCCTGCTGTGCTGGGTATCCTCGTCGGCATCGCCCTTTGGTCCTACCTCGTCGGCAAAGGCTTGGTCCAGAAGCGCCGCAAGCAAGAGGTCGCCAAGGCAGCCCATGTGGAAGCCGCTGCTGCCGAGAGCCAAGACACCCTCGCTGCCCGCAAGCGCGTCTTGATGGCAGGCCTCAAGGAACTGGAGAAGGCCAAGATGACGAAGGAGATCGACACCGACGTGTACGATGCGCTCAAGGCGGAACTCAAGAAAGAGACGGTCGTCGTCATGCGTGCCCTCGAGACCAGCGAATAGGCCTCGAGCGGCACCCCGAGCGGCGCCCCGAGCGCCATGTCCGATGGAGACAGGCAAACAGCGGCTTTATCCAGCTTGACGCTCCGTCCCCACTGAGGAACCGTGGCCGTCACCATCGACCCGTCCGACCCGCTCACCGTCTTTGGAGCGGTAGCCCTGCTCATCTTCCTCGGCTTCGCAGGGAACCTGATCTTCTCCAAGCTGCGGTTCAATGACACGTTGATCCTCATCCTGGTGGGTGTCATCGTCGGCCCGGTGCTGAACCTGGTCGACCAAGCGCCGATGCTTGCCTTGTCAGGCATCATCGGGCCGCTCGCCTTGATCCTCATCCTGTTCGATGGTGGCCTGGCGCTCAAATTCCAGGAGCTCGCCACCGGGCTTGGTAGCGCCGCGCTGCTGGGCCTCGTCGGTTTCATCTCCACGGTCGCCATCGTCGGCGGTGCCACGTCACTGATGCTGGACGTGCCTTTCACCACCGGCATGGTGCTCGGCGCCATCCTCGGCGGCACCAGTGCACTTGTCGTTTTGCCCAGCCTGGCCAACATGAAGGTCTCACCCAAGACCGGGACCACGCTGTCGCTCGAATCGGCGTTGACCGATGTGCTGGTCGTCGTCTTCAGCTTCACCCTCATCTCCATCGTCGCGGCCGGCAGCGTCATGGCCGGTGACGGGGACACCGCGACCGAGACGGGGGGCGTCATCTTCGACGCCCAAGGCATCAGCAGCAAACTGCTCATCACCTTCTCCATGAGCATCTTCATGGGGTTGGCGGCCGGCATCACCTGGCTACTCATCTACCCGAACGTGCGCGAGAAGCCGTTTGGCTACATGCTCACGCTGGGTTTCATGTTCGCCATGTACGTCTTCGTGGAATGGATCCTCCAAGACGTGAGCAGCGGCGGCGGGCCACTCGCCGTCTTGGCCTTCGGTGTCATCCTCGGCAACGCCGCTGGCCTGGGCAACATGGGCCGCCGCGTCGGTGAGAACTTCGGGTCCACCATGAAGCGGTTCCAGGGTGAGATCAGTTTCCTCGTCCGCACGTTCTTCTTCGTCTTTCTTGGCATCATCGTCGACCTGGATCTGCTCAAAGACATCAAGATCCTCGGCATCAGCATCGTCCTGCTGGCCTTGATGGTCGGGGCCCGCTACATCGCCGTGATGGCGACGACGCGCAAACTCGTGCCCCGCGGCGATGACATCGTCCTGTTGGTCATGATGCCCCGTGGCCTAGCAGCCGCGGTGTTGGCCGCTGAACCCGCCGCGCGCGGGATCGCCGGCACCGAGAGCTTCGTCGCCCTGGCCTTCCTTCTGTTGGTCGGCACCAACCTGTTGTCGACCTTCGGCGGCATGTACCTGGAGAAGAAGGGTGCTGGCGCGACGCCGGCACCCGCCTCTGCGTCCACCCCGCGCGCGGCGAGTGTAGCTGCTGGAAAGGGCACGGCACGAACGTCGACGACCCGGGCACCGGCGGCACGCAAACCTGCCGCACCTCGCGCGACGCCCGCCAAGAAGGGCAAGGCGTCCCCGACCCAGAGTGCGCTGGAAGGCATGGGTCGCAAGCGCTAGTGGACGTTCTGGACAAGGCGCACGTCTTCGATGACGGCAGCGACGCCGGCCAAGGTACGGGCCGACAGCAAGGCCGCCACCACGCCGGTCATGGCATGGCCATCCAGATCCGCGCGGGCATGGCCCTGCACGGTGACGGTGACATCCAGGTGACCTTCGTCGCCGTGGGCCAGGACATCGATGTGACTGACCTGGAAGGCGTGCAGGTCGGGGATCCACTCGGCTGCGCGCTTGACCGCCAAACGGGCCGTCGCTTCGAGCGTGCCGATGTCGATGGCCGCATCAAGGGGTAGACCGCTGAGCCGGCCCCGAGCTACGCTCATGCGCAGGATGGGGACCTCCTTGGTGAGGTCTTCCATGGTCAGGCTCCGAGGGCCTGATGCATCGAGGCCGCGGCGCGCCGGGCATGTGCGACCGCTTCGATGATGCTGCTGGGCCCCAGAGCGATGTCGCCGGCCGAGTAGACGCGGGGGTTGGTGGTGCGGCACAAATCGTCCACTTCCACGTCGCCCCAGCGGGTGAGTTTGACGTCCGCCATGCTGCCCAGGACACTCGGGTTCTGGCCGACGGCCAGGATGACCTGGTCTGCGGCGAGCAAGAACTCGGAATTGGGGATGGCTTCGGGCCGCTTGCGGCCGGAGTCGTCGGGGAGGCCCAGTTCCATCTGGACACATTCGACGAACTTGACGTGGCCATCCTCGGACGGCAGCAAGCGCGTCGGGTTGGCCATCATGAGGAACTTGATGCGCTCGTCGCGGGCCTGGACCACTTCTTCCGGGCTGGCCGTCATCTGGCGACGGCCGCGGCGGTAGACGATGTGGACGCTCTTGGCGCCGAGACGGATGCTGTTGCGGCTGACATCCATGGCAGTGGAGCCGCCACCGATGATGACGATGCGCTTGCCGTCGATGCCCTTGTCTTCGCCGAGCTCGATCTCACGCAGCCAGTCGACCGCGTGCTCGACGCCGGGAAGCTCTTCGCCTTCGACGTGGATGGTCTTCGGCTTGTGGCAGCCGACGCCAAGGAACGCGAGGTCGTGGTCGGCCAACAGGCTCTCGACCGATTTGCCCTCATCGCCGAGGCGCCAGCCGGTGACAAATTGGACGCCCCATTCGCCGAGCTTGGCGATTTCTTTGTCAATGACGTTGCGGGGCAGGCGGTACGAGGGGATGCCGACGCTGAGCATGCCGCCCAGGACGGGCAGGGCTTCGTACACCGTGACGGCGTGGCCCTTGCGGATGAGGTCGTAGGCGACCTGGAGGCCAGCGGGGCCGGCACCGACGACGGCGACGGACTTGCCGGTGGGCTTGGCGGGCTCGATCTTGGGCCAGTGGCCGTGGTCGAACGCCGCCCGTTTGAGGCTGCAGATGGCCACGGGTTCGCCCTTGATGCCGACGACGCAGGAGTCTTCACAGGGGTGGAAGCAGGTGCGGCCGAGGGTGCCCGGGATCGGGTAGGTCTCGAGCGCGATCTCCAGGCTGCGGTCAAAGTCGCCTTCGGCGATGGCCTGGATGTATTCCGGTGCCCGCGTCAAAGCGGGGCAGGCGTAGGTGCAGGGCTTGGTCTTGCAGTCGATGCAGCGCAATGCTTCTTCGACCGCCAGTTTGCGGGAGTATCCGAGGATGGCCTCGTCGTAACTCTTCACGCGCTCTGCGGGGTCCCGTTCGGGCATGGGTACCCGTTCCAGTTGGACTGCCATCGTGACACCGGTTGATAGGCACCAGGTGGCGTCGTTGATGAGGGCTTCGATGGGGACGGGCGGTCCCTTTGACCGGGCGCGTCCCGCTTACATGAAGCGAGGCAGGAAGATCTGTAGCAAGAACGCCCCCAGGATGAGGAAACTCATGGCGCCGGCGGCGCGGCCGACGAAGCGGTCCCGGTGCTCTCGCTGCATGGCGGGCTTGACCTTGGCGACGACGCCGCCGATGGCGTCACGGAAGATGTGGCCGCCGTCCAGGGGGAGCATCGGCAGGATGTTGGTCAGGCCGACCATGAGGTTGATCCAGAACACCCAGAAGGTCAGGGTCGCGATGATCCAGAAGCCCTGGAAGGGTTCCTCAAAGAACGTCGGGAGGTAGAAACTCAGGACGGGGTTGTCGCGCACTTCACCGATGGGCAGGGACACGTACGCCAGCAGGTTGAGGCCGTTGTTGCCAAGCGGGTGGGTCAACGTGTCGTAGATGTCCTGGATCGGGTAGTGGACGATCCCCAGGAACGCCAGCTGTTGGAGGCCGTCGCTGCAGGTGCCGCCATCGGTGTATTGCCCCTTGCCGACGTGGGTGTCGCAGTAGGCGATGATGCCAGCGTGCTCGTCGGTCCATTCGGCCTCCGCGGGCAGGCTCAGGATCATGTTCTGGGCGTCCTCATCGAGGGCACCGTTCCAGCGGTCGCCGAGGGTCGCGGTCCGCACGGAGCCGCTGCGCAGGTCGACCTGGACTTGTTGCCCTGGCGTCTTGTTGGCCATGAGGCCCGTGAAGGCCGCATTGTCGAGGGCGGGGATGCCGTCGAGCCCAACGATGACGTCGCCGGTGCGGATACCGGCCAGCTCGGCGGCGCTGTCGTCGGACACGCCGATGATCGGGATGCCGTCGACGGGCTCGCTCTGGCCCACCATGCCCGCGAAGGCGAACAATAGAACGGAGGCGAGCAGGATGTTGATGGTGGCGCCGGCGGCGAAGACGCGCAGGCGGTGGCGGCGGGGTGCTTCGCTCAGCTCTTCCTCGTCAGGCTCCACGAAGGCGCCGACGGGGACGATGGCGAACAGCAGCCCGAGGCTCTTGACCTTCAGGTTGTTGGCGCGGGCCAGCACACCGTGGCCGCCTTCATGGACGACCAGGGTGATGATGAGCGCGGCGATGCCGTACCACAGGGGCAGGAACGGCGTCACGCCGGGAATGATGAGGATCTCGTTGCCGGCGAGGGGCTGCAATTCGTCGCCGCGACGGAACGTGAAGATGAGGCTGAACACCATCACGGCGGTCATCAGGACCATGCCGACGAGGCTCAGCACGGTGCCGAAATCGCCTAAAATATTCCAGAATCGCTTGGGTTTGGCGAGGACGTCCAGCGTCTTGCGTCCCTTGGTGGTCCGGATCATCAGGACCAATCCGAGCAGCAGGCTCAGGTTCCATTTCTGCATGCGGCCGGTCTTAGCCAGCCACAGGAGAAACAGGATGTACGCCCAGAGGAGCCCGAAGAAGATGAACCAGCCATTGACCGCCACGGCCGTTGGACCTGGGAAGTCGGGGATAAGGTTTCAGTGTCCAAGCGGCGCCGCAAGGGTAACGTGCCCGATCGCTGCTGGCGTCGCCGTGACCAACGAGATGGTGGTCTTGCGTTCGACCTTCGGCTCAGAGGCGGATGCCAAGGCGGCGGCGAAGCGACTCATCGACAAGCGCGTGGCCGCCTGTGCCCACGTGCAACCCATCTGGTCGGCTTTCCGCTGGGAGGGCGCGGTCCAAGAGGGCGCTGAGTGGGCTGTGGAGGCCCGCACGCCGCCAGCGGACGCCGATGCCTGTTGGGGTGCGTTGTTGGATGGTCACCCGTACAGCAATCCCCTGGTCGAGGTCGTCGCGACGACGCAGGTGCCCGCCCGTTACGCGGAATGGGCGCGGCGCTGCACCACGCGTGACGCGGTCGAGTAGCCGGCAGCCCCTATAGCATGCGGATCGGGGCGCCGCGTCCTACGGCAGCCTCGAGGATCTGCTTGGCCCAGCCGAGTTTGCGCGCCTTGGTGGCGGGGTCGAACTCGTGGCTGTATCGGCTTGGGGCCGCGTCCAGGTCAAAACACGCCAGCGCGATGTCGCGCACCCGCATGGCTTCGCACAGCAAGGCGGCCCGGTCGCCGTCGGTGAAGCCACCGAGGTTGCGCAGGGGCTCGAGGCCTGCGGGGTCGCATTGGCACGAACCGGCGACCAAGGTACCCAACTGCTGGACGAGGTCAAGGCGGTCCCGGTTATCGCCATGAGCGTGGACGACCATGCTGCTGCCCTGGCCCGCAGCCCACAGCAGGCTCTCAGGGTCCCCGTCGAGATCGGTGACGACGACGCGGGGGATGACGCCGATCTCACGCAGGCGCTGGGTGGCGCCGTCGGCGGCCACCACTACTCCCGGGGGTAAGTGGGATGCCTGCAGGTCATCGAGGGCCGGTCCACAGCCGACGATGACGGCGCGGGGGCGGTTCTTCAGCTCGGTGCCGACGTGGCGCCAGGCACCCTTGGGGGCCATGGATCGGAGGCGCTGGGCGCTTTCCAGGTCCCGTGCCGGGTCCCAACCGAAGTCGGCGATGATGGCGTCGTAGGTCGGCGCCCAGTCCGCGTGGTCCATGGTCACCGCCGGGAAACGGGGTCTTCGTCGAAGAAGTTCTTGACGTAGCGGGCGACGATGACGCCTGCCATGGCGATGAGGATGCCGATGAACAGCCGGGTCATGAGGTCGAAGTCCAGGACGCGGGTCCACGAGGTGCCTTCGAGCCAGCCGATGCTGATGCGGATGACGGCGCTGCCGATGAAGCCGATGGCCACCAGCGTGAATGCGGTGGTCCAGTGGCGCAGGCTGGCGCGACCTTCGCGTACCCATTGGTCGAACAGGATGCCCGCGGTCCGCACCAGTAGGGCGGCGACCAGGAGCAGCACGAATTCGTCCATGAAGATGAAGACCCGAAGCACTTGGTCGTTGATGGGCTTGATGGCGTCGTAGCCAGCCGTGATGCCGAGTACGATGAGGACGATGGCCACCAGATTGGCGATCAGCGTCACCTTGCCTGAACGCATGCCCTCGCTGAAGTCGGCGAAGAATTTGCTCATGCGGTTCTCCCAGCCCATGGCGTGGACGATGAGCCAGGCGCCGACGATGCCGATGGTGCCGGCCCACGCGTATTGGGCCCAATCCAAGAAGATGGCCATGGACCACAGGACGGCGACGATACCGGTGGGCAGGACGATGCGCTTGCCGAGCTTCTTGTCGGCGAACAGGCGCGTGACGGTGTAGTAGAAGCCCTCCAGGCGCGGGGCCTGGCGCACGATGGTGCGGTGGACGTGCGCCACCTTGACACGGCTGGTCAGGATGGGCATGATCTGCTCATCTTCTGCGCCGTCGGAGACCAAGATGACCTCGTCGGCGCGGGTCAGCTCCAGGACCTCCTCCAGTTCCTTTGCGACCTTGCGGTCGGCGCGGATGCCCATGCGGGGGTGGCCGCAGATGGCAGCGACCTCGACCTGTCGGCCCTTCTGGTCGGCGCTCTCCAGCTCCTTGTCATACAAGTGGGCGGACGCGAACAGGCAGTTGGTGTCCGAATCCTCCGGATCGGCACAGCCGAGCCGCGTGGCGGCCTCGACGATGCGGCGGCGCCCGACAATGGGCGTGGCGACGCCGGCCTTCTGGCCGATATCGTCGTCGCGATCTACAGAGAGGATGAGCGTCTTCATCGGTCCTGTGTGACCCGTGGGTTTGACCGTATAAAGGAGTATAGGAACCGCTGTCGGCGCTTGCCGTCAACTGGCCGCCGGGGCGCCGACCCCTTAGACGGCGCGCTGGCGCGACCGGACTGTTTTGAACGGACCCCGGTTTTCTCGTCGCGTGCCCGGCCGTCCCTGCAGGGACGCGCAAGCCGTCCGCCGCGTCATCGGCGACCGCCGTCTTCTCAGCATCATGGGGCCCATGTCGACCATGCAGGTGCCCGGGTGACACACAGTGCTGCCACAGGCGTCGTCATGCCAGCGCCCAGTGCGCCGAGCCTCAATGCGGTCCTCGTCGGCACTCCGAGCCTCAACGGATTCGCCGTTGCGTAGGCAATAGCCTTCAGCCCCGGCTCGGCTGACCAGGCGTGGACGCCATCACCCACGTCTTGCTGGCACACGCCGCCGCCTTCACCGCGGTGACGCTGTGGCGCCGCAAGGGTGCCCGGGCGTCCGCCGCAGCAGCCGGTGCCGCGGCGCTGGCACCTGACCTGGATGTCTTCCTGGCCCCCCTCACGCTCTTCGAGCCGTTGTACTTCTTGGGCCACCGAGGCGCCACGCACAGCCTCGTCGGCGCGCCCCTTGCCGGCTTGGCGTTCCTGGCCATCCTGCATCCATTGGCCGGCCGATTCCGCAGGCTGGCCATTTTCCGATGGCGCCGAGGCTTCGCCTTGGCCGCATTGTGGGGTGGGTGGAGTCACCTGTTGCTCGACGTCGTCACGCGGCAAGGCGTGGTCCTGGCATGGCCCCTCAACGACATCCGGTACAGCGTCGAGTGGTTCTACTACCTCATCTGGTGGCTGGCGCCCATCTCCTTGTTCGGCATGTGGCAGCGCTACCGGGGCAAGTGGAGCGATCGTGGCTACCTGCGGCTCGTCGCGGTCGTGCTGGCCCTCATCGTCATCGTCGGCGGAGTCCGCCTCACCGGCAAACCCGACGGCGAACACGTCTACAGTACGCCATCCGAATTCGAATGGATCGTCGCCGAGGCCCATGACAACGGCAGTTGGAACATCCGCTTGGTCCGCGGAGACGCCAGCATCGGCGGACAGTGGTACGTGCCTGCCGTGCCCATCGGTTCAGAACTGGCGGTCATGGCCGCGCGGGAGACCCTGGCCTACCGCGCCTTCTTGATGGACGGTACGGGCCCCTACGTCGCCACCGCAGTCCCCGCGCCCGGCGGCTGGAACGTGACCATCCTCGACGCCGTCGCCCGTTTCCAGATGCGCGAGTTGCCCGCTTTCGTGCCGAGCAAGTGGTTCGACGACATCGGCGTCTTCAACGCCACCGTCACGGCACAAGGTGTCACGGTGCATAGCGCCGGCCGCTAGCAAACCCCTATGGAGGCCACACGAGTGCCCCAGGCAATGCCCCGTCCGCCTGTCGCCACGCCCGACACACCTCTACGCTGCAAGAGCTGGAGGACCGAGGCCATCTTGCGCATGTTGGAGAACAACCTTCACAACAGCGAAGAGCCGGACAAGCTCATCGTCTACGGCGGCACGGGCAAGGCCGCCCGCAACCCAGAAGCCCTCGCCGGCATCGAGAAGGCACTGGCCGGATTGGAGGATGACGAGACGTTGCTGGTCCAAAGCGGCAAGCCGGTCGCCGTGTTCCGCACCTGGCCACACTCCCCTCGCGTGCTCATCGCCAACAGCCACCTCGTGCCGCACTGGTCGACGTGGGAAGAGCACCGCCGCCTGGAAGCCGAAGGGCTGACGATGTATGGCCAGATGACCGCCGGCAGCTGGTGCTACATCGGCACGCAGGGCATCATCCAAGGCACCTACGAGACCTTCGCAGCGGCCGGCCGTCAGCATTATCCCGGCAACGGGCCCCTTGCGTTGTCCGGCAAGATCGTCTTGACAGGGGGGCTCGGCGGCATGGGCGGTGCCCAACCTCTAGCGGTCACGATGAACGGCGGGGTCTGCCTGGCCGTCGAGGTCGATGAGGCCCGCGCCAAGCGCCGTCAAGAAGCCGGCTTCGTCCACGACCTGACGCACGACGCCGCAGAGGCACGGCGCATGGTCGAGGCCGCGGCCGCCGCCGGCGAAGCCCGCAGCGTCGCGTTGATCGCCAACTGCGCCGAGGCGCTGCCGGCCCTCATCGCCGCCGGTTTCGCGCCGGACCTGGTCACCGACCAGACCAGCGCTCATGATCCCCTCAACGGCTACGTGCCTGGCGGCATGACCTTGGCCGCGGCCCTGGCGCTACGGGTCGACGACCCTGACACCTACACCGAGGCCAGTCTGGCCAGCATGGCGGCCCACGTTGAGGCGATGGTAGCCTTCGGTGAGGCAGGAGCCCACGTCTTCGACTACGGCAACAACATCCGCGAGATGGCCCGCCTCGGCGGCATGACTCGCGAACGCGCCTTCTCTTTCCCCGGATTTGTCCCTGCGTACATCCGCCCGATGTTCTGTGAAGGCCGCGGCCCGTTCAGGTGGCTCAGCCTGCGCGGCGACCCCGAAGACATCCGCAAGACCGGCGCGCTGGTCAAGCAGATGTTCCCCGACAATGAGACGCTCACCAATTGGATCGACCTCGCCGACGCCAACCTGCCATGGGAAGGCCTGCCTGCGCGCGTGTGCTGGCTCGGGATGGGAGAACGGGACCGTTTCGCCATCGCCATGAACGAACTCGTCGCCAAAGGCGAGATCGGCCCCATCGCCGTCACCCGCGACCACCTGGACTGCGGCAGCGTCGCTAGCCCGTACCGCGAGACGGAAGCGATGAAGGACGGCAGCGACGCCATCGCCGACTGGCCGCTCCTGAACGCCATGGTCAACATCGCCGCCGGTGCCGACTCGGTCCACCTGCACAACGGTGGCGGCGTCGGCATCGGCTACTCGACGCACGCCGGCCAGGTCGTCGTCCTCGATGGTTCGGGCCTGGCCACTGAAAAAGCTCGCCGTGTGTTCATCTCGGACCCCGGCATGGGTGTCGTGCGGCACGCTGACGCTGGCTACGATGAAGCTCTGGAGACGGCCAAGGCCCACGCCCTGCGCACGCCCCTGGTCTGAGGCCGTCCGCAGTCCGGGGTCGGCCCATTGGGCACGCGCCCATCCAGCAGCGGTGATGAGCTGGCGCGGTGGAACGTACCGTATGCAACGGATGCACTTGCTTGACGTGGACGCCGCGACCAAGGAACTCTCCAAGAAGAGCCTGAACCAGATCGAACGCGAGACCGCCCTGACGTGGGGCGCGAGGGCTGCGGCGGCGTACACGAACGCCGGCCGGACCCAGGGGACGACGCGGGAACACTGGTTGCGCGATGCTGAGAACTACCGGCAGGAGAGCCTCGAACATGCCGCCATGACCGACGACATGGGACTCCTGACGAGCCTGATCAGTGAACTCAAGACGCTGCGCGCCGACGCTTGACCGAGCCGACGTCCCATCATCAACAGCCGGGATAGGCCCTAGCTGCCGCGAGCAGTCTAGTAGCCTGCTTCGGGCGATTCGATAGAAGCCCACGGCGCTGTATCGATGTCGTCGACGACAGACACCGTTCCGGGGCCGTTGTGGAACCGCGCCGCCCAGCCTTCGACGTCATCGTCAGCCGCCTGGGCCAGCAACTCGATCACGCCATCCTCGACCCGCACCAATAGGTCGTTCAGCGTGGCCGACACGCTGGTCAATTGCTGCATGATCGGCGCCCACATCACCGCGGCCTTCATCGTGACATGGAAATGCGTCTCTTCCCCCGCCTCGACGACCCGGCAGTTGCCGTATTGTTTGGCGAACATGGCCTCGACATCGTCGACCCGCGCCCGGCTCAGCCCATCCACCTTGGTGATGGTGGCATACGAACTCTGCGGACCAAGAGCCGCACCAGGAAAAACACGCAGGTATGCGGTCGATCCTCGGTCGAAGCGCGTCAGCCTGGCAAGGGTCAATCCCTCTCCATCCGCACGCACCCGCAGCCACTTCACGAGTCTACCAGTAGGGTGGCGTTCTTGAAGACTTGGCCCAGCCGTCACGATGTTCGTGAAGGCAACCTCTTGAGGTCGGGCCCATTGCGACCGCCATGGAGCCCCTCGTCATCGACGGCACAGGCCTCACGATCGAGGACATCGTCGACGTCGCACGCAACGGCCGCAAAGTCGAGGTCACCGACGGTGCCTGGGCCGCGGTCGCCGCCAGCCGAGCCGTCGTCGACGAGCTCGTCGCCCGAGGCGAGGTCGCCTACGGAATCACCACGGGCTTTGGCGAGTTCGCTCAGGTCACCATCGAGCCGGCGCAGGTCGCCCAGCTCCAACGCAACCTCCTGATGAGCCACGCCGTCGGCGTCGGCGTCCCGCTCCCCACGCCCGTCGTGCGCGCCATGATGGTCATCCGCGCCAACACCTTGGTCCGCGGCTACAGCGGCGTCCGCCAAACGCTCGTCGAGCGCTTGCTGTTGCTTCTCAACGAAGACGTCATCCCGGTCATCCCAAGCCGCGGCAGCGTCGGCGCCTCTGGTGACCTGGCTCCATTGGCGCACATGGCATTGCCCATCATCGGCCTCGGCCAGGTCCGCCATGAAGGCGACGTCATCGATGCGGCCGAGGCGCACAAGCGCCTCTCTATCCGACCG
This sequence comes from Thermoplasmatota archaeon, assembly GCA_041618195.1. GTDB lineage: Archaea > Thermoplasmatota > E2 > JACPAO01 > JAHFTW01 > JBFGSX01. The sequence goes on along the minus strand of JBFJNL010000004.1, from coordinate 10,418 downwards.
CTCGAACTGGCGGCCAAGGAAGGCCTTGCGCTCATCAACGGCACGCAGTTCATGGCGGGCAGCGGCGCGCTCATGGTCCACGACGCCACGACGCTGCTGGCCGACGCACAGATCGTCGCCGCCATGAGCCTGGAGGCGCTCATGGGCAGCACGGCCCCCTTCGATGACCGCGTCCATGCATTGCGCCCCCACCCGGGCCAGCGCATCGTCGCCCAGAACATCCGCGCACTCACCGACGGCAGTGGCGTCGTCGAGAGCCACGCCGGCTGCGCCCGTGTCCAGGACGCGTACTCACTGCGCTGCATCCCCCAGGTCCTCGGCGCGTGCCGGGACCAGATCATGAACGCGCGCGCCACCATCGAGATCGAGGCCAACTCGGTCAACGACAACCCTATCGTGTTCCCCGATGGCGACATCATCAGCCAAGGTAACTTCCACGGCGAACCCATCGCGTTCGCGCTCGACATCCTGGCCATCGTGGCCTCCGAGCTCGCCAGCATCTCCGAACGCCGCATCGAGCGGCTCGTCAACCCGGATCTCAGCGAAGGGCTGAAGCCGTTCTTGGTGGACAACGGCGGCCTCAACTCCGGCTACATGATCGCCCAATACGTCGCTGCGGCACTGGTGTCCGAGAACAAGGTGCAGGCGCACCCAGCGAGCGTGGACTCCATCCCCACCAGTGCCAACCAAGAAGACCACGTCAGCATGGGCAGCATCTCTGCGCTCAAGCTGGCGCAGGTCCTGCGCAACCTGCGTTCGGTCATCGCCATCGAAGCCATGTGCGCCGCGCAAGCCTTGGATTTCAAAGCGGATGAAGGGTTGAAGGCCGGCGTCGGCAGCCAGGCGGCGCATGATGCGGTCCGCGTCGCCGTGCCGCGCCTGGACAATGACCGCATCCTCAGCACCGACGTGGCGGCCATCGAAGGCCTGCTCCGGGCGGGCGCACTGCGTGACGCGGTCAAAGCGGCCGGCATCGGCCTGTTCTAAGGCGACCTCGCCGGGCTTGCTCCAGCACTTTTCCAGTCCCTCGAACCGGGCCCTGGCAGGGCCCCGTGAGGCCTGCTTGGAGGTGTGCTATCAACCGACCCAATGGCCGGCGGACAACACGCGAGCCACCGTCGAGCGAGCCGGTTCGTATGCCCAGTGGGCCAGGTCCGTGACATCGTGGAGGATCAAATCCGCGCGTTTGCCCACCTCGAGGCTGCCGATGTCGGCTTCGCGGCCGAGGCTGCATGCCGCGTTCCATGTCGCCCCTGTCCACGCCTGCTCCGGCGTCATGCCGAGCAAGTAGCACGCCAACTGCGTGACGGTGTTCATGCTGGTGATCGGGTTGTTGGGGTTATGGTCGCTGGCAAGGGCCACCGGCACGCCGGCGGCGAGGAAGTCCCGGGCGGGTGCCCAGGTCGGCTGCATCAACGTCATCGGGACCGTGGGCAACAACGTGGCGATGGTGCCGGCCTCTGCCATGGCCGCGATGCCGGCGGGGGAGACGCGCAGCAAGTGGTCGGCCGTGATGGCACCGACTTCGGCAGCGAGCTGCGCACCGGCGGTGTTGACGATCTCGTCGGCGTGCAAGCGTACCTTGAGTCCGCTGCGTTTGGCCGCCTCGAAGATGGCGCGGCCATGCTCGGCAGTGAAGACGCCGGCCTCCACGAAGACATCACAGTACTCGGCGATGCCCTGCTTGGCGACGGCTGGGATCATCTCATCGATGACAAGATCGACGTAGCCGGCCACGTCGTCCTTGAATTCGGCGGGCACCGCGTGGGCCCCCAGGAACGTGTGGGACATCCAGGCGCCGACGGATTCCAGTTCTCGTCCGGCCTCGAGCATCCGGAGTTCACCTGCGGTCTCCAGGGCGTAACCGGTCTTGGCCTCGAGTGCCGTGGTGCCGTTGCGCATCATGCGCTGCAAGCGGGGTCGTGCCTGGGCGACGAGGCCGTCGACATCGAGCGCGCGGGTCTGTTCGCGGGTATACGCGATGCCGCCGCCGGCGGCCAGGATCTCCATGTACGACTTGCCTGCCAGTTTCATCCCCATCTCGAACGCACGGTCGCCGCCGTAGACAAGGTGTGTGTGGGCATCGACGAAACCGGGCGTGACCAGACGCCCGGCGGCATCGATGGTCTCGTCGGCGTGGCCGTCCCAGTCGTCGTCGGAGCCCATCCAAGCGATGCGCCCAGCGTCGACGGCGATGGTCTGTCCGGGGGTCGCTTCTGCCACGGCCGCATCGGCGGCGCGGGGGCCGGCGGCTCCGGACATGCTGAGGACGGTGCCGTGACGGATGACGAGCTCCACAACGCGTTCAAGACCCATCCGGCGATAAGCCCCCCGATGGCGTTCGAACCCAGCCCGGTGACCCTCGCACCGCCCCGCGTGGACGCACCCGACCCCCGCTTCACAGACCTCTTCGTCGATGGCGACGCGGACGTCCACTTCGCCGGCGTGCCGTTCGACGCCTCCGTCCTGGGGCGCAAGGGAGCCAAAGGCGGACCCTCCGGCATCCGTGAAGCGTTCAGGTTCTTGTCGACCAATGACCCCGGTGGCCCGTGCATGGAGGGCCTGCGAATCTGGGACCATGGCGATGTGGTCGGCCTCAGCGACGACGTCTTGGCCTCGCACGCCGCGGTCCGCACCGCGGCGCGCGGTCTGCACGCCCTACCGGGTCGGACCGTTCTGGTCGGCGGCGACCATGGACTGACGTTCCCCCACGTCCAAGCCCTGGCGGATACGGTCGACGGGGACATCGGCATCGTCGTCATCGATGCGCATTACGATCTGCGCGACTACACCGTGCAGCCGTCCAGCGGCACGCCCTTCTACCGCATCCTGCACGAACTCGGTGGTCGCGTCAAGGGCACCAACATCGCCGAGATCGGCATCCGGCCATGGGCCAACACCCAGATGCTCGCCACGCGGGCCGATGAACTCGGCGTCCACATCCACACCATGCGCGATGTGGCCTCGCACGGCATCGAGGCCGTCATCGAGGACGCCTTAGAGGCGGCTGGCGACGGCGTCGACCACCTGTGGCTCAGCATCGACATCGACGGGCTCGATCAATCCATCGCCAGCGGTTGCAGCGCACCGGGCGCAGGCGGCCTCACCTTCGACCAAGGCGACCACATCATTCGTCGGGTCGCCGCCGATCCGCGGTGCCGCGGCATGGATCTGTTGGAGGTCGCACCCGGACTGGACCCGACAGGGAACACGTGCCGAACGGCGGCGCAGTTGCTCGCGTCGTTCATCGCCAGTGGACCCCGGCGGGTCTGAGTCTCACACGATACTCGCCAGCAGACGGGGTCGAAGACCGTCCCAGGGTGCGACGTCGAAGTTCGGGAGGATCGTCACGTCCGCGTCCTTGGCCGCCGCCTGCAGACGACCCTGGATCGATGCATCGGAGAGATCCGTCTCGGATGCCACGGTCACTTCCACCCAGCCCCCGTGCAGACGGATGTAGGGGGTCCCAAACAGGTCTTCGAACCCGCGCAGATGCGTCAGGGCGTCGGCCCATAGTCGATCGGCCGGCATGTCGACCGCGATGGTCTCCCCGTCGGTGCCCGCCTGGGCGTTGCCATATTGTTGGCGCAGCATCGCGACCATCTGGTCACGCTGGATGCGGCTGAAACCCTCGAGACGAGCGACCGTTGGATAGATGGTGGTGCGGGAACCATGGACTGGTCGCCCCGGCCGCAGGAACACGGTGCCTTCGCGATCGTGGCGGGTCATCTTGGCGTACGCCAGCCCGTCGCCGTCGAAGCTGATGCGGAACCAAGACATACCTTGGTCAGAAGGACTCGGCCTTGAAAATCGTTGCCTGGCGCTTCGTCAGCGCTTGCCGGCCTTGGGGGCGGCCTGGGCTTCAGCACGGGCCTTGGCCTCCTTGCTGGCCGCTTTGTCAGCCGCCTTCTCGGCGCTGCGAGCGGCGCGTTCGGCTGCCCGCGCCTCGCGATCCGCTGTCCGCTCGGCTTTGCGGGCGTCGCGCTCGGTGGCCTTGGCCGCTCGCAGTTCAGCCCGGGTCGGCGTGAGGGTCTCAGGATCGGCGTCCGGGGTCGGCTGCGTCCACGGTGCGGGGCCAGCGCTGCGACGGGCGATGGCGATGGCGTCAAAAATGGCCCAGATCAGGCCGGCGACGCCGGGGATGATGAGGGGATAGCTCCCGAACAGGACCAGCGACGCTTGGGCGACGCCGCGCCCGATCAATTTGCTGTGCGGGTTCTTGGCACCCGCGATGATGGCACCGACGCCGGGCAACGGCACGAGCTGGAGCACGATGCACGTCGGGCGTAATGCCGGGCCGAGGATGATGGGTCGAGCCAAGATTGACGGTCCAGGGGTCCAGGGGTTCTTAACCGACCTTGTCAGGATGTCGATCTACACATCGACCGGCGGCTCGCTCTTCACGAAGATCATGATGCCCGTGACGATGGACCACAGGGCACCGACGATGATGAGCGTCGTCAGGATCTGGGCGATGCCGATGATGAGGTACTTCTTGTCTTCCTGGTTACCTGCGGCGACCAGGGTGCCGGTGCCGGGTAGGAAGATGTTGAGCACGAGGCAAGCAATGCCCCATGGCTTGCGCGTAACGATCGGGACCACGCTCCGTCCAGGTCGGGGAGCGGACAAAAGGGTTGGGAAAAAGAGTGGAAGGCGGCGAGAAGCCGATTTATTCGGACTTGACGAAGAGCAAGATGCCGACGATGAGGCCCCAGACCCAAGCGAGACCGAAGGTGACCAGCGTCACGACGAAGATGATGGCACCGTGGATCATGAGGTTCTTCTTCTCTTCGGCGTTGTCGTGGACCAGGCCGGTGATGATGATGCCGAGGCCACCGAGGAAGATGCCGAGCAGGAGACCTAGGATGCCGGTCGGGTTGCGCTTCACGGTGGGGATGCTGAAAATGCCCATGCGAAGCGATTGGGTCTCACGGATAAAAGACGCCGTTTCGCACGCGGACCGGTCGCGCCGGCGGCTGGTCGCGTCTGCATGGCCGCCGGCCTCCACCCGGGCACGCTCGCATCTGGGGGTGCCGTGGGGCTTATGTGGCGACCCTGAGTCGCAGCGCCGTGGACCTGTACGAGTACCAAGGTCGTGACCTCTACGAGCGCTTCGGGATTCCGTGCGCCAAGGGTTTCGTCGTGACCAGCATGGCAGACCTTGAGAAGCGCGTCGCCGACGTGAACTACCCCGTTGTCGTCAAGGCCCAGGTCTTGGTCGGCGGCCGCGGCAAGGTCGGCGCCGTCAAATTCGCGCACACCGAAGCCGAAATGCGCCAGCACGTCGAAGCCATCCTCGGCATGGACGTCCACGGCCACATCGCCCACCAGGTCATGGTGGCGCAGATGCTCGACTTCAGCGAGGAATACTACTGCTCCTTCGTCATCGACCGCAACGCCCGCGGTTACCTCATGATCTTCAGCCAGGACGGCGGCATGGACATCGAGTCCGTCCCGGAAGAACGCCTGGCCAAGATCAGCATCGACCCCCTCGAAGGCTTCACCGACGCCCACGCCGACGCAGCCTTCGCCAAGACCACGTACGACGACGCCACCAAGGCCGGCGTCCGTGACGTCATGCACAAGCTCTACAAGATGTTCGTCGAGATGGACACCGAACTCGTCGAGGTCAACCCCCTGGCCAAGACCACCGACGGCCAGATCGTCGCCGCCGACTCCAAGGTCACCATCAACGACTCCGCCCTGTTCAGGCACCCCGAGTTCCAACAGCGCGACCAGAGCCTCACCGACCTCGAACAAGAGGCCCGTGACGCTGGCGTCGCCCTCATCGAACTCGACGGCAACATCGGCGTCATCGCCAACGGCGCAGGCCTCACCATGGCCACGCTCGACGCCCTGACCCACTACGGCGGCCAACCCCGCACGTTCCTCGATCTGTCCGGCGCCACCGACCCCGAGAAGGTCGCTCAGGCCGTCCGCCTCATGAAGAAGTCCAAGCCCGGCGTCATGCTGCTCAACCTCTTCGGTGGCATCACCCGCTGCGACATCGTCGCCCAAGGCCTGGTCAGCGTCATCGACAACGAAGGCGTGGATTTCCCCATCATCACCCGCATCAAGGGCACCAAGGAAGCCGAAGCCAAGGAGATCCTGGCGTCGTACGGCTTCACCATCGCCGACACGCTGCAAGAAGCAGCCCAGAAGGCCACCGAGATGGCCAAGGGCATGCCCCTTGCCAAGGAGGTCACCGCATGAGCGTCGTCCTGAACGAACAAAGCAAGATCGTCGTCCAAGGTGCCACTGGCTCCGTGGGCAAGTTCCACATCGCCCAGATGAACGAATACGGTGCCTACGTGGTCGCCGGCTGCACGCCTGGCAAGGGCGGCGAAGAGGTCCACGGCGTCCCCGTGTTCAACAGCGTCGCCGAAGCCAAGACGGCCACCGGCTGCAACACCAGCCTCATCTTCGTCCCCGCACGCTTCGCCAAGGCCGCGGTCGTCGAGGCCGTCGACGCTGGCATGGAGACCGTCGTCGTCATCACCGAGCACATCCCCGTGCACGATGCAGCTCACTTCGTCAACTACGCCAAGAAGCACGGCGTCGTGCTGATCGGCCCCAACTGCCCTGGTGCCGCCACCGCAGGCGTCGCCAAGGTCGGCATCCTGCCCGGCCAGATCTTCAAGGCCGGCGGCCCCGTCGCCGTCGCCAGCAAGTCCGGCACCCTGACCTACGAGATCGTCGGCGCCCTCACGGAAGCCGGCATCGGCCAGACCACGGTCCTCGGCCTCGGCGGCGACCCCATCCCCGGCACCAACCTGCTGGAAGCGGTCAAGCTGTTCGAGCACGACGACGACTCCAAGGCCATCGTCCTGGTCGGCGAGATCGGCGGCGGCGCAGAAGAGGAAGCCGCGGCCTACATCAAGAGCGTCAACCTGACAGCTCGCAAGCCCATCTATGCGTACGTGGCCGGCCGCTCGGCCCCCGAAGGCAAGAAGATGGGCCACGCTGGCGCGCTCGTCGAGAAGGGCGTCGGCACGGCCGAGTCCAAGCTGACGGCCTTCAAGGCCGCCGGCGTGCAGGTGGTGGACTTCCCGACCGATATCATCCCGTTGGTCAAGAAAGACCTCGGGCTCTGATCGCCTAGCGATCCCTTTTCCACTTCTCCTCCTTTGATCCATCGTGGCCCAGGCCATTTTCCTTCGCGCTGCCAACGTCGGCGGCAACAACGTGTTTCGACCCAAACAGTTCGCGCTCGATCATCCGGCGCTCGAGCTGACCAACATCGGCCACGCCGGTACGTTCGTCAGTCGTCGAGACGATGCCGGGCTGCTTGACGAGCTGCTGGCGGCCTTGCCGGTCGTCGTCCCCGTGGCCAGGGTCCCCCAGGCGCAAGTGCAGGCGCTCATCGCCCGACCACCCGCCATCGGCACCGGTACCAAGGCGGAGGTCACCATCCACCTCGAACCGCCCACGGCCCACATCGGCAGCGATTGGTCGCTTGGCGATGGTGAGCTGCGACTCGTCGCCGACCATGGCTGGTGCATCGTCACCGAACGGGTGCCCGGCGGTCGGTTGAACCCGGACAAAGAGCTGCATAAGGTCCTCGGGGTGCCCGGGACCACGCGCTCCTGGGGCGTCATGGAGAAGGTCGCCAAGGCGTGAAGGGTCGGCCCGCCCTTTCCCATCGTTGGGGCTTGACCCGACGTCAGCACGGCCTTCATGTCCGAAGCCGGCACATACAGGTGTATGCGACTACTCGCACTCCTATTGATCGTGGTCAGCCTCGCCGGCTGCGCCAGCGACTCCGACCCCGGCGATGACGCCGGCGACCAGCTTCCTGACGGCTCCGGCGGCGAAGGTGCTCCGCCGGATCTTGGCAGCCAACCGGCCCCCGGGGCCGCGCCCCAGCACGGCGTCGGTGAAGACGTCGATGGTCCCCTCCACCTGGTCGTCAAGCTCTCCGCCTGCGAAGGGGGCTTCTGCCTCAACGGCACGGCGACCAACGAAGGCCTTGAGCCCTACTACGTCTCCGACCAGGGCGCCCCCGCCCAGCGCGAGACCATGACCCGCGATGGCGAAGTGGTCTACCCCCGCGAGCCCCGTGCCTACATCGCCATCTTCAGCGTCCGCGAATGGAGCGCCGGCGAGGACATCGAATTCAGTTTCCTGTGGGATGGCATGCTGTGGGACGATGCCTCGGACACCATGAAGCCCGCCCCAGATGGCGTCTACCAATGGACCGCTCTCTTCGACGCCTACGGCAGCCCGAGTGGCGACGACAAGGTCACGCTCGCCGTGACGCACACCGTCGTCATCGGCGAGACATGAGCTGCCGGCCGCCGGCTGGAGTCGTTCAGGCCCGCGCCTTGTCCAGCCCTTCGCCGGTCGCTTGGGCCGCCGCCAGGGGCAGGTCGAAGATGAAGGTCGAACCATGGCCCCCCGTGCTGTCGACTGCGATGGCCCCGCCGTGGCGCTCGATGATCTTGCGGCAGATGGCCAGCCCGATGCCGGTGCCGCCGTAGTCATCACGACTGTGCAACCGCTTGAGCGGTGCGAAGATGGCCTCCCGCTTGTCCGCGGGGATGCCGATGCCGTTGTCTTCGATCGCGAACGTGACGCGTCCCGTCGAGGCGGTGGCGCGGATGGTCACCGATGCCGGCTGGCCTGGAGGCTGGTATTGCGTCGCGTTGCGCAGCAATTGGGTGAACAGCTGCACCAGTTGCGTGGCGTTGCCGTGCAAGGAGTCGAACTCGGGCCATTCGATGTCGGCCCCCGGCGCCGATGCCACGACATCCGCCATCGTGGCCGCAATGATGTCTGAGCGCGTCACCGCCTCGTGGGGTGTCTCATCGGTGCCGACGTTGGCTAGCCCGAGCATGGCTTGGATCAGGCCGTCCATGCGCCGCGCAGTGCCGTCCAGCATGGCCGCCTGATCGATGCCGCCTTCATCGCTGCCTGCCAGATGCTGGCGCAGTAGCGCCGCCGAGTTCGCCATGGCGCGCACGGGGCTGCGGATCTCCTGGGGGGTATCGGACTCGAACGGGCGTTGGTCGTGGTTGCTCTCGGTCAAGGCTGCGTTCATGGTCTCCAAGGCCAGCGTCATGGTCTCGCGCTCGCTCACATCCCGGGCGATGGCGTAGGTGATGTTGTCTTCCACCGATACGTTCCATTCCATGAAGAGGTATGCGCCCCCGGCGCAGCGGATGCGGTTGATGAACGGCCGCGCATCTTCGCCGGCCCGCTGCCCTGCCATGAACCGCTTGGTCAGTGGCCAATCTGCGGGGTGGACGATGCGTTGGAGCCGTCGGCCCAGCATGCTCCCTTCCGGGTAGCCTAGCAGGCGGGCCATGTGGGCGTTGTGATCGAGCAGGCGGCCGTCGGCATCGGCGACGCAGCAGATGTCTGGCGACAGCGTCCAGAACCGGCTGCGATGGATGGGTTCGATGCCTCCGGGTGTCGTGGCACCCAAGCCGCGGACATCGGACAGCCCGAGGGCGGGCAGGGCGATCTCGGACTCGGCCCAGCGGGCCAGGCCTGTCAATGTGGCCGCCTCGGCCGGCGTCCAGCGGCGGGGCTGCGCATCGACGACGAACAGGGTCCCCAGCACGCTGCCGCCCGGACCTCGAAGCGGCTGGGCCGCGTAGAACCGCAATCCGCCGTCGGCCACGACGGCAGGGTTGTCGGCGAAGCGGAAGTCCTGTGTGGCGTCTTCGACGACCATCTGTTGGTCGGGGTTGTGGATGGCGTGGCCACAGAGTGAGATGTCTCGTGGCACCGGGGCCGGGTCGCCGCCGCTGCTGGACTTGAATCGCTGGTGGGTCTCGTCCGCGAAGGCGATGGCCGCCATCGGCACGTTGAGTAGACGCCGCGCTGCGTCCGTGATCAGGTCAAGGGTCGGGTCAGGGCCGTTGTGCAGGATGCGGAGTGCCCCGAGCTCTGCTATGCGCGCGGGCTCGTCCTTGGTCGGCCTGGCCAATAGCATCCCTTCTCCACCGCGCCCGGGCCTTAAGAACGCCGCCCTGTTGAGCAGTGGTCGGCCTCTGGAAGCCCGATTTGACCACCACGGTCTTGGTTTAATACTAGGACGCTCTCGACAAAATTAGGGCAGTGCCTAGTGTGCTGCTAAATGGAGAATATAGAAATGGGTTTTGAACGCGCTCCCCGCGAGGAGCATGAGGTTACCTGCGCCGAGTGTGGCGCACAGACCACCGTCCCCTTCAAACCGAGTGGGGATCGACCAGTCAAGTGCCGCGACTGCTTCCAAAAGGACCGCCCGAGCCGAGACGCTCCCCGTGGCGGTAGCTTTGGCGGCGACCGCGGTGCTCGCGAGAGCTTCGACGTCACCTGCGGCGAATGTGGAGTGGCGACGACCGTCCCCTTCAAGCCGACCGGCGACCGTCCGGTCCTCTGCCGCGATTGCTTCAGCAAGAACCGCCCCCCGCGCTCCGGCGCCGGTGGCG
>JBFJNL010000003.1:0-37783 GCA_041618195.1 Thermoplasmatota archaeon | reverse complement strand
GAGAGCTTCGACGTCACCTGCGGCGAATGTGGAGTGGCGACGACCGTCCCCTTCAAGCCGACCGGCGACCGTCCGGTCCTCTGCCGCGATTGCTTCAGCAAGAACCGCCCCCCGCGCTCCGGCGCTGGCGGCGGCGACCGCGGCGACCGGCAGATGTTCGACGTTAACTGCACGCGCTGCGGCAAGGGCACCTCCGTGCCTTTCAAGCCGACGCCGGGCCGCGACGTCCTCTGCAACGACTGCTTCCGCCGTTAGACTCTGACAACGGTCCTTAGGGGCCGCGTCGGGCCAGGTCCGCCTCGCCCGCATCCGTCAGATCCACTAACCGTGATTCCTCTTCCTTTCCCCCTCACTTTTTGTCGCACGCCTTGACGGCGTGCCTGTCGGCGGTCCGGGCCTTCCGGACCTGTCCCGAGTCCCCTGTGGTGCCTTGACACCCTGACGCCGAGCTTTTTGCCACGGGCGGCGAAGCACATGCTATGTTGTTCGCCGAACGTCGGGCGATGCTGCCGGTCCTTGGGTTCTGGTTCGGGACCGATAACGACGCAGCCGAGCACCGATGCCGGCAATGGCTCGAGCAAGGTCCTGGATTGCAGGCGGACCTGGGCGAATGGGCGGCTCCGTTGGCGGAGCTGGCGGCTTCTGGAGGGCTCGACCACATCGCGGCGCGCCCCTACGGCAGCGTCGCGCTGTCCCTGCTGCTCGACGCGACGCCGCGAGTCCTGTGGCGCGACACCCCGCATGCCTACGCCAGTGACCTGGCCGCCCAAGGCCATGTGCTGAACGCCCTGGCGACCCGCCAGGATGCCCGATTGGACCGCTGGCAACGCCTGATGCTGTACCTGCCGCTGATGCATGCCGAGACGCTGGCGGTGCAGGACCGCAGCGTGCAGGAATACGAATCCGTGCTGATCGGTGCCAAGGGCCCCGAGAAGGAGGTGGGTCAAGCGTTCCTTGAACTGGCGTTGGAACACCGCGACGTCATCTGGCGCTTCGGCCGGTTCCCCGATCGCAATGCCGTGCTCCACCGTCTGAGCAGCCTGGAAGAGAAATGGTACTTGCACGACACCGAACGTCCGTGGTTCGCCGCGCAGCCCGTCACTGGAGAGGTCGCGCACGAGATCGCGTCCCAGCCCGTCGCCGCACCGGATGCCGGGCCACCGACGCCGCTGCCGTCCTGACGACGATATTTTGAAGGCATGGTGAGATGGCGCGCCGATGCGTGTCCTCCCACTGTTGGTGCTCGTGCTCATGGTCGTCGCCGCGACGGCCCAGGCACACGGCGAACGCCGCGTTGAATTCCCTTCCGGCGACCGTGAGGTGCCGGTCTTCCGCGACCACGGTCCATACGAACTGGTGTGCAAGCAAGATACGCCGGCGCGTTTTGCCAACCTGTCATTCGACGAGCGCCTCGAAGAGACCCTCCGTTGGACCGAGTGCATGGAGACCGGCCACCGACACCTGCAGGCCGCTGTCGACGCCGTGCCGGCACCGGGCCACCGCATCATGATGATGCCCGGGCACTACTACGAGGAGCCGAGCGTCGAGCGCCTGAACAACCCGTCCGATGACTGCGCGTACCTTGTCGGCCGGTCGATCATCGAATACGAAGACAACTGGAAGTGCCCCAACGCCCACAACAGCGTCGCCATCCTCGGGGACGACCCGGACGACGAAGACATCGCGTGCACCTGGGAACGCCTATGCGACCTGCAGATCCAAGGCACCGGGAAACACCGCGAAGAGGTCATCATCGACGCCGCCTGGAACCACCTGAACGCCGTGCGCGCCGACCGCGCCGACGGCTTCTACATCACCGGCGTCACCATCCAACGCACCGACTTCAACTCCCTCTACATCCTGCAGACCGACGGCTTCGTCATCGACGACGTCCTGACCCGCTGGAACTACGAGTACGGCTTCCTGACCTTCGCCGTCGACCACGGCTTGTACATCGACTGCGAGTCGTACGGCAATGGCGACAGCGGCATCTACCCGGGTAGCGCCAGCGACCTCAAGGGCGAACGTCCCAGCATCGAGATCACCCGCTGCGACAGCCACCACAACGCCCTGGGCTACTCCGGCACCGCCGGTAATTCGGTCTATGTCCACGGAAACAGATTCCATCATAACGCCGCCGGCATCGCCACGGACAGCCTGTTCCCTGACCACCCGGGTCTGCCCCAAGATCACGGCGTCTTCGTCGACAACGATGTCTTCAGCAACAACGAGAACTACTTCGACAACTGGCTGCCTGGAGGCCCCTGCCACAAGCCACTGGCGGAGCGCGGCATCGAAGAAGGCATCGTCTGCCCGGTCATCCCCATCCCGGTGGGCACCGGCATCCTCATCGCCGGTGGCAACGACAACCTCGTGCAGCAGAACCGCATCTACGACAACTGGCGCTATGGCACCATGCTGTTCGGTGTGCCGAGCTATTTCCGCGGCGAGGACGACCCGATGGACCCGGCCACCCTCGAGACCCAGTTCGATACCAGTCATCGCAACCGGTACATCGCCAATCAGATGGGCCTCGCCCCCGACGGCACCGTCCACCCGAATGGCATCGACCATTGGTGGGACGAGCAAGGCACCGGCAACTGCTGGAAGGACAACGTGTACAGCGACGGCGCCATGCGCACCGACGCCACCGACCCCATCCTCTACATGCCCACGTGCGGCGTGCATGACGCCATCAACAACCAGTTCCGCCCCATGCACCCGCGCCTGGTCAGCATCGTGCCATGCAACGACTTCAGCAAGCCCGACAACACCCATCCGGACGGGTGCAGTTGGATGGACGACCCGGAGGAACCATGAACATCGCAAGTCGTTACGGGGTCTTCCTCGTCTTCTTGCTCTCATTGCCATCGCTGGCCAGCGCCCACGGCGATGAGGGACACGTTACCGACGGGCCACAGCTATCGTCCTCGATCGAGGACGCCGCAGACAGCACCCTCGGCGACCTGCGCCATGTCGGCTTCGACGTCACCGACTCGGTGCGCGTCGAGGTCGACCGACTCGCGCACGGCATCTCGCTCGAAGTGGCCGTCCTCATCGGTGACCGCAACGCGACCGAGCCCCATGAATGGTACATCATCCACGCCGGCCAGACGCTGGCTGCAGCGGACCACTTAGGCAGGACGCTCAACGTGACGCAGAACGGCACCATGTGGGCGGTCGAGCGGGCCGCCCCGTCGGCCGGTGACTGCGTCGTGGTCGTCGCCCACACATGGCACCGTATCGACGGCCAGAAGGTCGTGTTGGACCGCGTCCCCGATGACGGGCTTGCCGCATGGGGTGTCGGCGACCGCTGCCACGTCCAGGGCGGCGAGCCGGTGGCTGTCGCCGGACCGGACCAAAAGAAGATCCCCGCTGGCTTGGTCGCACCCATAGCAGCGATCGGCGCCACGCTGTGGATGCGCCGGCGATGAGTGTCAAGATCCGCGCCGCCCGGCGAGAAGACCTGTACGAACTGGTCCGCTTCACCCTCGGCGTCGCCAAAGAATCCGAAGGCCTCGTGCCCGACAAGAGCAAGGTGCAAGCCAGCATCGTCGCCGCGCTGGAAGACCCGCGCAAGGCCCGGTACTTCGTCGCCGAATCCATCGATGGCAACACACGGAGACTGGTCGGCTCCCTGTTCGTCACCTTCGAATGGAGCGACTGGCGCAACGGATGGTACTGGTGGATCCAAGCCGCCTACGTCGTCCCCGAGCAACGCGGGACCGGCATCTTCCGGCTCCTCTACGAAGCGGTCCACGCCGCCGCCAAAGCCGAAGGAGACGTCCGCCGCGTGCGCTTGTACGTGGAGGCCGACAACGAGGCCGGACTGGCGACATACCGGTCACTGGGCATGGAAGAGACCCACTACCGCATCTTCGAAGCGGACGTCTGACCCGCCGGCCAGAAGGAAAGTCATCAAGAAGGGCCCCGGGGGTCCGACCCTGTGCTCCAGGCGCAAGACCTACGCAAGGCCTACGGTGCTGTGCAAGCCGTGCGTGGCCTGACCCTCACGGTCGGTCCGGGCCAGATCGTCGGCATCGTCGGCAACAACGGTGCCGGCAAGACGACGACCATCAAGATGCTGGCCGGCCTACTGGAACCCACCAGCGGGACCGTGCGCGTCGGTGAGCTTGACCCCATGGTCGCGGCGGTCCGGTCGAACATCGGTTTCCTGCCCGAGGATTCGCCATTGTACGAGGACATGACGCCGCTTGGCTACCTGCGTTACTTCGGCGCGTTGTACGGACTGGACAAGAAGACCAGTAAGGAACGCGGCGAGCGCCTGCTGCAACGCCTGCGCCTCTTCGAGGAGCACTGGAAGAAACCGATCCAGAGCCTGAGCAAAGGCAGCGCCCGCAAAGTCGCCATCGCCCGCTGCTTGCTGCACGACCCCGCCGTCGTCATCCTCGACGAGCCGCGCAGCGGCCTCGACCCCGCCACCCAGCACGTCCTCGATACGTTCCTGCTCGAGCTGCGCGCCGAGGGCAAAGCCATCGTCCTGTCGGCCCATGACCTGGACCAGGTCGAACGCATCTGCGACCACGTGGTCGTGGTGGAGAACGGCGAGATTGTCCTGGAAGGCAGCGTCGCGCAACTGCGCGGCGAAGCGGGCCCCACCGTCTATATCCTGCGCGCCAGCCTGGCCTTCGAGGGCAGCGAAGCAGACGGCGTCGAACACATCGCCCAAGTGCCGACATGGGACGAGGTCGAAGAACGCATCGCCCAGGTCCGTGCCGCCGGCGGCAACGTGCTCGACGTCAGCGCCGAGAGCCCGCGCCTGGCGGACGTCCTGCAGCGCACCGTGGAGAGCTGAGTGTCTTCCTGGAGAATCGGCTGGCAAGAAGGCCTGCGGCAAGGCACCCGCATGGACCCGAAGGCGCTCGCCGTCATGGCGGCCCTCGGGCTGGCCGTCGGCGCCCTCTTTGTCTTCGCGGCCCCACCCGCACCGGACCCCGAGAGCGGGCTATGGGTGGTCGAAACCGAACCCGGCAGCTACTTCGAGGCCGCCGCGCGCGCCGAATCCCGCTTCCGCATCCAATCAGGCGACGGCACTGCCTTTGGCGCCCGTCAGGCGGACATGTTCCTGACCGGGCAGGAGATCCGCCTGCATGATGATGAACGCAGCAAAGCGGCCGGCGAGATCATGGCGGTGGCCGTGCGAGACTGGCTTGATGGCCAACTGGGGCTCGAGCCGGACCAGGCCGCCGCGTTCCCGCTCATCGTGACCGTCGGCTACGAACCGCGCGCCGTCGGCACCGCCCCGGCACAGCAGCCGTCCCCGAGTCCGTCCGACCCCGGCCCATCGGACCCCGGCCCCGAGCCGACGCCGGAGCCTCCGGGCCCTGGCGACCCGGAGCCGGCGCCGCAACCGGATATCCTCGCAGAGGTCGCGCCGAGCGGCGATGTCCAAACCGATCTGCGGCCAGACCAGGTCGACCCGCCGTTCCCCATCCGCAGCCTGCTGCTGACCTTCGCCTACGTCTTGCCTGCAGGTTTGCTGGCCCAGGTCCAGGCTGCCAATCTGCACGGTGAACGCACCCGCCGCCGTGGCGTGCTGCTGCTGAGTGCGCCCGTCACGCCCGGGCAGATCCTGCTCGGCAAGAGCATGCCCGCCATGGCCGCCACCGTGCTGCTCGCTGTGGTCATCACCATCGTCTTGGGCGCAGGGTGGCTTGGGTTCCTCGCCAGCCTGAGTTTCTTGGCGTTCCTCTACAGCGCCACCACGTACCTCGCCGTCATGTCTCGCTCACCCCGGGAACTGTCGCTCAGCCAGGTCGCGGTCACGACGCTGCTGAACGTGTTCCTGTTCCTGCCGGCGATGTTCCCGAGCATCCCGCCGGTCGCCTTCCTTAGCCCGATCCACGTCATCGCCAGCGGCATCCGCGGCGACGCCGTCACCATCGGGCAGTTCCTGTACGCGACCATGCCGCTGACGTTGGCGGCCGCCGCCTTGGCCGCGCTCAGCGTCGGCTTGTTGCGAGAAGAACTGCTGTTCTCCGTCCGCTCCTCCACCAGCCGCTTCCTCGACGCCTTGGCCGCCATCACCCGGCACCCCTGGCGGGTCTTGGCCGCCGGTATCCTTGTCGTGCCCTTCGTCTTCGCCGGTGAGATCATGGTCTTCGTCACCGCCTCCGTCATGGGGCTCGAGGCCGCGCTCATCATCTTCCTGGGTCTCAGCGTCGTCGTCGAAGAGGCCGCCAAGGGACTCACCATCTGGGCGCGCAACCGACCCGGTGGCCGGACCCCTGTGTCGGCTTGGGTGCTGGGGCCGCTCATCGGCCTGGGCTTCTTCATCGGCGAAAAATCGTACCTGGTGCTGACGCTGGTCGGATTCCGGAGCCTGCCAGGCGGCCCCGCCGCCTTGGCCGTGCTGGGCACAGGGCCCGGTATCCTGGTGCTGTCGCTGCCCCTGGCACTGCACGTCTTGACCGCGACGCTCATCGCATCGGGGGCCGGCCGAGGCAAGCTATGGGCCCGTCTGGCGTTCCTTGGCGCCATCGTCGTCCACTTCGTCTACGACCGTATCATCATCCAGGTGGCGTCATGAGACTGCTGACCATCGCCCGCAAAGAGTTCCGCGACGTCATGCGCGAGAAGAGCCTGGTGACGGCGTTCGTCATCCAATTGTTCCTTGCCGGGTTCAGCGCCCTGCTATTGGTGGGGCTGACAGCGCTGCACAGCCCGGAGACCCTGGATGCCGCCCCGGACACCACGATCGCGTACATCGGCGACGGCGGCTTCGATGCATACCTGATGGACGCCCGCAACATCGATGTCCTGGACATGGCCGCGGACGAGGCCATCGACGCGTTCCGTGCCGGTCGGGTGGGTGCCATCATCCAGGAGCAGGCCCGCGACCCTGGCGGCGTGCACGACATCACGCTCATCCTGCCGGATGGAGAGCTGCAATCGACACTGCTGGTCACCCAGCTGAAGTCCTTGCTCATCGATTACGAGAACGATCTGCGCCAATCACGGACCCATCGCCTGGAGATCTCTTACCTACCCGAGCCGATTGATGTCCGCGCCGAGACGCCCTACGGTTTCGTCTACGCGACGCTCATTCCGCTGCTCGTCATCACCCCCGTGTTCCTGAGTGGTGCCATCGCGGGCGATGCGCTCAGTCAAGAATCGCGCAGCCGCACGCTGCTCATCCTGCGCAGCACGCCGGTCTCGACGAGCACATTGGTGCTTGGTAAGCTCGTGGTGCCCGTGCTGCTGGTGCCCATCCAGGTCGCCGTCTGGTTGTTCCTGTTCGGGCTCAATGGCTTCCCCGCCACCGATCCATGGGTGGTGATCGCGTTCGCCACGACCCTAGGTGTGTTCCTGACCGGGACGGGCGGCATCATCGCCGCCATGATCCGCGACGAATCGACGACCCAGGCGGCGTACGCCATCTTCGTGCTGGGCATCGCCGTGTTCAGCCTGCTACTTCCCCGGGATCCGCTCAACGTCATCGCCATGCTGGTGACCGGGGTTCCGGACGTCCTGGCTTGGCAGACCGTCGGCATCCTCATCGCGGCCTCTGCGGCAGGCCTAGCCGCCGCCATCTGGCTGACCGGCCGGCGCATCCGTCACGACCTACTGTGAGTAATTGCGGGCGACCGATTCGCCCAGGAACGGCTTGACATGCGTCTCGACGAACGCCACGTGGATCGGGTGCAAACGGTAGGTCTCGACCGTCTGCAGATCGGCGAACCGGACCAGCAATACAAGGTCCCAGCCGCCGTCGACGGGCAACAACGCCTCAAAGCCAAGGACACCGGGGATGGTCGGGAAAATGCCCCGCGCCACCTGGGCGACGGATGCCGCGTCGACGTCGTGGCGAGCATCGAAACGGATCTCGACGATGCGGGTGATGGCCATGGCGCCTCCATCGCCGACGCCCGGCATAAGCCTGACCGGCGTCAGGCGGTCAGTGTGTCGTGCTCGGGCTCAGCGATCTGCTGGTGGTCCAGGATCAGGTGAGTGCGCTCTTGGATGGCCAATAGGGGTACCAGCGCCGAGACCGTCGGGGCGGTCAAGGCGTGCACGGGATGGGTGAAGCCGGCCGCTTCCCAGGCGCTGGAGCGGTCGACGATGACATCGCCGTCGATGATGGCCTGCCAGCCGTCGTCGCCGAACTCGCGGCATAGGTAGACGGAGCCATCGGGGTTCGTCCAGAATTCGAATTCATCCGTGCTGCCAGAGCGCAGGACCTCAACTCGGTGCATGGACGAGACGTAGCCCGGGAGTATATCAACCGCTGAGGAACACTCGTTGTTCATGCGCAACGATTGTCATAGACGAAGTCCCAAAAAGGAGACTGGGGGCTCCGGGGACCCGGTGCTTTTGGGGCCTCTATACCGCTTCCAGCACCGGAACCAGGATCTCCGGCTTGAGGGCGAGGCTGAAGGCGAACACGGAGCCCTGCCCGGGGCCGGCTGATTCGCACCAGATATCACCATCGTGGCCTTCGATGATGCCTTTCGAGATGAACAGGCCGAGGCCACTGCCCTTCTGCTTCTGCTTGGCGTCATGGGCCTGGCTGAACGGCTGGAACAAGCGAGCCGCGTCTTCCGGCGTCATACCGAGGCCGGTGTCGCGAACGGCGACCACGACTTGGTCGGCGGACGGGAAACGCAGGGCGATCTGCACGCGGCCACCGGGATCGGTGAACTTGACGGCGTTGTTGATGAGGTTGTATAGCACTTGGGTCAGGCGGCCCGCGTCGCCCTCGACGGGCACCGGCGAACCGTCGTGGTCCATGGTCAGCTTGACGTCCTTCTCGGCAGCCGGGCCTTCGAAGCTCTCGACCGAATCGGCCACCAGCTTGCCAAGGTCGATGGGCTCGGGGAACATGGCGAGGCGGCCGGCCTGCATGCGGGCGGCGTCGCGCACGTCGCCGACGAGCAGCCCCATCTGGTCGATGTTGCGCTTGACGACGTCCCATGCTTTGCGCTGTTTGTCCGTCAGCTCGCCTTCCACGTGTTCCAGCATGGCGAGTTGGATGCGGATGGGTGTCAGTGGGCTGGCCAGGTCGTGGCTCGCGTTGTTGAGGAACTGGACGATCTCATCGTTGCGCTCTTCTTGGCCCAGGTCGCCGAGCACGATCTGCGGGCGTTCGGGCTTGGCGACGGCGGCGACCGGCGTGGCGACGGCCGGGGCTTCGGATGCCGGGCTATGCTTGCGTTTGCGGCGCAGGACAATGATGGCGGCGGAGAGGGCGATGGCGGCCACGACCAGCCACGGGACGACGCTCATCATGCCGGCAAGTCCGAGTGCCGGGTCCTCGGGGGGTGTGGCTGGGGATGTGCTGCGTTCGGCACCGCTGTCAGAGCCGTTGGCCCCGGGGGCCGCACCGGCCGCAGGGGTGCTGCCGGTGCCAGGTGCACTGGACGTGGTGCGTGGCGGCGGCGTGCCGGTGCCCGCTTCGGGAACGACGGCCGCCTCGGCACCGGGACCGGGGGCCTCGGCGCTGGCGAGGGTCATCGTGACGGTCACATCATCGGTGGACGTGCCGCCCCAACCGTCGGCGACGGTCAGGCGGAACACCGCGGTGCCGACTTGCGGGGTCGCGGTCGCCTGGGCCTCACTCGTGCCTTCCATGAGGGCGCTGGGGCCTGAGATCTGTGACCACGTGAATTGTAGCGTGTCGCCATCGGCGTCGGAGGACCCGGTGCCGTCGAGCACCACGGTGCCCGCCGTGATGGCCTGGTCTTCGCCGGCGCGGGCACGCGGCGCCTGGTTGATGTTCTGGACATCGACACGGACCGTGGCGCTGGAGGCGTGGCCCGCCGGGTCGGTCACCGTGAGCTTGAAGACCAAAGCCGCCGGCGCGTTGGTCGGCAGCATCGGGGCCTTGATGGTCGCGGTCGGCCCGGAAGCCGGCAGAGGGACGCTGGGTCCGGACGTCTGGACCCAGTGGTAGGTCAGCGCGCCACGTTCAGGGTCCGTGGACGCAGAACCATTGAGCAGCACCGTGGCACCCTCATTGACGATGACGTCGGGCCCGACGATAGCGATCGGCGCGGCGTCGGTGACGGTGACCTCAAGCCAGACGTAATGGGCATGCCAGGCACCGTCGATGCGACCCAGCCCGGCGAGGCCACCCGCGCCCTCGGTCGTCAATTTGACCTGGGTAGCGGCAAGCGTGCCCCACGTCCAATCGCAGGGCACGGCTGTGGCGGTCTGGGTCGGACTCGTGCTCAGCGGCAAGGATCTGCTGACGGCGCTGCAGCCTGGGGCGGTGACCTCGAGCTTCAGCATATCATCATAGTGCTCGACCTGCGAGACACGCGTCATCACTGTGACACTGGCGATGGAGCCCTTGCCGTCGGCGGCGAAGCCGGAGATGATGAGCGGTTCCTTGTCCTTGGTGGTGCTGGCACTGCCGGCCGGCACCAATGCCTGGCCGCCGCTTGACCAGCCATCCGCGTCGCTAGCCTGCACCGTGGCCGGGCCCGCATGGCTGGCAAGGGGCAGTTGCATGGCCCCGTTGACCGCATCAAGATCGTCGGTCGTCCCCGGGCCGGTGGCTGCGAACAGTGCCACGACGATGACGACTAGGACAATCTTGCGCATCAAGTCTAATCGGGGCGAACTTGGCGCTTGGACAAGAAGGCGCTTCGGGTCGCGGGCAAGCGGCCCACGGGATGAGGGCCGGTGCGGCCGTCGCCACGTTGGGTGGGGATGGTGCCTGCCGGGGCTTCACCAAGGGAACTTCCACACCCAGATGACCAGGTCGTTGACGATCACCTGCAGGCCCAACAAGGCCGCACCAGCGATCATCCAGCCGGCCCCGGCCACGCCATCGTTGTACGCCGCCACCGCAAGAAGGCCCAGCATGATATCGCCGACGGCCACGAGGGCCAAGACGCCGATGACCAACGCAGGTGTCCAGGCTTGCGGCGCGCGCAGGTGGATCAACGTGGTCTCCAGCCAGAACGCCGAGGGGATCAAGAACACGGCGAACGCCAGCAACAATCGCTGGCCACCCTGACCATCAGACGAGGCCCATGGCCAACGCAACGCCGCGAAGGCCGCCACGTCGGCGCGGAACAGGATCACCCAAGCATACGCGATGAAGCCGGCCCCCGCGAGGAGCATGACGGGGACGATGGCCATCTGCATCGACGGCGTCACGCCACCCCAAAGATCCGCCGGGCGCTTGGCTCGGGCGATGCCCAAGACGTACGACACCAGCACCGCAGCGCCGGCGATGATCACGAACCACATCACCGCCCGTTGTGTGATAGCCATGGCGAGGCATCGGCCCGGTGGCACTTGAATGTGTGCGCACGGGGTCCGGTCCGCGTCGCACGGTCGTCGCGCGACGGACAAAGAAGGGAAGAGGAAGGTGGTCCATCCGGGATTTGAACCCGGGTCGTAGGAGTGAGAGTCCTAAATGATTGGCCGCTACACTAATGGACCGACTGGGGCGGGTGTGCTGCCAATGCGCACTCGGCGCGGGGGTCTTTGTCCCCAAGGACCCGGCTCATTGGCGAGTGCCCATGCCGTGCATGGGCGAGGGTTTTGGACGCCATCCTTTGCCGGGATGGTCTCCTGGACGCCCGGGCCGCCGTCGGCCCTGGACTGCCTCTAAGTGCGGCCGACTTGGGTGCGTTATTTGAGTACTTCGCTGCGGCTGCAATGGACCATCCTGGTTTGGGGGCCGGGGTCCGCACCACGTAGGCTATGCGCCACGGCGTCCATGACGGTGTGGTGACAAAGATGGCGCTGAGCTTCAAAGAGCCCCAGAATATGCATGAACATCGGACAGCCAAGGTCGTGGAGGTCGTCGGATCGTCCACGAAATCCTTCGAGGCGGCCATCGAGGGCGCCATCGAGGACGCCGCGCGCTCGACGCGAGGCATCACGGGGGCCCACGTGAACAATCTGACTGTGAAGGTACGCAATGGCAAGGTGGCCGAGTACCGCGTGGACCTCAAGATCGCCTTCGGCGTCGAGAGTTCACCGCACGCTTAGGCGACCTGGGACAGGACCTCTTGCGCCCGCTGATGGTCGGCGACGCGCAAGTATAGGGTGCCGGCCCGGCCGTCGCCGAAGGCGACTTCGATGTTGATGCCGGCGTCCGCCAGTCTTCCTGTGACGTCGGCGAGGCGACCGGGCCGATCATCCAGTTGGATGGCCAGGATGTGGTGTTCTGTGGCTGCGATGCCAAGGTCGGCCAGCGCCCGCACGGCAGCTTGTGCCGTGTCCGTCAAGATGCGGATGCGGTTGGCATCGGCCGTGAACGCGGCGATGTTCAGCTCGGCGTCGGCCAGTGCCTTGGCGACCCGGGCAAGGATCCCCGCAGCGTTGGGGACGTGTGCGGTGACCATGCGCATGCGGCCAGCAGCAGGGCGGCCGGGTTTGAGTGTGTCGCCTTGATGGCCGTGGCCTTCGCGGGTCCGGTGCCTACGACTTCTTCGCCTTGTCAGCGGTCTTGCTCGCGGCGGCTTTGGCGGGCATCTTCTTTGCCGCCGGCTTCTTGCCGGGTACCTTTCTTTTGGCCGCGGCCGGGGTCTTCGCCGCGTTGGCAGGCGTACTGGCCGCTGCTTTCTTCGCCGGCACCTTGGCTTTGGAGGCCGCCTGGCGCGCCAGCAGTGCCTTCAGGTACTGGCCTGTGAAGCTGTCTTTGACCTCAGCGACCTGTTCGGGCGTTCCTTCGGCGATGATGAGGCCTCCGCCTTCGCCGCCCTCAGGTCCCAGGTCGATGACCCAGTCGGCGCACTTGATGACGTCCAGGTTGTGTTCGATCACCACGACCGTGTTGCCGCCGTCGGCCAACCGCTGGAGGACGCCAAGTAGGTGCTTGATGTCGTGGATATGCAGGCCCGTCGTCGGCTCATCGAGGATGTAGAGCGTGCGGCCGGTGCCCCGTTTGCTCAGTTCCGTGGCGAGCTTGACACGCTGGGCTTCGCCGCCAGACAACTGTGTGGCGGGTTGGCCAAGGCGGATGTAGCCGAGGCCGACGTCGGCGAGGGTGTCGACCTTGTTGCGGATGCTCGGTACGGGGCCGAAGAACTCGATGCTTTCCTCGACGCTCATGTCGAGGACTTCGCGGATGTTCTTGCCCTTGTATCGGACCTGCAGCGTCTCCTTGTTGTAGCGGGCGCCCTTGCAGACTTCGCACGGGACGTAGACGTCCGGCAGGAAATGCATCTCGATCTTGACGACGCCGTCACCCTGGCACGCTTCGCAGCGGCCGCCTTTGACGTTGAAGCTGAAGCGACCGGGCTTGTAGCCGCGGGCCTTGGCTTCCGGCGTCTGCGAGAACAGGTCTCGGATCGGCGTCCATAGGCCGGTGTAGGTCGCGGGGTTGCTGCGCGGGGTGCGGCCGATGGGCGACTGGTCGATGTCGATGACCTTGTCGACGTGCTTGAGACCGTCGATCTTGTCATGGGCGCCGGGGCGTTCGCCGCCGACGCGCTCGAGATGCTTCAGGGTCCCCTTGAACAGGGTCTCGTTGATGAGCGTGGACTTGCCACTGCCGCTGACGCCCGTCACGGCGACGAACTTGCCCAGTGGGATGTCGGCGTCGATGTTCTGCAGGTTGTTGGCGCGGGCGCCGACGATGCGGATCTGTTTGCCGTTGCCTTTGCGCCGGATCGCTGGCGTCTCGATGTCCAACTTTCCGGCCAGGTACTGGCCGGTGAGGCTCTTGGCCACCTTCGCCACTTGCGCGGGGGTGCCGGCCGCCATCACTTGGCCGCCGTGCTCGCCGGCACCGGGGCCCAGGTCGATGAGGTAGTCCGCCTCGCGCATCGTGTCTTCGTCGTGTTCGACGACGAGCACGGTGTTGTCGAGGCTCTTGAGATGGTGGAGGGTCTCGATGAGGCGGTGGTTGTCGCGCTGGTGCAGGCCGATGCTCGGCTCGTCGAGCACATAGAGGACGCCTTGCAGGCCACTGCCGATCTGGCTGGCGAGGCGGATGCGCTGGGATTCGCCGCCACTGAGCGTGCCACTGCTGCGGTCAAGGCTCAGGTAGCTCAGGCCGACGTTGTCCAGGAAACGCAGCCGGGCGACGATCTCCTTGAGGATCTCACGCGCAATGTCGTTCTGGCGGTCGGTGAACCGTTCGGGCAACGACTCGTACCATGCTAGCGCTTTGCTGACGCTGAGCCGCGTGGACGCCGTGATGTTCTCGCCGTCGACCTTGACCGCCAGCACCTGCGGTTGTAGGCGTAGGCCTTTGCAGCCGCTGCAGGGCCGCTCGGCGAGGAAGCCGCGGATGCGTTCCTTGGCGCGGTCGGATTCGGATTCGGTCAGCAACCGCGTGAGCCGGGCGGCGATGCCTTCCCATTGCGATTCACCGCTCCACGATCCGTACTTGATCTTGGTGACTTCGGGTGCGCCGTACAGGATGATCTCCTTGTGGGCTGCCGGTAGGTCGCACCAGCGGGCGGTGATGTCGACGCGGTATTGGGTGGCGACCTGGCGCAGCCAGCGCCCCATCCAGGATTTGTAGATGAAGACCTCGTGGTGGAAGCAGCCTTTCTCGATGGATTTGAGCTGGTCCTTGATGATCTTGTCCTCGTCAGGCTCGAGACTGGCGCCGAGGCCGCTGCACTTGGGACAGGCGCCCTGGGGGGCGTTGAAACTGAAGATGCGGGGCGTCAGCTCTGGCAGCACTGCGCCGTGCTCGGGGCAGCCCCATGCCTCGGAATAGAGCCGCTCGTCGCCGTCGACGACGGCGATGGTGACCAGGCCTTCGGCGATGCCGAAACTGGTCTCGATGGCATCGGCGAGGCGTTCGCGGACGTCGGCGTTGACCACGAGGCGGTCGACGACTGCCTCGACCGTGTGGCGCAGTTTGCGGTCCAGGTCCCATTTGTCGCTGACCTCTCCCATGACGCCGTCGACGCGGACGCGGACGAAGCCTTGGGCTTGCAGGTCCTTGAACAGTTTGACGTACTCGCCTTTGCGGTCGCGGATGACCGGGGCCAAGACCATGAGTTTGCTGCCTTCAGGCAGGGAGACAGTCTCGCTGACGATCTGGTCGACGCCCATCTTGCCGATGCTGCGGTCGCACAGGTGGCAGTGCGGCGTACCGACGTGGGCCCACAGGAGACGAAGATAATCGTAGATCTCGGTGGTGGTGCCGACGGTCGAGCGCGGGTTGCGGCTGGTCGTCTTCTGGTCGATGCTGATGGCCGGGCTGAGCCCTTCGATGTGCTCGACCTCGGGCTTCTTCATCTGCCCAAGGAACTGGCGCGCATAGGCGGACAAGCTCTCGACGTAGCGGCGCTGGCCCTCGGCGTAGATGGTGTCGAAGGCCAGGCTGGACTTGCCGCTGCCGCTCAGGCCCGTGACGACGACGAGCTTGTTGCGAGGGATCTTGACGTCGATGCCCTTGAGGTTGTGCTCCCGGGCACCCTTGACGATGATATGGTCCGCCATTCGATTGGTTCTGGCCGACTCTGGGCTTCGCTATATGGGTTGCCGCAGGGGCCAGTGAAAGCTCGAGGTGCACGCAGACCAACAAAGGCGCACGCGACGCCGCCTTCTCCTTCCCCGCGTCCAGGTGCGCAGCGAAGAGGATAAGGCCGGGCCCGGGACTGCGGGCGCATGGCCAATGGAAGCAATGACACGACCGACACCACCATCGGCGTCATCCTAGTCGTCGTGGGCGCCGTCGCGCTGCTCGGCTGGCTGAATCTGGGTCCCGTCGTCACACTTGCGGCCATCGCCGCCATCGTCATGGGCATCCTGGTCCTCATCGGCAAGATGCGCGGCTCGACCCTCATGGGTGTCGTCCTCGTGATCACGGGCGTCGTGCTGGTCGTGCCGAACTTCTTGCAGGGCATGTTGAGCAGCATCATCGAGACCGTCGCGGCTGCGGTACTGCTCGTACTGGGCATCCTGAAGCTACTCGGCAAGTGGTGAACCGGACCGGCAGGCTTCAAGTGCCCCTGGCTTTGGCCAGCGCATGGGCAACGCGAACGCCGGAGATGCCATCGTCGGGGTCAGCATGTTCGTGCTGGCATTCCTCGTCTTCTTGGGAGCCTTCGGCGTGCCGTTCATCGACTGGGTCGCCGAGATCCTGATGGTCGTCGCCGGCATCATGATGATGCGCGGCGAACTCGGTGCCAACGCCCGCGTCGGCTGGCTCCTCGTCGTCCTTGGCCCGGCGCTGTTCATCCTGCCTGGCTTCGCGCCGCAACTGGCCGGCGCCATCAGCGTCGTCGCGGTGCTCGGACTCACCATCCTCGGCGCCCTCAAGTTCTTCGCCCTCTGGTGATCAGAGGTCGTCCAAGAGATGGCCCATGCGGTCCTTCTTGGTGCGCATGTATTCGGCGTTGTGCTCGCCGTGGCCGACCTCCAACTGCACGCGCTCGGTGATCTCGAAGCCGAGATCCGATAGTGCCTCCATCTTCGCCGGATTGTTGGTCAAGAGCCGGATGCTCTTGACACCAAGGTCCTTCAGCATGTCAAGCGCCGCCTCGTAGCTGCGGCCGTCGACGGGGTGGCCGAGTTCCAGGTTCGCCTCGACGGTGTCAAGGCCCTGTTCCTGGAGCTCATAGGCCGCGATCTTCTCGATCAGCCCGATGCCCCGACCCTCTTGGCGCAGGTATAGGACGACGCCCTTGCCTTCAGCCTCGATGAGCCGCAAGGATTCCTGGAGCTGGGGGCCGCAGTCACAGCGCAGGCTCTGTAGCATATCGCCGGTCAGGCATTCGGAATGCATGCGGGTCAGGACCGCTTCGCCGTCCTTGACGTCGCCTTTGACGATGGCCGCGTGTTCCTTGCCGGTCGGCACGTCGCGGTAGGCGACGATGCGGAACTCGCCCATCTCGGTAGGGAGCGATGCTTCAGCCCCTCGAACTGCATAAGCCGCGTAGCCACCCATCTTCGGGCTGCGCGACGAGGGTGGTTCACAAAGCCGTTTGGGGCGCTCGTTGCGAGGCCCTTTTTCATGGGTGTGCGCTGGCTGGCCTGATGAAGGAGAGCGGGCTCCTCGCCCGACCCCTAGCTTGGCTGAAGGAACGGGCCCCCCAGGTGCACCGTTTCCTGACCCGCGCCGACAAGCCGTACCCCCTGATCCGCGAGGTCGGGGGCATCGGTGCGTTCCTGTTGCTACTGGCCGTCATCCTATGGGGTGCCACGGGTCAGACGTTCCTCGTCGACAGCCCCGTGGTCGTCGTCGAGTCCGGCAGCATGATGCATTGTGCCCAGGGCGCCGGTGGCGCCATCATCGGGCGCGATTGTGATCGCGCCGACGACGTGCCATATGGCCGGTTCGGCACCATCGATCCAGGGGATCTGATCTTCGTCAAGGACGCGGATAGCCGCAACGACATCCGGTCATGGGCGGGGGCCGTCGGCAGGTGTGATGCCTTCACGGACTACCTCGATTGTGGCTGCGACGGCGTCGACACCTACGGCGCCTGCGGTGACGTCATCATCTTCCAGAAGACCACGCGCAGCGGGCCACCCATCATCCACCGGGCCATGGCGTATCTCCAGGTCCATGGGGATGGCACGTTCTCCATCGATCTTCCGGCAAAGTGGGGTTGCACCGACCTGGACCGCGTGCCGCGCACGGGTCTGGAGCACACCTGCCTGGCTCGTATGGGCTTCAACGACCTTCACAACCACCATGCGCTCGATGGCCTGACCGCCGCGCAATCAGGTTTCCTCACTCGCGGCGACAACAACGCCGGCGGCGATCAGGGTCTGGGCAGCGGGACCGAAGCGTTTCCGGTGACGACGGCCAACATCCTTGGCAAAGCTCGCGGCGAGTTGCCGTGGCTCGGGCTGGTCAAGCTGTTCGTCAGTGATGTCACGTCCGGCGCCTCCAACTACCGCAACGCCAGCCCGGACCCCAAGGTCCTGATGGGCGTCAGTCTGGCGGTCATCGTGCTGAGCCCGGTGGCGGTGGAGAATGTCGTACGCTTCGTCCAGAAGCGCCGCGGCCAAGACGATTGAGGCCACTCGGGGCTTGCGTAACGGGTCGCGGACATCTGGGCTCGACGCCTCGCGCCGTCACCCCAGCCACTGGCGGCCGCTGGCCCCGAGAAACGCGTGGCGCCATCCGGGGGCCTTGGTCCCGCCGGCATGGGTGCCGGTGACCGTCGGATCCCGGCGGCGCTCACGCTATGCTTGAGCCATGGGCGTGCCGGCTTCAGATGAGGCGGTGCTGCATCTTGGGTCGGAAATCGACGACCGCCTTGATCATCTCGTCCTCGGCCAGGACCTGGCGCGTGGAGTCGATGGGGCAGCTCATCTGGATCTCGCGGGTGCGGCCGTAGCGACCCTTGCTGATGACGCGGGCGGTGAAGATGCCGAGCATGTCGAGCTCGGAGATCAGGTCCGTGATACGGCGCTGGGTCAGCACGTCGCAGCCGGTCTTGGCGCACAGTTCCTTGTAGATCCCGAAGACCTCGCCGGTGGTGAGCGTGTGGACCCGTTGTTCGCGGTTGGCTTCCTCGCCGAGGATGGTCGCCAGCAGGACCAACTTGGACTGCGTGGGCAAGGTGCGGACGACCTCGCTGATGCGGTCCAGTTCGATCTTGTTCTGGGCCAGGCGAACATGGGCCTCGCTGACTGTGCCGTGGCGTTCGCGTTCGCACAATTCAGCGGCGACGCGCAGCAGATCAAGCGCGCGGCGGGCGTCACCATGCTCGCGTGCTGCCAAGGCGGCACACAGGGGGATGACGCTGTCTTCCAGGACCTCGGGCTTGAGCGCCATCTCGGCGCGCTGGCCCAGGATGTCCTGGAGTTGCTCGGCGTCGTAGGGTGCGAAGATCATGCTCTCTTCGCCGAGGCTGCTCTTGACGCGAGGGTCAAGGAATTCAGTGAATTTTAGGTCGTTGCTGATGCCGATGACACTGACCTTGTTGCGCTGTAGGTCGGTGTTGATACGGGTCAGCGTGTAGAGGACTTCGTCGCCCTTCAGCTTGTCCACTTCGTCGAGCACGATGATGGTGACTTCGCCGCCCGTACGGGTGGGGTCCTGTTCCCAGCGATCGTTGTCGTTCTTCATGTTGCCGTCGGCGTAGCGGCGCAGAGCGTCGTACACTTCGTCCGTCGGCCAGCCGGTGAACGGGATGCGGTGGCTCCACTTGTCGGCGGGCACGAAGGCGTTGGCGATGTTCTGCAGAACACGGTACTGCGTGTCGACGACTTCGCAGTTGATGTAGATCATGTTCACGCGCTTGCCGAGCTCGCGTCCCTTGGAACTGAGCTCTTTGCCGACGTACTTGACGCATGCCGTCTTGCCCGTGCCCGTCTTTCCGTAGATGAAGACGTTGCTCGGGGTCTCACCACGCAGGGCAGGGACCAGTATGGCGCCCAACTGACGGATTTCGCTGTCTCGATGAGGCAGGTCCTCCGGAGTGTAAGACGAGCGCATGACTTCCTTGTTTCGGAAGAGCGGCTCTACTTCCAAGAGCTGCCCAAATAGATCGTTGACCACCAATGAATTTTCCTCCCAGTAATACGATTCTGCATCATCAGCCCATGTGAAATCCGCTTACAACCCTCCCACAGGTCGCATGCGCAGCACAGGTTCGATGCGAAGCAAAACGAGCCAAAGTGGCACCGCACAAATAGGTTGCCGAGCGCCGTTGCCGACCCCTTCATTTCCTGTGGAGTGGTTATCTCCTGAAAATGTAGGGTTCTACGTTTCCGATGACGGCTTATCGGGTTCCAACTGAAACCAGGAACTGGGTGGCAGGGTGCCGGAGGGTAGCGATTGCCTGTCGAGATGGTGCTCGGCAGGGCCGCGCCGGGCCGGTCCGCTGGCTGGCGTCCGCAGCCATGTTGAGGGCTTGTGCCGTATGCCCGCCTGGCCTATGTCGGGCCCCCGGCCTGGCCCGCACTCGGGGCCTGCGCTGGTCAGCGATGCTCCTCCGCCCGGCGCGGCGTCCGCCCGGGGCCGGCTGGCTCGATGTGGTCTGCGGGCAGCGTCGCCGCTGCGCTCTGGCCTACGCCTTGAAGCCGTCGCGGACCTTGACGGCCATGCCGCGGTCGAAGTCGCCGACCTCATCGGGGGCCAACAGGACCTGGCCGATGGCGATCAGGGCGTCCGACTCGTCGACCACCAGGCACTCGTCGCCCGGGCGCAGGGCCGCATCCATAAAGAGGACGAATTGGGCGAAGACCGACTTGCCTTCGCGATTGAACGGAACCGAGTCTGCGCCGACGACGACGCGCATGGCCGGTGCCGGCAGCGCCGCATGGAGCAGCTCGGCGCCGGCCGGCTTCAGCGTGAACAACCCATCGCCAGCCCGCAGGCTCAAGACGTGGTCCTCCAGGTGGGCGGTGCGCATCTTGCCCGTCTTACGGCTGCTGTCGCAGCGCAGGGGCTGCGGCTCGCTCGCGGCGATAGCCTTGGACACGGCATCGGCGCGGGCCTGCACATGCGCCATGAGCTCGGCGGGATCCGCCGGCTCCGGGTGGGCGGCGAGCGCGTCGTGGACCGCCTGGGCGGGGGCCAGCCCGCTCAAGACGGCACCGGCACCGAGGCCGAACTGGTAATCCGCCGTGCGCATGACCTGTAGCAGGTCACGGCTGACATCCTCCCCGGGCAGACCCGGGCCGGGGATGCCGGGCATCAGGTCATGGGCCGCCAGCAAGAGGTCCTTCGTCTCGCCGACCCAACCCATGTGCTCACGGTCGAGGCCGTCGAGGCGGGGCAGGACCGATTGCGCGAACGGGTATGCCTCGTCGAGACCCAGCGGCACGGGGCCGAGGCTGCTGATGATGAAGTGGTCCTGCTCGGGGTCGAGCGGGCCAGGGACCCCCGCGCCGAACGGCTTGGATTGGGGCTCCTTGTGCATCGCGATCTCGCGCTTCTCCTCACCGACTTCGGCGTAGGCGGAAGCCATGGGGGCCTCGACGGGCTGCCCAAGCGGCGTGAACCGGGTGGCGAGCCGGTCGCGGATGCGGGCGAAGCCGGGGCGGCGGTGGGTGTTGCTGCCGGTGTAGCGCAGGGCCTTGTCGCCGCTCAGGGGCTCCCGTTGTTCGAGCCAGGCCTGGAAGACCGGTTCGCCGAGGCGCCGCACTGCGGCGGCCATCATCGGGTGCGCGGTGGCACGCTGCTCGACCAGTTCCCAGAGGGTGCCGGTCCGGATGGCCTCGCGGATGCGCCGGATGTCTGCGAAGCAGACGTCCAGGTTGTGGAGGGCCAAGGCGCGCTCGGCGGCGAAGTGAGGGTCGCGGCCTTCGCGTTCCTTGATGCGGTCGCCGGCAGCAGGTGCGCCGCCGTCGGCTGCGCCATCGACGTAGCGGCCGCGGGATTTCTGTTGCAGTGCCTTGGTGACCTCTTGGGGCGTCCAGGTGTCGAGGTACTTGCTGCTGAAGGACCACTCCTGCAGGTCTTCGACGTGCAGCGTGCCTTCGGGGATCATGATGCGCCCGTCTTTGGCGTACTTGGCGTAGCTGCTCGAATCGAACAGGTCGCAGCCGAGTGCCGTGGCGAGGGGGAAGACCAATGGGTGCCCCGCGCCGAACAAATGGACCGGGCGGTCCTTGCGCAACTGGGACTGGCTGTGGATGATGACCTCGGCGAGTTCGGGGTACATCTGGCGTTCCATGATGGGGACGACGCCACCGATTGTGGTGTAGCCGGCATCAAGGTCGCGGTAGCTGTGCGCGCATCCGCGGCGCAGGTCCGGGAACAAGCCGCCTTGCACGGTCGTGTTGAGGATGGTGCCACTGTGGCCAGCGCCCTGAGGCGCGGCGCGGCGGGCGGCCAGCACGTCGGCGGACAGCTTGGTGCGTTCGATGGTCGTGGCGACGGCGACGTCCGCTTCTTCGCGGCTCATGTCTGGCGTGACGAACAGGTCGAGGCAGGTGGCCACATCGACGCCCATGTCGGCCTGGAATTCGACGATCTCTTTGGGTCCGACCTCGACGTCGCCGTAGACGTACATCTGGAAGGTACCGGAATCCGTCATCAAGGCGCCGTCCCAGTCGATGAGCTTGTGGACGCCATCCGTCAGCGCCGCTTCACGAAGGTGGTCGTGCTTGTGGATGACGTATGAGTTGGTGATGACCATCTCGGCGCCGAACTTCTCCTTCATCTCTCGTGGCGTGACCAGATCGATGTTGGGATTGATGACCGGCATCAGGGTCGGTGTCGTCACGTCGCCGTGGTTGGTGCGGAAGCGCCCGATGCGCCCGGCGGCGGCCCGGCTCTGGATGTCGAAGGTCAACGGCGGCGCGAGTTCGGCATCGTTGATGAAGGCCGCGCCTACCGGCGTCGGATGGCGGCGAGGGCTGCCAACAGGGGTACCACGACGAATCCAGGGGCCGGGACGAGGGCATCCTGGCCGCCGTCGGCGACCCGGAACGTGGTAGAGGCCGGTTCGCCGGCGACGCCGGACTTGGCGGAGGAGGGTATGGCCGTGAGGGTCACTTCGACGCCGTCGAGGCTGTGGCCGTCCGCCCGCGCCACATGGACGCGCACGACGTGGGTGCTGCTCTCTTCGGCACCTACCGGCTCAAGAATGACTGGTGCCGGCGGCACCAACCGGAGCGACGGGTCGTTGGATGTCACGGCGAAAGCCACTTGGCTGAGGCCGTTGCCGGTGTTTGTGACCCGAACCGGCACATTGACCGAACGGCCAATCATGGTGGCGGTGGGGGCCTCCAGCGTGATGGCACCATGCCAGGCGACGGCCACATGTGCCTGGATGTACCCGGACTCGATGCGATCAACGGTGTTCGACTCTGCCTCACGGGCCTCTACGTCCAGCCAAAAGACGCGTTCGGCCGGCACCTGGGGGGTGGCCGTGATGTTGAGCTGGATGGTGCCATTGCCCGATTGCTGCGTGAAGCATGCTTGGCTCGGAAGTTCCTGGAGCTCCGGGCCGGAGGCAATGATCCCTGGGTGTTCGGAGAAGATACCGAATTCGATGCGCGGCGCCTCCAGGCTGGGGGATGGTAGAGTGGCGTGGCAACCCCAGTCATACCGGATGCTCAGGGTCTGCGGTACGCCTGGTTCCATCGCCGGCAGGTCCTCGGGAATCGATAGCTCCAACGTGATTACCTTGGTCAGTGGGGATTGGCCCGCCGCGCCGGGCAAGGCGGCGAGGCAGAAGAGGATCAACAGCATGGCAAGGAAGCGCATGCCGATCAAGCCATCCGCCGGGCTTAAGGGCCTATTGGCGGACTCGTGCAAGTAAGACCGGATGGCTGCGCCGTGGCGTGCTTTGCCTCATTTGCTCGTTGGCGCCGCCTCGGCGAACTCGAGCCCGGCCCCGGCTGGCCGCCGGACCCGCAGGGCACCGCGCATGACCTGAGGTACCGGGATGCGTGCATAATCCATCGGGCGCAGGCTACGGTACGACAAGTACGCATAGATCGGCGCGCACAGGAAGAACAGGCCGTACAGGGCGAGCCAGATGGGCAGGATGATGGCGGTCGGCGTCACTGCGCCCCCGGAGTACCACGTCGTGGCGTTGTATGCGGCCACACTGACCATCAGCGTCCCGATGAAACTCTCCAGCTTGGTCACCCGCAGCGCCCGGAAGAACGCCCGGAAACGGCCGCGGCGACCACCGCTGTCCTTCGGGGTCCGCACGAATGGGGCCTTGAAACCGACGAGGCACTTCAGGACGGCCACCATGTTGGTGAACTTGATGGCGAACCACATGCCCTGGACCAGCAGCGCTTCACTCATGCGGCCATGTCCGGCCGTCACCAATACGAGACGCAACCGCACCATGCTGTCGACGAGCAGGAACACCGGCACCAGCGCCAACAGCGCCAATTCGTGCTGATGGTGCAAAGCGGCTTCGTATCCGAAGATGGGGGCGATCCCCAGGTACAAGAGGGACGCGGCGATCATGGTGACGAAGACACCATCGAACCAGTGCAGGTTGGAGGTCAGAAAGTCGGCCTTCTGGCGGAACTTCATGGGTGAACGTAAGATCAGGAAACCACGTGTCAGCAGGATGCGGACGTTGCCGAACGCCCAGCGATGGAACTGTTTCTTGTACGCGTCGAAGGTCGCAGGCATCAGGCCATGCCCGAAGCTCTGGTCGATGTAGAGGGAGTTCCAGCCAGCGGCCACGATGCGCACGCTGACCTCTGCGTCCTCACAGATCTGGTCGGGAGCGAACCCGCCGACCTCATCCAAGGCACGCTTGCGGATGATGCCCATGGTCCCGCAGAAAATGATGGCGTTGACCTCGTTGCGCGAAGGCATCATCGCGTGGTAGAAGTACGCCTCCGCGCGCTTGTATTGGCGGGTCAAGAACGACTCGTCTTCGTTGCGGTAATCCTGTGGCGTCTGCACGAACGCGATGGTCGGGTCCACGAAGTGTCCCACGGTGGAGCGGAGCCAGTCGGGGTCTACCCAGTAGTCTGCGTCGATGATGCCGATCAGGTCGACGCGCTCGGGCAACCCGTTGTTGACATGGTTGATGGCGCCGGCCTTGAAGCCGGCGCGGTCAGGCCTGGCGACGTACTTGGCGCCGAGGCGTTTGCAGCAGTCCTGCAGCCTTGCGCGCAATTCCTTGTCGGTGCTGTCATCGGCCAAGTAGACCCGGAACAACGCCGCAGGGTAGTCTTGGCGTACCAAGTGGGCCAGCGTCTGCTCGACCATGTCGTACGGTTCGTTGAAGGTCGGTACGATCAATGCGATGCTTGGCTGCAGTTCGGGGTCGAACGCGTGCCGACTGGGCAGCCGATCCCACCGACGGCGCGACGCCACGTCAAGGCAATAGAAGGAAGACAGCACGACGAGCCCAAGGCTTGCCGTCTCGGCTAACATGAGTGTGATGCTGAACCACCGCTGCTCCGGGGCGACGCTGGGGATGGAGACCCACAGCGCGTAAGCGACATACCCCCCGGTCAGCGATAGTAGGCCGACGAAACTGAGGACGCCGGGGAGGCGCCAACGGTAGCGGCTGACCGAAGCCCCGAGTACCGCGGCGACCGCGACGAGGATGATCTCCCAGTAGGTGAACGAATGAAGCGGACGGCGGAATTCGTTCGCCACCAGGGACCTTGGCATCGTGGCCAGGTCCTCGGCGGCGATCAATGCCGCGCCAAGCCAGTAGGTCGCGAATCCGATGACGGCGCCAAGGATGGCACCGCCAAGCAAACGCGCCGGAGCCGGCACGCCCCGTGGCAGGGTCGGCGGCAGTGGCGGGTCGGCGTCGTGCCTCACGTCAGCGCCTCCGCAGTCGCACTTCGAACAGGCACGTGGCGCCACAGGAGACCTCGGTCACTTTGGCGCCGCGGGCGATGCGGTGGGCGGCCCGGCGCAAGCAACGCTCTTCGTCGCGGCACAAGACCCGGGCGTCTTTGTGCTCGATGCGGATCAGGCAACGGACGGGCGATACGGCTTCCACCTTCGCGGAGCCGTAGCCGGAGCCGTGCGCCGCGTCGCGGATGAATGCCGCCCATGGACGCGGGCCGTCGCCAGCGTGCGCCAGGGCATGGGATTCCTCGGGGCTGGGGTGCTGGGCCCGCCGGCCTCGGCCCTGGGGTGCGCCTTGATGGGCCTGGTAGACGGATGCATGGCTGACCAGCAGGGCGCTGCGCGGCGTCGCGCTGAGCCACAGCAGTGCCACGGTCACCATGACCACGCCGCCGGCGATCAGGATGAGGCCGCCTTTGCCGGCCGGCAACATGGGCTGGCTGGCCAAGAGCGGCAAAATGAGCGACAGGGGGTGCATTCAGGAGTCTCCGAGGGTCTGGTCCCACCGCGGGCGCAGACACTGGGTCTTTGTTCCTGAGCCGGCGACAAAAGGGGTTCAGGGACATGGTTGCGCGTCGATGGCCTCCTGTTGCGGACGGGTTCGAAGGCCCTGTAGCGGGGTCGCGCCACGGGGCCTGGTGACGAGGGTGGTGGTGGGTCGGGGGGGTCAGGCCCCGATGCCCCAAACGTGCTGCGCGGTGGGCCTGCTTGAACGTCGGCCCCGGCGCGGTCGTCGCACTGTTGCAAACGCCCAAGGGCGGCCACCGGGCGTCGATCACGCGGGCTGTGCCACAACGGTAGGGCGGCTCACCGAGCGCAGGCGCCGCACGAAGGCGACGGCAGCCATCGCCAAGCTGGCGACGGTCACGATGGTGATGATGGGGCCCGCGGTGAAGCCGCCGGGCACGATGGCCGTCATGAGGGCCAGGCAGCCGACCAAGGGCGGGCTCAGGCCGACAGCGATGAGCGCCTGGAACGCGGTCGGGCGGGCGTTGCCGACAATGGCCTGCACCATGAGGTATCCGGGGATGAAAATGATCATGGGCAACGTCAGTGCCGCCCGGGCCGCGCCGTTGGGCATGCCGGAAGCCACGGCGGCAATGACGACGAAGACCGCCGCTACAGCCAGATCGATCCACTGCAGCGGGGTCTTGTCATGAGGCTCCGCCGCAAGCGCAGGCATGGGGGGTGCGATCGAGGCGGTCACAGTCATGAAGGTCGGCCGGCACCGGACAAAGAGGTAGCGCCCGGAGGCCCAATGGGACTCGGGGCGTGTCCCGTGCGCCCCGCGACGCGACCCCCGCGAGGCGGCGGCGGGTGCCATGGGGATACCGTCGTCGGGTGGCCGTGCGCCCTCCGTTGTGGTCTTCCCATTCGTCTTCGCCATTGTCCCAACACGGGGTTGTAGCGCGCTCGCCGAGGTTGGTCTGAGAGCATGAACGCAGACAAACGTGCGCAGTTGATCACGGCCATCTTGGCGACCGTAGCGATCGGAGGCGCCATCGTCTTCGGTGTCGCCGAACGATTGGCCGACCCGCTCTCCACCGACGTGGTCGCGGCCGAGGACCCCTACACCCACATGATGCTGGTGCGCGGCCACGTCCGTGACGGGACCCTCGATGCCGTGTTCCCAGGCGGCACCATGTATCCCCCCGGGATGCATGCCATGCTGGCCGCGACCTGGGTATACACCGGGCTGGACCTCTACGACATCTTCCGTGTCGGCCCCGTCGTGTTCGGCGGCATCGGCATCCTAGGTGTGGCCCTGTTGGTCAATCGACACGCCGGGCCGTTGGCCGGATCCGTGGCGGCCTTGGCCACCGCTTTGGCACCCGAGATCATTTTCCGCACCACGATGATGGCGCCCACCGCCGTCGACATCGCGGTCATTCCATTCGCCTTCGCCACCGCGGCAGAGACCATGGCCGGCCGGCGTGCCTGGGGCATCCCCACCGCGGTCCTGTTGGCCTTCCTTGTCGTCTCCCATCCGTGGATGATCGCCATCTTCGCGCCTCTCGTCTTGACATGGGCGCTGGTCGCGATCTTCGCCGTATGGTGGGGCGGTCCCACCGCCCGCGTCGATCCTATCGGGGTGGTCATCGTCCTCGCCGTATCGGGCGCCAGTCTGGTCGCTGCCGTCACGGCATGCTGGGGCGAATGTGGTCTCAAGTTCGACGAGCTCGTCATCGCCCAGACCGCCGCGACCCTCGACATCCTCAGCATCATCATCGCGATCGCGTGCATGGTCGTCGCCGTCGGCATCCTGGTCTTCCGCCAACGTATCTCACGCATGCAAGACCAACTGCAAGCCTGGCCCATGGCGTTCGCCTGGCGCTTCGGTGTCGCCGTCGGCCTTGGAGGGGCCATCGTCCTCGGCACCGTGCCCGCTGTGCAGGCCGGCATGCCTGAGTACGTCGATCTGCCCCGGATGTTCGGTTGGGGTGTCATCGGGCTGGCCGCCGTGGGTGCCGCAGCCATGCCGTTCAACGGTGGCCGCGCGGCTCTGCCATTGACCGGCTTGGCCGTGATGACCTACCCGTTCGTCATCTACAATCCGCTCAACAGCCCATACTGGCCACACCGCACCGCCGTCTACCTCGGCATCGCACTCGTCGGCCTTGCCGGTATCGGCGCCTCCATCGTCGTCCGCGTGCTGCGTGCCGCGGCCGATGCCTGGACGACGCGTGCCGCCCGCCGCGCCCGGAAACGGCCCGGCTCGGCTCCGGCCAATCGATCACGCAAGTACTCGCTTGGTGCCGTCGCCACCATCGTCGGTGCCACCCTCATGGCCGGCACGGTCTACGCCGGCACGCCGCTCGAATACGAAGACGGCTGGTACCGCCTCTACCCTGATTGCGAGTTCAATGAGATGCGCGACATCGCCGAAGACTCGCGTGAGGGCACCGTGATCGTCGCCGGTAGCTGGCAGGCAAAGCTCGTCATGGGTGCCTTCGCCGAAGACGGCATGGACGTCTGGTACAGTTATGAGATGTTCACTCGCGAAGACCGCCGCGACCGGACCGTGGACGACTTCCAGGGCCAGGGTCGCGACGTCATCATGGTCGTGGACCGCTACATGCGCACCGACCACGCTCCGTTCGACGCCACCTACCTCAACGACGACCCCTGGGAGCCGCTCGGGGCATGGTGCAGCGAAGGCCTGGCGCATCCCCGTCTGGTCGCCTACGTCGCCAGGGGGTCTGCCTGATGTCTGGACCACTTGAAGCCGGCATGATCACCATCCTGGTCCCCGCCAAAGACGAAGCCGCAGCCATCGGGCAGACGCTCGACAGTCTGCCGTTAGAGGCGCTCAAGGCCGCCGGCTTCGAAGTTGAGGTCGTTGTCCTCGACGGCCACAGCAAGGACGGCACCGACGTCATCGCAGCCGAACACGGCGCCCGCGTGATCCCCGATCGCGGCGAAGGCAAGGGCTCGGCCGTCCGCGATGGCCGCAGCATGCTCAAAGGCCGTTACATCGTGATGCTCGACGGCGACGGCAGCTACCCCGCGGAATCCATCCCTCGCCTGCTCGAGCCCATCCTGCGCGGCGACGCGGATATCGTCATGGGCAACCGCGTGCGCAGGCCTGGCTCCATGAGCGGCCTCCACCGCCTCGGCAACCTGGCGCTGTCACTGGAAGCGTCGGTCCTGTACGGCCACCGCTGCCCCGACCTGTGCACCGGTTTCTGGGCATTCCGCGCCGATGCGCTGAAGGCACTGCCCCTGCGGTCCACGGGTTTCGAGATCGAGGCGGAGATGTTCGCCATGGCGAGCCGCCTCCACCTGCGAGTCGCGCACATCCGCATCGATTACCGGCCCCGCGCTGGCGAGACCAAGCTGTCGGCGGCCCGCGACGGCCCCCGCATCGGGTGGTGCCTCGTCCGCTCGCGCTTCGCCCGCATCAATCCATCCCACACCGTACCCGCGATCGCCCCCACGGAGATCCGCAACGGATGATCGCTGCTGGCCGGGTCCGTGCGGGGACCCTGTTGCTGGTGCTGGTGCTGGTGTCGACCGCCGGTTGCGCCACCGTCGGGGACAATGGATCCGGTAAGCGCCTGGACGTCTCGACCGGGGCCTGGGGTGGCTCGGCCTCCTTCATCGGTGCCATCGGGGACCCCGCATTGGGGACCGCTTCCCCTTGGCCGGCGCCGTTCGATTCGCCGCCTCTCTTCGCCGACGTGGATGGTGACGGCATCAACGAGATCATCACCTCATCCCGCGACCGTCAAGTGCGCGTCTACACGCCGGCCGGCATCGAGCGGGCCAGCTTGTCGATGGGGCTACCTCCTTCGTGGCACGTGGACCAATGGCTCAACGGCGTCGCCGTGGGCACGCTGACGCCCGATGGCCCCGCCAGCATCGTCGGAGCCACGCCTGCCGGTGGCGTCATCGCCTGGCGCTACGATGGTACCGCCCCGGATGGCAGCTTCATCCTGACCAAGCAATGGGAACGCAGACTCAATGATTGTCACGCCAGCCCCGGCATGGATTCCACGCCGGTGCTCGTCGATGTCGACGGCGACGGCGCCGATGAGATGTTCTTCCAGGTCGAGCAAGTGGGCCTCTTCGGCCTGCGCTCTGATGGCACCACGATGTGGAGTCAATGCTGGGCCGGGGGCAACGCGGACGCCGTGTTGGATGACCTGGACGGCGACGGCGACATCGAGGTCGTGTTCGCCTCCGACAGCGGATTCATCGGCGTCTTCGACGCCTTGACCGGCCGACCCCAATGGACCTTCGACGCTCGTGCTGCGCCGTACTTCATCGAGCCAGCATCGATTCCGGTCCGCCCGACCATCGCAGAACTCGATGGCAAAGCACCCAAGGAGATCCTGTTCACCGCACGCTACGCGCCCAACAACATCGCCAGTCAGTTCGAAGAGTTCCATATGGCCATCTTCGCCATCCATCAAGATCTGAAGACGTGGCAGCCCGAGGTGCTGTGGATGCGCCAGCCCGATTGGGCACACCCGCTCAGCTACACTCCGCTCGTGGTCGCGGATGTCGACGGTGACGGCGAGCCGGACATCTTCGGCATGGATTGGAACACCATCGGCCACCAACCCGGCAACTGGGAACACCTCGGCGACGCCCACGTCTTCCGCCTCGATGCCGCCGGCAATGACGTCTGGGTCCGTGCCGTCGAGTCGTGGTGGTCCAACAAAGAGATCGCCGTCGGCGACTTCGATGGCGACGGGCAACTGGAGGTCCTGGCCAATGGGGCGGGGTCTGGAGGCGACGGCCTCGTCCGGCTCGACGCGGCCACCGGTGGGTCTGAAGGTTTCCTCAGTGCCGGCGAACTGAAGCTGGCAAAAGGCCCGATCATCGGGACGCTGCGTGCCGGCGGCGATCTGCACGTGGCCATCCCGGCGGGCCCGCTCGACGGCCGCGGCTACGGCGTCGTCCTACTCTACGACCTTGGCGTCCCCGGGGTCTCGTCATGAAGGAGGTCACACAATGAACAGAACACGCCCCATCGCGATCGGGATCACGCTCATCCTCATCGCCACATTCACCGCGCTCCCGCAAGCGACCGCGCAATCGCCCCAGACCACGTTGGCGCTGACGATCAGCATGGCGTCGGTCACGCCCCAGGCGCCGCTTGAGGCGTTTGATGGAAACCCGCCGCTGGTCTATGATTTCAACGGCGACGGGATCATGGAGATCATCGTCCACAATGACAACAAGCGGGTCTACGTGTTCGATTCGCAGTCTGGTCAATTGGACGCCGAGATCCTGACCAAGTATCCGCCCGGCTGGGGCGCCCGCCCGCTCAACGGTGTGGAAGCCGCCGTGCTACAGTTCGGTGGCGTGCCCCACTTGGTGGTCGCCAATTCGGCGGCCTACATCACGGTCCTTCGCTACGAAGATGGGGCTAGTTCCCGGGGTAATTTCGTCTTCACCAAGCTGTGGGAGACCCGTACCAACGCGTGTGACCC
This sequence comes from Thermoplasmatota archaeon, assembly GCA_041618195.1. Classification (GTDB taxonomy): domain Archaea; phylum Thermoplasmatota; class E2; order JACPAO01; family JAHFTW01; genus JBFGSX01. Next base: position 6,697 of record JBFJNL010000003.1, on the reverse strand, counting down.
TGACGCCAGCATGGACGCCAAGCCGGTCCTTGCGGACCTCAACAACGATGGCACTTTCGAGATTCTGGTGCAGACCGAAGAGGTCGGTGTGTTCGCCTTGAGGATGGACGGTTCCACGATGTGGAAGCAGTGCATCGGTGGCGGCAACGGCGAGCCGGCAGTGGCCGATATCGACTTTGATGGCCAACTGGACGTGGTCTGGGCCTCCGATGGCGGTGTCATCACCGCCATGAATGGCAATTGGGGCACGACGAAGTGGACCTTCTGGGCCAACCACCCATCCTTCAATCTGCACAGCGCCAGCGTGCCCGTCGGGCCGACCATCGGTCAGGTCGACGGTGTCGGCCCGCTGGATATCGTATTCGGTGCCCGCGACAGTCACGATGCCGATGATTGGAGCAACGATCACGCGGCCCTGTTCGTCGTCAAGGGCGATGGCCAGCTGCTGTGGATGCGCCAAGACCCCAACGGGGCCCCGCTCACCTACACGCGTCCGATCATCGCCGATGTCGACTCGGATGGCAAGGCGGACATCATCTGGGCCGATTGGAACACCGTCGGCCACAAGCCTCCGTTCCCCGGTGACCCCAACACGCCGCCGTGGCAGGTCACGGGTCCGGCGCACTTCTATCGCTACGACTCCACCGGCGTGATGCGCTGGCGAACGACGCTGGACACGTACTGGCAGAACAAGGACCTGGCACTTGCCGATGTTGACAACGACGGTGTGCAGGAGGTCCTTGCCAACGGTCCGGGTCCTGGCGGTGATGGCATCTGGTATCTCAACTCCATCACCGGCGCCAAGGAGACGTTCATCTCGGTCCATCCATGGAAAGTGTCGCGTGGGCCGATCGTCGAAGATCTGTGGAACACCGGCACGATGCAATGGGTGGTGCCTGTCTCAGCGGCAGCCAGTCCGGCCAGTGGCGGTGCGATCCTGGTGTTCGATACCCACGCGCCGTACAACGCCATGTGGCCACATCTGCCCTACCCTGTCGTTGGCCAAGGCACGACGCCCCCGCCGCCGGGGACGTTCAATCCGACGTTCACGGTACCTGCCAGCGTCAACAACTGGTGGGTCGAGGTCGCGGTCAACTCGCCGTCGGTGGTCAGTAGCGTGACCGCCTCGGTCAATGGCGGCGCGCCGGTCGCGCTGGCCAAGCAATCCTGGGGCAATTGGGCCAAGAGCTTCCACGTGGCCACGGGCGCCTCGGTGGTCTTCACGGCGACGAACAACCAAGGTCAGACAGCGCAAAGCCAGGCGTTCTCCTGGCTCGGTGCTGGGCCGCCCCCGCCTCCACCACCGTCGGAGACATTCGAAGCAGGCTTCACCGTCCCATCGAGTGTGAACAATTGGTGGGTCGAGGTACGCGTCGACGGCAACCATCCGGTCACCGCTGTCAGCGCCTCGGTCAACGGCGGCACTGCCGTGTCACTTGCGAAGCAGTCGTGGGGCAATTGGGCCAAGAGCTTCCACGTCCCCAGCGGCGCGACCGTGAAGTTCACGGCGACCGACAACACGGGACAGACAGTCCAAAGCAAGGGGTTCCAGTGGCTCGGTGCGCCTCCGCCGCCGCCCCCGTCGGGCGACTTCAAGCCGACCTTCACCGTACCCTCCGGCGTCAACAACTGGTGGGTCGAGACGAAGGTCACGACCAGTCACACAGTGACCGGGGTCACGGCCTCCGTCGGCGGTGGTCCGCAGATCGCCCTGGCCAAGCAGTCGTGGGGGGCATGGGCCAAGAGCTTCCACGTGGCCACGGGCGCCTCGGTCGTCTTCACGGCCACCAACGCGCAGGGTCAGACCGCACAGAGCCAAGCGTTCTCATGGCTCAGTGATGGCAGCGCTTTCAAGGCGACGTTCAAGGTCACCGACCCATCCAACAACTGGTGGGTCGAGACCTACGTGACGAGCAACCAACCCGTGTCCAAGGTCGAGGCGCAGGTCAACGGCGGCGCGTGGACCGCGCTGCCCAAGACGAGTTGGGGTAGCTACGCCAAGAGCTTCTTCGTCCCCGATAACGCGGCGGTCAAGTTCCGTGCCACCAGTACGGGCGGCTTCGTCGTGACGAGCGGGACGACGACATGGATCTAGGGTAGGTTGATGTCGCGCCGCTGCGCCCTGTCTGATGGATGGGGGTCGTGGCGGCGCGCGACCTCTTGATTCCTCTTCCTTCCACCTCTTCTTGTGCACCGCCGCTTGGATGTTCGGCCCGGGGCCTTCCTGGGTGACATCCGCGCCTCTGCGAGGGGTGGTGCCGTGATGTCGCGCCGCGTTGAGCGTCCGGACAGACGGCCGCGCCGCAGGGGTCGGCGCGTACGGTCCCGGCGGCGGGGTCCGGTCGGCGGTCGCGGGCCGGGTGCCGCGCGTCAATCGCCGCCACGCCGGTGGTCACTCGGGCCGTCAATTCTTGGCCGTTGGCCCTTTGTCCCTAAAACAGTTTCAGTCACAGTCAAATAGGAAACCTGGAAAACCTGTTATCCATAATTAGGATTTCGGCCGGGCCTAAGTAGTCTGGCGGACCGTGGTCGATTACGCACTGGGGTCCATGGAGGCGCTTCGGCCCTCCAACCCCGGCGCGTTAATTGGTGAATCCAATGACCCGCCTGAAAACAATTCTGACCACGCTAACAATCCTGACCGCCGGCTTTGCCGTCCTTATCGCGCCCGAAGTCGGTGCTGAATCCACTGCCACCCCGATTGGGTTTGGTATGGAATCCAGTGCCATCAATGTCCAGACCAGCAATGGTGTCGCGCCTGACTACGGTACCTTCTGGCTTGGCCCGTGGACGCTCAACAGCGGCTGGGGCGGCCCGGATGCGCAACTCACGAACATGAAGAACCAGGGTGTCACTCCGGCCATTCATTTCTACTACTGGGGCGATGACATCAGTCCGTCCTGTGTTGAGAACGGCTGCTGGAGCAGTCTGCACAACACGCAAAAGGATCGTGCCGGCTGGAACCGTCTCGCCGACGAAATGGTCAGTCACCTGAACAGCAAGATGCAGGGCGAAGAAGTCGTCATCTTCATGGAATCTGAATTCAACAAGGGCGGTATCGAGACCTACGAACCCTTCGACGGCTACCTTGCTGACATGAACCAGAAGATCAAGGCCGGTTACCCGAACGCCGAGATCGTCCTGAGCCTCGGCTCCTGGGGCCGCCATCACTGGGGCAACTTCGACCGCAGTGCCGCCACCAGTGACCTGGTCGGTATCCAAGGCATGCGCGGTAGCACCCGCGACAGCAGCGCGCACTACGATGATCTCTACGAGACCACGCTTGACAACGCCAAGTTCGTCCAGAACCTGTTTGGCAAGCCCGTCTTCATCCAGGATCTCGCCCTGAGCAGCTACCCTGAACCCCAGTACCTGAGCCGCCAAGCCAACGAGTTGCAACAGTTCTTCGACAACCTGCCTGCCCTCAAGCAGGCTGGTGTCATGGCCATCGTCTACCGCAGCTGGAACGACAGCCCCGGCATGAACCTCGCCAACTACTACGGCGAAGCCGAACGCCACTGGGGTCTCTCCTGGGGCGGCACGACCGACCTGAAACAGGCGGGCTACGTCTGGATCAATGGTGTCAAGGCCGAGCGCGCCAACGCGGCTCCCGCCCCGGCTCCTGGTCCGACCCCGGCCCCTGGCGCCTTCGATGCCACGTTCACCGTTCCCGGCAACGTCAACCAATACTGGGTCGAGGTCCGGGTGCAGAGCCACAGCGGTATCTCCAAGGTCGAGGCCAGTCACAACGGTGGCGCCTTCACGACCCTGCCGGCCACCAGCTGGGGTAGCCACGCCAAGAGCTTCTACGCTCCTGCTGGTTCGATGGTCTTCAAGGCCACCAGTACGACTGGCGCGACGGTGACCAGTGACTCGATGAGCTGGCTCGGCGGCGCTCCCGCGCCTGCCCCCGAACCGGAACCCACGCCTGCTTTCACTGCCAGCTTCAACCCTCGCAGTGTCGGCAACGAATACTGGGTCGAGACCGCGGTCAGCAGCACCAGCAAGATCAGCAAGGTCGAAGCCCGTGTCGACGGTGTCTACACCACGCTGCCTGCTACCAGCTGGGGTACCTACGCGAAGAGTTTCCATGTCGCCCCCGGTGCCATGGTGACCTTCCGTGCTACCGATGCCCACGGTCAGGCTGCCATGTCGCAGCCCGTCGCCTGGGGTAAGGCGCCGGTCAACCACGCTCCGGTCGCTAGCCTGGCTACCACGACCTCGGACATGCGCGTCAGCGCGGATGCGTCCGGTTCCTCGGACGTCGACGGTGATGCCCTGAGCTACACCATCGAGTTCGGTGACGGCAGCAAGGTGAGCATGGTCAAGGCCAGCCACACCTACACCAAAGCCGGCACCTACACGGTCAAAGTGACCGTCAGCGATGGTCAGGTCACCAGCACCAGCAGCAAGACCGTGACGGTCACCCAGCCCACGCCCGCCTTCGCCGCCAGCTTCAACGCCCGCAGCGTCGGTAACGAGTACTGGGTCGAGACCAGCGTCGCCGCCAACAACCCGATCCGCAAGGTCGAGGCCAGCGTCGACGGTGGGGCGTTCACCGTCCTGCCTGCCACGAGCTGGGGTACCTACGCGAAGAGTTTCCATGTCGCCCCCGGTGCCATGGTGACCTTCCGTGCTACCGATGCCCACGGTCAGGCTGCCATGTCGCAGCCCGTCGCCTGGGGTAAGGCTCCGGTCGCCTTCGACGCCCACTTCGGTGCCAAGGCCATCGGCAACGCCTACTGGATCGAGACCACGGTCCGCGCCAACGAGCCCATCGATCACGTCGACGCTCGCATCAACGGCGGCAACTGGTTCCGCCTCTCGGAGACGAGCTGGGATTCCTTCTCGGCCAACCCGAAGATGGGCAGCGGTGCTACCGTCCAGTTCCGCGCCGTCTCGGTGGATGGCGACTCGGACACGAGCCGCGTCATCAACTGGACCTAAGCAGGCAGTCGGGGGTCGTGCGCCCCCACCCTTTCTCCCACCTCTTTCCGCCGCGGATGGGCCTTCATCGGCTCGCCACGGATTTGGTTCGCGTGCCGGGTCTGGCGGCCTCCTTGGAGGCGAGCCCGGCGCCACCAGCCTTTCTCCACGCGCACCTCCTTGGCGGGTCGGTGCGCGTGGGGATCGAAGCCTGGTCGGGTCGCTGCCGCCGTCGCGGCCATCTTTGGGCCGGCGCCGGGCCTTGGCAGCGGCGTAGGTCCCTCGTGCGGGTACCGCGTGATGGGGCCCTCGCGTACAGAGGCCTCAAAACCACGGCCTCGCGCCCTTTGTCCCTAAAACAGTTTCAGTCACAGTCAAATAGGAAACCCGGAAAACCTGTTATCCATAATTAGGATTTCGACCCGGCCTAAGTAGTCTGGTGGACCATGGACCATTACGCACTGGGACCCATGGAGGCGCTTCGGCCCCCCACCCCCGGCGCGATAATTGGTGAATCCAATGACCCGCCTGAAAACAATTCTGACCACGCTAACAATCCTGACCGCCGGCTTTGCCGTCCTTATCGCGCCCGAAGTCGGTGCTGAATCCACTGCCACCCCGATTGGGTTCGGCATGGAATCCAGTGCCATCAATGTCCAGACCAGCAATGGTGTCGCCCCTGACTACGGCACCTTCTGGCTCGGCCCCTGGACCCTCAGCAGCGGCTGGGCCGGTCCTGACGCGCAACTCACGAACATGAAGAACCAGGGTGTCACCCCGGCGATCCACTTCTACTACTGGGGCGACGACATCAGTCCGTCCTGCGTCGAGAACGGCTGCTGGAGCAGCCTCCATAACGCCCAGAAGGACCGTGCCGGCTGGAACCGTCTCGCCGACGAAATGGTCGCCCACCTGAACAGCAAGATGCAGGGCGAAGAAGTCGTCATCTTCATGGAATCTGAATTCAACAAGGGCGGTATCGAGACCTACGAACCCTTCGATGGCTACATGGCCGCTATGGCCGACAAGATCCACGCCGGCTACCCGAACGCCAAGGTCGTTCTGAGCCTTGGTAGCTGGGGCAGCAACCACTGGGGTAACTTCGACCGCACCGCCGCCGCCAGCGACTACGTGGGTATCCAAGGCATGCGCGGTAGCACCCGTGACTCGTCGACCCACTACGACGACCTGTATGAGACCACCCTCAACAACGCTCACTACCTCCAGACCCTCTTCGGCAAGCCCATCTTCATCCAAGACCTGGCCCTGAGCAGCTACCCGGAACCTGCCTACCTCAGCAAGCAGAGCGCCGAACTCCAGCAGTTCTTCGATAACATCCCTGCCCTCAAGCAGGCTGGTGTCATGGCCATCGTCTACCGCAGCTGGAACGACAGCCCCGGCATGAACCTCGCCAACTACTACGGCGAAGCCGAACGCCACTGGGGTCTCTCCTGGTCCGGCACCAGCGACCTCAAGGCCGCCGGTCATGTCTGGGTCGCCGGTGTCAAGGCCGAGCGCGGCAACGCCGCCCCGGCCCCGGGCCCTGCCCCCGAACCGGGCACCTTCAGCGCGACCTTCACGGTCCCAAGCGGTGCCAACGAATACTGGGTCGAAGTGAAGGTCCACACCAGCAGCAGCATCTCCAAGGTCGAGGCCAGTCACAACGGTGGCGCCTTCACGACCCTGCCGGCCACCAGCTGGGGTACCCACGCCAAGAGCTTCTACGCTCCTGCTGGTTCGATGGTCTTCAAGGCCACCAGTACGACTGGCG
>JBFJNL010000002.1:0-40766 GCA_041618195.1 Thermoplasmatota archaeon | reverse complement strand
GGCGTCGCGACCCCGCGCTGGACCCACCGCCTGATCGCGCTGGGAAAAGCGCCAGCCCCTATCCAGACGTTCAACACGACGGAGGAAGCAGGCCGCGTCTTCGCCGACCTGCCGCAATGAAGCCGCGCCGCTGAAGGCGGCCCCCCGGCGGCTGACCGGCACCCGGTCGAGCATGGCGTCAAACACGCCATCGCGGACCTTCGTAAGCCGACACCCGCTCGACCACATCCGCATGCACCGGCGGCCCAGCCGTTCGACACCCCTACCTTGAAGACCGCCGCGCCGCCTTGCAGGTGCATGGCATCACGGGTCGCCTCGCCCGATGGAACGACCATCCACATCGCGTCCGAAGGGACCGGGCCGGACATCGTACTTGTCCCTGGCTCAGCGTGTGATGGCTCCAGGCGTCCCGACCAGCACTCGGTGCCAGCAAGCCGGTATCGCCGCCGACCCCCGAAGAATGGGGTGTCGTCGGCAGCCACGCGCCCGGAGGTTCTGGGATGAAGACCGCCCCCGGCCCTGACGGACTACCCCGCTGCGAATGGGCGCTGGCCGCGCCTGGGTTCTTGCATTACCACGATACCGAATGGGGATTCCCAGTCGCGGACGATGTGCGCTTGTTCGAGAAGTTGAGCTTGGAGGCGTTCCAATCCGGGCTTAGCTGGCGGACCATCCTGGCCAAGCGCGAGGACTTCCGCGCGGCGTTCGCGGGATTTGATTTTGAGAAGATCGCCGCCTTCGACGAGGAGGACATCGAACGTCTGCTCGGCGATGCAAGCATTGTCCGCCATCGCGGCAAGATCGAGGCCGTCATCAACAACGCGCAGCATGTCAAGGACCTCGTCGGTGACGGAAGCCTCGCTCAGTTCGTCTGGGACTACGAACCCGACCGCCGTGCGCCCGAAGCGGTAGCGCCGACGTCACCCGAGTCCGTCGCATTGGCCAAGGCACTCAAGCAGCACGGATGGAAATTCGTGGGGCCCACCACGGTGTACGCGTTCATGCAGGCCATGGGATTGGTCAACGACCACGCCCCCGGATGCATTGTCCGGGACCAGGCCGAACAGGCCCGGGCGAAGTTCATGCCGCCGACCGCGTAGGTCCCCCGACGCGCTATTCGGCCACCAAGATCTAGGCACGGCCATGGCAGGGCCGCACCGAAAGCCCATTCATCCCAGCGCCGGATGGCCCCTCATGGGTCCCTTGGGTGCCGCCAAGCACTTCGGGCTCTTCGGCGCCTTCGTCGGACTGCTGCTCGGCATCACCTACTCGGTAGGCGGGTTCTTCATCGACCTAGCAACGATCGGCTTGAATCAAGGGACGGCCTTGGCCTTTGGCGCTATCATTGGCATGCCGACCATCTTCTTCACAATCGGCGCCGTCGCCGGCGTCATGTGGGCCCCGCTCTGCCGACGAATTCCGATGCGATATGGCGGGTGTGCGGACCAGCCGTAGTGGCGGGTACGATGTCGACCGGACCATCGGCACGACATTGAAGAAGTCCTTCACCTGTGCCAACACGCCCATGGACGGTCCGCGACCATCGGAGGCGGCAAGAAGGCAGAGATCCTGGGCGTCGAGTTCGCCGGGGACGCCATGTTGCTAGCCACGCTGCCGGCCCGAATGATTCGCGACGGGGTCTATGATGGTCTCAGGCTCCGTCCTGCACGGGCGACATGAAATGAAGCGCCAGAAGAGCCCGTGAAAGCGCTGCGCCGTCGTGGTGCGGCATGTGGGGGACGACGGCGAATTCGATGGCGCCCGCCAGGGGTGGTTCGGGTGGCCTCCGGCCACGGCTAGGGTGCTCCCCGCGGAGAGCCGCCCTCCGGTATGATATTACGGCAAACATCGGGTGGCGGAGCCATGGATTTCGAGATGCAGCGCGACTTCGCCGCGACCATCGACGCGGTGTGGGCCGCGTGGGCAGACCCAGCGATGTTCGCCACATGGTACGGCCCGGGCCAGGGCGATTGCATCATCGAGACGCATGACTTCCGCGAAGGTGGCACCTACCGACGTCTCATCCCGACGCCGCGCGGCAACCATGTGGAAGACGGCGTGTTCCACACCATCCAGGTCCCGAGCCGACTCGTGCAAGGCGCCGCGGACAAGTCGACGGTCATGGATGCGCGATTCGCGGCGGCAGGCGAAGCCACCCGCATGGTGTTACGCATGCCAGGCCTGCCCGCCGAGTACCACGCTCCGACCATGGCGGCTTGGAGTGCAGCCTTCGACAAGCTCGACGCGATCCTGGCGCAGTAGCCGGGCCCAGCCCGGCACTTCGCGAAACCGTCAGATACGGGTGGTCCCTCGAGCCGCCATGGTCGAACTCACAGGCATCCTCAAAGGCACGGGTGCCAAGGTCAAGGCGGACATCCAGGAGGATGTCGTGGTGTTCCGCGGCATGCTGAAGGCCAAGGCACCGTTCTCGGAGGTCGGCGCCGAAGCCCGAGGCACGCTGTTGGTGTTGACCTACAAGGAACACACCGTCGAGGTCGCGGCGGGCAGCAAAGCGGCCGGCTTCGCGTCTAGGATCAATCGCGGTTAGACCGGGCCCCTGCAGAGCAGTCACCCCTGGCCTCTCCCACGTGGCCACAAACGATCCACTTGGATCCCTTCGCCGTCCACGGTCACAATCGCCACGGGTTCCATGATCTTGATTGTCATCGCTTCGACCGCTGCAACGGCGACCATCCCGGGGAGCAGCGACAGGGCCGTTTCGGCCCCACCTATGGTGTCGATCGCCATGACGATGCACGCCTCTGGACCGTCGCGATAGACGCGCATCGCGTCACCTGCAGCGCGTATAGCGTCGGCCCACCGAGATTCATCCAGAACCGACAACTCGACGACGACCGTGGGCACGATCAGCGATCGACCTTAGCCCATCTAAGGCCTGTCCTACGAATGCGCCGCGCGGCCATCCGGCCTCGCGACCGGCGTCTTGTGGGCCACGGAGCGTTGCTTGAGCGCCTCCAACCAATCATCTGGTCGTTGCGTGGAGAACACCACTTGCAAGCGACGGCCCCGCACCGTCAATCGGATGGCTTGCTTGGTGATGACCGAGAACGCGATGGCTCGTTGGCTGAAGCGGACGCCCCATCCGCCGAAGTGCCAAGGCCGGTAGCGCTCAGCCTGGGCATCCTCGATGTCGGACCAAGGGATGCGACGATGCCACAGAGGGAAATATCTGATGAGCAAGCCGTCCGCTTCGGTCACGACGCGCAGGTTGCCGCACACGAGGGCGAAGACAGCGAACCCGGGGATGATCATCCACCACAGGGTCGCCGGCTGCTCGATCCACATGGCGCTGCCTGCGATGGCGAGCGGAATGGTGATGACGACCAAGAACAACCAGACCCAAGGGCTGGACGCCAGCCAGATACGTTCCTCCATAATCTGCGCTTGCGACTGCAACCAATAAGCGACGACGCCACGGCCTCCTGCCTTCGCGACCAAAACGCCCCTGCGCCCGGCGTGCTGGCCCGCTCCCAAAGGGCCATGTTCCCGGCGCACTGAGACCCTCGCATGAGTGCAGTGTCGGCAACGGAGCCGGTCCGGATCGAAGTCTGGTCGGACGTGGCGTGCCCATGGTGCTTGCTGGGCAATGCTCACCTCGCCGAGGCCACCAGGCAGACCGGCATCGAGACGGAGGTCGTCATGCGGTCCTTCCAGCTCGCGCCGCAACTCGGCGAGCCCCAATTGGTCAAGGCGTATCTTGCCGAGCGGTTTGGTGGCGCTGATCGCGTCGCCGAATCCCACGCCCGCCTGATTGAGATGGGCGCGCAGGTCGGCGTGAGCTACAACTTCGACGACGCCATGGCATCGAACACCTTCGACGCCCACCGGCTTCACCATCTCGGCATCGCCCACGGTCTCGGGGCGGAGATCATGGACCGGCTGCTGGTGGCCCAGCACACGGCCGGCGCGGATGTGTCGTCACATGCGACCCTCAGACGCATCGGAATCGCCGCAGGGCTTGCATCGGACGCGGTCGATGCCCTCCTCGCCTCGGATGCTTACGGTGATGCCGTCCATGCAGACATCTCGGAAGGCCGAGCCATCGGTGTACAAGGCGTCCCCTTCTTCGTCTTCGACCGCAAGTTCGCCCTGTCCGGCGCCCAGCCCGTCGATGTCTTCAAGCAAGCTTTGGCGTCGGCGCGCGACGGCGATCACCCATAGCGCTCGCCCAAAACCCCATTCTTGGCCATCGACGCAGGTTCATGTGCGGGACTATAGCAGGCCATCTATGGCCGTCGGCGACGTCCCTGAGCCGCGCGTGGTCGCGAGTCTCAAGCAAGCCTGGACCAACATCTGGCCGCATTTCTGGTGGCTATTGCTGTTCGGTGCCATCTCCGGACTGGCCAGCAACATCCAAGCCGGGCAGGACTTCCCTACTGCGGAGGGCCCGCGCATCTTTGTCAATCTGGTGGGCAGCCTGGTGGCCATCTTCTTGGGCATCCCCCTCGGCATCGGATTGGTCAAAGCCCATCTGGCCGCCAGTCGAGGGCAGAAACCCACGTGGTCAGACCTTGGCTATGCGTTCGGCAAGCGCTACTGGCCGAGCATCGGCCTCGGCATGCTGTGGTTTCTGATCGTCGTCGGAGGCCTCCTCCTGCTCATCGTGCCCGGCATCTACTGGGCCATCAGACTGAGCTTCACCAGCCAGCGTTTCGTCGAAGACACGCTAGGTCCTATCGAGGCTATCAAGGCCAGCTTCGCCGACACCAAAGGCCGCTGGTGGTCTGTGTTCGGTCTGGCGGTGATCAGCATCCCGATTATCATCGCCGGCCTATTGGCCCTCATCGTAGGCGTGTTCGTCGCGGCGGTGCTCATCAGCCAGATGAACGCCGTCTATTGGCGAGCTGTCGACCAGGCATCCCGGGAGGATTCCACGAGGACTTGACCTGGCGTCCCGGGACCTACGTCACCGCACCGGCATCCTACCGGTTTAAGCCGGCCTCGGCGCCATGTCGCTTCGTGCAACGCAAGCCACTCATCCAGGGCCTGATAGGCGCCGTCATCGTCACCGCCGTCACGCTTGTCTTGCCCGACCCGTACCGCTTGCCCCTGTTGGCCGGCTTATTGTGGCTGACCGTCGGCATCTATGTCGGCATGGGGGCCATGCACGGCGATCGCCACCTGCGGCTCCAAGCGTTGGCTGGCTTGCCGGTGATGGCCTTGGCGCTGCTTTCGCTGTGGTCCCCGTGGGCATTGGCCGTCGGCTGGTTGGCCCACCCGGTATGGGATCTGCTGCATCATTGGGGGGTCGTCAAGACCCACGTCCACCCGAGCACGGTCGGCTTCTGCATCGTCTTCGATGTCCTGATCGCGGGCCTCGTCGTCGCATTGGCCGCCGGTTGGCTCTGACGCCAAACTCATCAGCCAGTGGCGGCATGACCCGGCGTGGCCACGCTGCGCCTTGCGACCCCGGCTGATGCCCAGGCCATCCACGAACTGCTGGTCGCCTCGTTCGTCGGTTTCCGGGACCTGTACACGGACGCTTGCTTCGACGCCACGGTCATCGACGCCTCCCGCGTGGCCCAGCGAATGGCAGAGGGACCCACATGGGTCATCGAGGACGGTCGGTTGTTGGGCACCGTGGCGGCCAAGGTGGATGAACGCGGCCTCTACGTCCGCGGGATGGGCGTCCACCCCGACGCCCGCCGGCAAGGTCTCGGCGAGCGGCTCCTGGCGGCCGTGGAAGGATATGCGATGGCCGACGGTGCCCGGGCGATGTGGCTCAGCACCACGACGTTCCTGGCAGGCTCGCAGGCGTTGTACAGGCGCTTCGGTTTCGTCGACGCCGAGGGCCCCAGCCATCTGTTCGGGACCCCATTGGTCTCCTTCGAGAAGCCCGCCTCCCGGGCGTAGGTCGAGGACTTGTGCGGCACCAGCTTCATCAACCACCCGGGGTCTGGTCTGTCCATGGCCACCATCCACGTCGACCACGTATACACTGCCAGCAAGACCGCGGTCTGGGACATCTTCGCGGACATCGGCAATGTCAAGGACATCAGTCCGGGCGTCGTCGACAGCAAGCGCGAGAACAAGAAGCAGGGCGTAGGCGGACGCCGCTCCTGCGACTTCGGCAAGGGCGCCGGCATCCTCGAAGAGGTCACCGCTTGGAAGAAGGGCACGCAACTGCAGCTCACGGGCGTCGACTTCTGGGGCGCCCCCATGAAGAAGATGGTCGCCACGTTCGACTTCACCGAAGCCGACGGCCAGACCACCGTCACCTGCAACATGGACTTCGGCATGAAGATGGGCTGGCTCCTGAACCCGATCGCCAAGGGCCAGATGCGCAAAGCGATGAAGGGGATGCTCGAAGGCGCCGACGCCAAATTGGCCGCCACCCCTCCCGTCACGCCACGAAAACGCGTCGTCGCATAGGCCAGCCCGGGGATTCGCTGGCATCTGTTGATACTCGCTACGCCCTGTGGCGACTCGCGGCTTGCCGCAGGTTGTACCCCAAATGTCTGAACCATTCTCGCTCGTGCTCGACGTGAACGCCCACAAAGGCGAACTACCCCAGCTCAAGACCCTGATCTCGAATCTTGCCACCGACGTCAAGAAGAACGAGCACGGCACGCTCGCCTGGGAATGCTTCGTCGACGGCGCCAACAACCGGATCTGCTTCTTGGACCAATACGCCTCCAGTGAAGCGTTCCTCGAACACATGACGCGCCCCGCGGTCAGCAACACACTGAACACGCTCATGGCCAACTGTGATGTCAACAGCTTCACGATCCTGGGCAACGCCACGCCCCAGGTGAAGAAGGCGCTGGAAGGCATGAACGCCACGTTCGCCACGCCGCACGCCGGCTTCAACCGCCTGTCCGTCCACGCGACGCACTGATCGCGGCGTTAGCCCCACCCCATCGTTCCACGGCGTCGTTTGTCCGGGACCATCTCCATGACCATCCTGCGCCGTGCCATTTTCCCACTCCTCCTCTTTTCGTTGCCGCTCGCCGGCGCCCACGTGCCGGAGTTCGACGCCTCCGGAGCGTCCCCCGAGACGGCGTTCGTCATCGCCGACGCCACGAAATCTTGGGTGTTCTTCAATGAGGCTTCCGCCGACGGCGTCTATTGGTACACCTTCGACATGACGGCCGGCACCGAGCTGTACGTCAGCGCCGCGGTCCCGCCTCATGAAAGTGGTCGGCCAGAGGTCTGGCTCTTTGGCCCGGGGCTGCCTGAAGACGCCACCGCACAGGCCCCCAATGGCACGCGCTCCATGCGCATCGCGCCGGTGGATGATCTGGGAGTCGAGCCCTTCACGCCGTTCGCCCTGCGCACGGTCGCCGAATGGCGCGGCCCGGCGCCGGCGACGGGCACCTACTATGTGTTGGTCACGACGCCGACCGGGATGCACTACAGTCTGGCCTCGGGAGCCCGCGAATCCTTCACGCCCGTCGAGTGGGTGATGACCCCCATCGGACGCCTCAGCGTCGTGTCATGGGGCGGCGTGCACTGGGCGTTCGGCCTGGTCGGCGAGGTGATCGGCGTCGCCGGAGCGCTCTATCTGGGCCGCAGCGTGTGGCGCACGGACCCACGTCGCCTGGTCGGGTATGCCGGCACGGGCGCCATTGCAGGCACCGCCGGGACCGTCGTGTTGCTCGCCGGCCTCGCCACGTGGCTGGGCGGCTGGACGTGGGGGCTGGTGATCCCCCTGGTCTTCGCCGCCGCCGCAGCAGGCATCGGCTACGGTGCCTGGAGACACCTTCGTGGCGAAGGCGCCCGCTGGGGCGCCGCTGCTTGGGCCCTGGGCGGCTTGGCCACCTGGGCCGGGCTGATCGTCGGGCCACTGCTCGTCGTGGTGTGGGCGGTGTGGCCCCAGCGGGCCGACCCGTCCTGAGCCTTCAACGCGGCTCGGCGGCGACGGCGGCCAAGATGTCCGCATGACAGGGGGAGGACTTGGCGGACGTCACCAAGACCACATCGTCCCCGTGTAGGTCGCTGAAGTCGGCGCTGTCCAGCTCCTCCCGGTACGCCGCCTCGAACGCATCCCACGACATGCCGCCATGGTGGGCCTTGCGCAGGGCGTCACTGGGGGCCAGTTCCTTGGCCCAACGCCAAAGGGCGGCCCGTTCTTTGCTGACCCCGCGCGGCCACAGTCGGTCAACGAGCACGCGCCGCCCCAGGGGGGCGTCATAGATACGCGCGATCCGCATGCACCGCGATGGCCGGGCCTTGATTTCAGGCCTTCACTCACTCAGCAAGCGATCGACGCGAGCACGCATGGCGGCGATGCGGTCGTCGAGCCGGTCCGATGCTTCCGCCACCATCATCGGCGACTGGCTGGGCCGGGTCTCGACGACCGCCTCGTGTTCGGCCGCCGGAACGGCCTGCTTGACCCGCCGCGGCATCCACAGACGGACGATGACAGCGGTCGCCAGGGCGACGGCCGCCCCGATCATGTAGGCCAGCGTCAGCCCGTCGACGAACGCCAGGCGAGCACTGTCGATGAGCGCTTGGCTGCCCATCATCTTGCCCAGGGCCAGGGCATTGCCCAGCGACGCCGTGGGGTCCAGGGCGCCACCGGCCAGACCGTCTGGGACGACAAGGTTGCGCTGGTAGGTCTCGTTGATGATGCTGCCCAGGATGGCGATGCCGAACGCCCCGCCGACCTCGCGGCTGGTGTCGTTCATGGCGCTGCCGACTCCGGCTTTGTGGCCCGGTACGTCATCCATGATGAGCGTCGTCGCGGGGGCCATGGTGAAGCCCATGCCGAGCCCGAGCCCCAGGAAGCCGAGGGCCATGGGCCAGTACGGCGTGGTCATGCCGATGAAGCTCAGACCGAGGCACGACAGCGCGACCAACAACAGACCCGCCGTGACGGTACCGGGTGTGCCGATGCGTTTGACGAGCGCATCGCTGCGGGGTGCCGCCATGATCAGGCCCGCCGCCAGGGGCAACGTGCGGATGCCGGCTTGCAGGGCACTGTAGTCGCGCACGAACTGAAGGTATTGGGTCATGCCGAAGAAGAAAGCGAACATGACGAAGAACGCCAGGGAGATGGCCGCGTTGCCTGTCGTGAAGCCGCGGCGACCGAACAGTTGCATGGGCAGCATGGGGTGTTTGGCCCGTAGTTCCCAGATGATGAACAGGGGCCAGCTGACGGCTGCCAGCGCGAAGGCCGCCATCACTTCGGTGCTGCTCCAGCCCTTGGACGGGCCTTCGATGATGCCGTACAGCAGACTGGCCAAGGCCAGGATCGACAATCCGGCACCGACCAGGTCGAGGCGGTGCTGGTGCGGGTCGCGGCTGGTCGGGACGACCATGATGGTGCCGAGGATGGCCAGGGCGACGACGGGCAGGTTGAGCCAGAAGATGGCGGCCCAGGGGAAGCTTTCCAGTAGCGCCCCACCGACGACGGGCCCGACGGCACCACCGAGACCTGCAAAGGCGGCCCAGATACCCATCGCCTTGCCGCGCT
Organism: Thermoplasmatota archaeon; assembly: GCA_041618195.1. Classification (GTDB taxonomy): domain Archaea; phylum Thermoplasmatota; class E2; order JACPAO01; family JAHFTW01; genus JBFGSX01. The sequence goes on along the minus strand of JBFJNL010000002.1, from coordinate 31,327 downwards.
CGCCGGGCGGGAAGACGTGGCTGATGATGGACAGCGTCGCCGGCATGACCAGGGCAGCACCGATACCCATCGCGGCGCGAGCCACGATGAGGTGGGTGGAGGTGACGGCGAACGTGGCGGCCACCGAGGCCACGCCGACGATGGCGAGGCCGGCCAACAACGCGCCGCGGCGACCGAAGCGATCACCGAGCGCACCCATGGTCAACAGCAGACCGCCGAACACCAGAGCGTAGGCATCGATGATCCATTGCAGCTCCGTATTGGTGGCCTCGAGCTCGGTGGCGAGTGTCGGCAGTGCGACGTTGAGCACCGAGTTGCCGAGTACGACCAAGATGAGACTCAGGCACATGACGCCCAGGATCCACCAGCGGCGACGATGCACGGTCTGCGCGTCCATGGGCGCGGGGTCGTCAGCGCAGGGATAAGGGTTGACGTGGGGGCGTGCGCATGGCCCGGCCGACCTAACCACCCTTGGCTTGGCTGATCTCGAACAGGTGCCCGTCGGGGTCTGCGAAGAAGGCTCGCACCTCCCACTCCGATTCGACCGGAGGGGTCAGGAAGACCGCACCCCGCGCCAGCAATGCCTCGTACGCAGCTCGGCAATCCTTGACGCGGATCGTCATCGAGTGGCTGACCTGAGATGGGTCCGGCGGCGGCGCCATCACGACCCCCGGCTTGTCGGCAGTAGGGCCGCCGCCGGTCACGACGACCAGCCAGGCGCCATTGAGGTCGAACACCGCCGTGGTGCCACCATACTCGCGGTACAGTGTGGCGCCAAGAACGTCCCGGTAGAACCCGATGGCCGTGGGCAGGTCGGCGACGACCAGGATATGGGACAGCACCATGTCGGGTGTCGGAAACGGTGCCTTGGGCATGGCGTCGTCATCCGGAGGGCGGCACTTCAACGTGCGGGCATGCCCGCCCGGTGTCGATGCGGTGTGCATGGCCACGCCAGCCAGGAGGCGCCGCCACGACCCCGCCCTACGATGCGGACATCTTGCCGGCGATGCGAGCCCAGTGCCAAGCCCCCCAGGCGATGGGGGCCATGGCGATCGCGATGAGCGCCGCCAGGACCTGCACCGCACCAAGGCCCTGTCCGAACCAGCCGACGGCGAAGCAGGCCACTGCACCGAGCGCCAGGCTGCTCTCCGTGCGGAACCTGGCACCGACGAACATCGGGCTGTACTCGTGCACGCGGCTCAGGCCGACCAGTGCGAGCAAGGCGATACCGACGCTGCCGGCCAACAGCAGGCGTTGTGGAGCCGCGAGCACTTCGCCTTCGTGGCCCACGACGCTCAACACGCCCGCGCCCGAAGCCGCGATGGCACCAAGCAGGGGATAATGCAGGTAGCTGCGACCCATGACGGCAAGGATCTGCGGTTTGAGATGCTCGCGGGGGACCATGTCAAAGTAGATCCACCAGAGCTGGAAGGCCAACACCATCGCCAGCACCCCGGTGATTTGGCCGAGCGTAGAGACCTCGTCCAGCCCGCCAAGGCCGTTGACGGTCCCGGCCACCGACTCACCCAGGACGATGATGGTGAACAGCCCGAAGCGTTCGGCCAAGCGGCTGAAGCTGAACTGCGGCAGACGGGCCAGGCGGGAGCGCATCAAGGCCGGGACGCTGATGTCGATCAGCAGACCAAGAAGCCACAGCGCCCACCGCCATTCGACGGGCGCGAAGAACGACGCAATCCATGGCAGGAGACCGATGGTGAAACCGGTGACGTAAGCGTCCGTGGCCGGCCGCGCCGCCGCATCGTGGCGACCGCCCCTCCACCATAGCATGATGATGAGCAGACGCCCGACCGTGTAGCTGAGCGCGAACTGCAATGCCGTGTCGCCGAACGCGCCATGTGCGAAGACAGCGAGGCCGACGACGGGGATCATCTGCAGGAATGTGAACAGCCGATGGCTGACGTCCTCGGTCTCGAAGCGGTCGGTGTAGAACGTGTTGCCGATCCACAGCCACCAGACGGCTAGGAACAGCAGCGCGAAGCGACCCGCATGTTCCAGGTCAGGGTGCTTGGCCAGGTCATGCCCAAGCTGGGCAACGGCCACCACGAAGATCAGGTCATAGAACAGGTCAAGGAAACCGACCTTGCGTTCTTGTCCCTCGTCTTCATCACGGCGAAGTTCGGGACGCGCCCACCAACCAGTCACGGGCAGCCCATTTGCTGGGGGGTTGAAAGTCCACGCGTTGCGACGCAGCCCGCTCGAGTGAACCGCTACCAAGGGGAAAGGGAAGAGGCCAGATGGTTCCGGGACTAGATGGCGTGGATCTTGCTGGCGCTGGGTTCCAAGATCCTGAAGTTGGGCTCACCCTGGACGCCGGCTCCCTGCATGGCCGCCTTCAAGCTGGGGTCTGCGATGAATGCCTGGATGTTGTTGGAGGCACCCTCGCAGACGACGCAGACGGCGTTCGGATTGTCGAAGCGCTGGTACACGATGTTGCCGGTCAGCTTGTGCTTCTGGCGGACGTCGGCGTGGGCATCGAAGGCGGTCTTCCAGGCTCTGAAATCTTTGACGTTGTGCTCGATCAACAGTGTGGTCATGGGGTTCACCTGTCCTGTGAAGGACGGGGCGCCATTACCGGCAGGCGTTATTGGGTCCATGCCTAAGAAAGGGCGGACCCGAGCCGCCGGCGTGTGCAAGACATGCCGGGATACAGGGCCACCCATACCGCTTTACGCAGCGTCCGCCACCCGAAATCATGGCTGGTTTCGCGCGTACCGTCCTCCTGAAGGCAGACGCCAAGTTGACGTTCCAGTTCCTTACCGAGGTCGAGATGCTGCCGGACATCTTGCCGAAGGTGCACGACGTCGAGCTGCACAGCGATCCGCCCTTTGGCGTGGGCACGCGGTGGACGGAGGTGCCGCGCCGATGGCTGGGTATCATCCCGCGCCCAGGCCAGACGTTCACCGTGACCACGTACGACAAGACGAAGCGTCGCCTCGTGGCCACCTCCGAGGGGGCCACCTTCACGTTCGAAGCCAAGAAAGGCGGAAAGTGGTCCTGCAACCTGCACATGCGGGTCACGTGCGACGCAGAGAATCTGGCGGCCCGCCTGGAGCGCATCCATGGCGACCGGCTCGACCACATCTTCGCGTTCTTCGCGGAGTGAACTGGGCGAACTCGCCGGAGACCAAGCCTCCCGACGAGCCTTTAGCTGCCGACGCCGATGGTGGACGGTGCAGAAGCAGGACATAGCCCGCCTTGTGGTGTGCGGGGCGGCCGTCACCGTGGCGGCGCTGGGGGGCAGCCTGGCCGCCATCGATGCCGCCGACCAGTACGCCGCCCTCGACCAACCTTCGTGGGCGCCACCATCCTGGCTGTTCGGCCCGGTCTGGACGGCGTTGTTCATCGCCATTGCAGTCGCCGGCTGGCGCCTGTGGCGTGGCGGGGCGAGTTCGCCGGGGTTCATCGGCTGGTGCGTCCAACTGGCCATGAACGCCTTGTGGACCCCGCTGTTCTTCGCTTGGGAGTTACGCGGCCTAGCATTGGTCTGGATCCTCGCGATGGACGCGATCGTGACGTGGCTTGTCTGGCGTTCGTGGCGCCGAGACCGCGTCGTGGCATACCTGCTCCTACCCTACCTGGCGTGGATTCTGTTCGCCAGCTGCCTGAATGCCGCCGTGTGGCTGCTCAATCGGACTTGACCAGCCGGACGACCCACCAGCCGTCTTCTCGCGTGACCTCGGCACCACCGAACGGCGACGCCTCTGCCGCGGCGATGACGTCGCGACGCAGGGCCTCGGGCATGTACCCGTGGCGTTTGAAGATGAAGCGGACCCAGAATGTCAGCCCCGGCAACGGCCGCCTGCCGGTCCATGCCTCCAGTTCGTCCTTGGTCATGTCGCCGGCCCCCTCGATGATCCAGAATTCGCCGCCGGGACGCAGGACGCGGTGGATCTCGTGCAAGGACCTGGCCGGTTCGCTCCAATGATGGAACGTCTCCGTGGCCACGGCCCAGTCCTTGCTGGCATCATCGAAGGGCAGGTCGTGGCTGGGTGCCTCGTCGAACGTCAGGTTGGTGAGCTCGTGGTGACGGCGGGCCAGGCGCACCTGGACCGGGTCCAGGTCGATGCCCTGGACGTCGGCATGCGGGTGTGACTGGGCCAGCGCGGCGGCGAGGTGCCCGGGCCCGCAGCCCATGTCGACGATATCCCGGGCCTCCGGGTGGCGCACGGCGATGCGATCGTAGAACGCCTGGAGCCTGCGGGCGACCAGGATGTCGAATATGTGGTGCCCACCCCAGGGCAGCGTCTCGCGCACACGTGACCATGGGCGCTCGCCTTTAGAACGGCCGCTCAGACGTCGGCGGCTTGGTGGCTACCCGGGAACTCGCGGGCGGTCTTCATGCGCGGCACCCCCCTGAGGCGCAGCAGCACCGGTGGCCGCATGGCGATGAGGACGCCAGTGGCCACGGTGAAGACGGAGCGATTCTCCAGCAGCCCGTACCAGAACCATTCATTGTCGATGAAGCCGGCGATGACGAGGATGCAGAACACGATGGTCGAGCCGGCGATGGATGCACAACGATAGCGCTGGACCGGGGAGAGGCGCGGGAACCACATCAACAGCCGGACCGCTTGCCAGCCGGGAGGCACGAAGAGGGCGACGCCGAAGAGTACGTTGAGCCATAGCGGCGTCGGGTCCGCAGCCAGTAGCCCGACGCCCCAGGTTCGCACCTCGTAACCGCCGACGCCCTGCAGCCAGGCCTGGATGAAGATGGCCCCCAGCAGGACGGCAGTGTACGTCCACCAGGCCCGCAGAGCGCGGCTGCCGTTGAGGGAAAGGAGCCAGGCACCGAACGCCATCCAACCAAGCGAGAAGGCAAGCCGCCGGATGATGAGGACGGCGGTCGCCACGCCGAGCGGGACGTCGTAAGCCAAGAGGACCATGGCGAAGCCGCCATCGAGGAGCATGAAGAGGCTCCCACCGTACCAGAACCACAGGCTGTGGTGTAGCCCGGTGCCCGGGTCTGGCAACTGCCAGACCCGTAAGCCGACATACGTGAGCATGCCCGCGGTGATCAGATCCAGGAGGACGCCGATGATCAGCGTCGTCGAAGCCACGTCGCTGGATAGGCGGGCGACGTGTAAGGCGTGCGCCCGCAGCGCAGCGGGGTCACAGTCGTTGGGCGAGCCATTCGGCGTAGGCGAACAGCGGCGGACCCTTGGACTGCAGCGCCTCCAGGATGGCCCGCAGGTCCTTCTTCGCCAGCGGCACGTGTGCCAGGTAGTTCTTGAGACGCAAAGCATCGACCAAGGGGTGGTCCTTGTCATAGCCGCGGGGCGCGGTCTTGAGCCGCTCACCATCGAGCGTCAGGCCCTGGGTGACGCGGCGCCAACCGGCCGGGTCGGCGATGATGCCGTCGCGGATCTTGTTGAGGACCGGGGTCGGCGCCGTCCAGACGCCGGCGCCCATGCCGATACTGTCGCCATCGAAGCGAATGCCCAGGCCTGGCATGGGTCGCTCGGGGCTGGCGTTGCGATGGGAGAAATGGAGGATGACGTGGGGCTGGTACGGCGATTTGTCGGCGCTGAACCGCACGTCCCGATGGATGCGGCTCAGGCTGCCCCCCACCTTCTTGGCGCTGGCGACGTACGGGATGCCCGCCGCGTCGAACCATGCACCGATCTCCTCGATGATGTCCAGGGCCGGTTCGCGGATCAGCCGTTCGTACTCGCTCTTGTGGGCCTCGAACCAGTCCTTGCGGTTGTTGGTAGCCAGGTCGCGTAGGAACGTTTGTGCGGCGGGCCGGAATCCTGTCACGGACCGGCATCGCCAGGGCGACGCAAAATGGCTTGCCAGAACCTATTCGCCGAGTCTCATCTGGCGGTCGCCCGAACCTCCCAGATCCGGGAGGGCTCCGTCGCCATGGTCGATGATGGGCTTGCCGATCGGTATCAGGTCCTCCAGTTCACGCCGACCCTTGGCGAAGATGCGGTCGTCGACCGGCACGGCCTCCCATGCGCCAGGGGCGGGGCGGTGCAGCAATCGTCGCAGTTCTTCGGGGTCGCCGCCGGCCATCCAATCGTCGAACTCCGTCGGCTCCAGCACGCATACCTGGCGGTTGTGGAAGGCGCCGAAGAACGGGCTGGGTTCGGTGGTGATGATACCACCGCACAGCCGCTTGACCGGGGCTTCGTCACCGTATCGGACGGAGCGTTGGGAGACCAGCCCCGGCATGACGATGGGGTGGCCGTCGACGCGTCGAAACCACCAGCTGTGCTTCTTTCCCGCCGCATCTTTGGTCATCTCGTAGATGCCCGTCGCGACGAACAGGCAGTGGCTCTTGCCGTACATGCTGGCCCACATGCGGCTGTCGGTCAGACGGTCGTCGCGGCAGTTGCCGACCGGGCGCCCGGGGCCGACCGGGAAGCCCCAACGTGCCCGGACGATCTCGCGCTCGCCGTCGGCGGCGGTGACGGCGACGGGCAGCGTCGTGGTCAGGCGGATCACTGGGTGCGGGACCCATTCGCCTTGGTACGCCCAGCGCACGGCACCTGTCGCGTCCTGGACCTCCAGGTCAGCGCTCGTGAGACCGATGAGGCCCGCCATGTCGTGTCATCGATGGCCGGGCATTTCACGTCTTGTGCCGTGGGGTGGCCCGGCAACGTCTCACGCCACCCGACCTGGCCGGGCCACCACGACCGCAGGAAAGACTCAAAGAACGCTGGATGGGCTTGCATGGTATGCAGACGTTCATGCGCAGCGCCGTGGTCGAGACCACGCCGTCCAAGGTCTTCGAGAGACTGACGGATCTTGATCGTGCCCACCACTTCATGCCCGACATCGTCAAGATCGAACGCCTGGACGACGGACCGTTGGCCGTCGGCAGCAAATGGCGTGAGACCCGGAAGATCAAGTTGTTCGGCTTCTTGCCCGTGAAGGCGGCAGCCACCATCGAGGTGACCGAGTTCGAGAAGAACAAGGGGTACACGACCGTCTCCGCGGACGACTGCAACTGGGCCTCCTATTCGTTCAAGGTGCGCTCCGGTGGCGCGGGCAAGACCAAGGTGGACCTGCTTGGCGAGTTCAAATGCATCGGCAAGTACGAAGGCAACGAACGTCGCGCTGCCCAGATGGCACGTTTCTGTGAGAAGGCCGACGGCGACCTGCTCCAGCGCCTGAAGGCGGTCATCGAATAGCACGTTGGCAAGGGTTCATGTCGATGCGTCCCTGACAGTGGTCCATGGACCTCGAACTCGTCTCGTTCAAGACTTGCCCCTACGTGCAGCGCAGCCGCATCACCATGCTGCACAAAGGCGTCGACCACGCGGTCACCTACATCGATCTGGCGGATCCACCGGAGTGGTTCGCCACCAAGAGCCCGCTGGGCAAGGTGCCGATCCTGTTGGTCAAGGACGGAGGCAATGAAGATGTCCTGTTCGAATCCGCCGTCATCAACGAGTTCGTGGATGAGGTCAGCACCGACAAGGGCCGCCTCATGCCTGAGGACGCCGTGCAGCGTGCCCAGACCCGCGCGTGGATCGAGTTCGGCAGCAACTGCTTGACAGACTTCTACCAGGCCAGCATCGCCAAGGACGAAGCCGGACACCGCAAGCACGTGGCCGAGCTCAACAAGAAGCTGGCGCGCCTCGACGCACAGGTGGTCGGCCCGTACTTCCTCGGCGAGACGTTCACCCTTGCCGATGCTGCGTTGGCCCCTATGCTGATGCGCTTCGATTGGTTCGAACAGTTCGCCGAGTTCACCCTGTCCGCTTTCCCCAAGTTGGCGGCTTGGCGCGACACCTTGCTGGCACTGCCTGCCGTCCAGCAGAGCATCGTGCCGGAATGGAAAGAATTGCAGAACGGCTACATGGTCCGTGCCGGCAGCTGGTTAGGCCAGCAGATCGAGGCCTCCGGCGCCACTGTCGCCAAGACCTTCGTCTAGGCCAGGCGGCCAAGACGATCAGCCAGGATGCCCATCGCCGTCGCGGTCTCCAGGCTGATGCCCTGACCCGTCAATTCGTAATGGACCTGGGCAGCGTGCAGCATCCGCTTGGGGACGCCTTGGCGCCCGATGCCGACGAGCAGACAGATCGGATGCGATAGCGTCAGGAGATCCTGACTCTTCTCCGGGTCCGGGTGCGGCGTGGTGGCCACCGGACGCCCGGGCCATGCCTCGGGCAGACCATTGACCAGTGGCAGCACGCGCAGGCGTCCGTTGTCGAGCAGCGTGCGGGCGTAGCCTGCACCTTCACCCACCTGCGAGTCTGCGACGACCATGTTGACGATGTCATCGATGCTTCCAGGGAAATCGATGAGCACCATGTCCAGGTTGAACGCCATGCACAGGGGGGCAGCGCGGGCGACGGCCCGCACGTGGGGTGCGCCCAGACCACCGGCGTAGCTGTTGACCAGAGCGAGCGTCGAGCGTTGGCCGGCGTCGATGGGGACCTCGGGCAGCACCTCCGCGACCTCTTCGACCGCTTCCGGCGCGGTCATACCGGCCCGCTCCATGGCGGTGGCGAGCTTGCGCGTCGCCTTGGCGATCGAGGCCCCGTCGACCTCCGGGAGTAGGCGGTGGGCGAGGGCGAGATGCTCTTTGCCGCGGGGGTGCTTCATGCGGTCGAGGCGGGCACCGGTCATGGTGAGGACGGTGACGCGATCGAAAGCGCTGCGACCGTGGGCGGTGCGGCTCATGGCCTCGATGGTGTCGGCGTCGTCGGCTTGCCAGATCAATACGCGCAGGGCCTCGTGGCGCTCGTTGGCGTCCTCGATGGTCCAGGCGGCGTCGACCGCTTTGCCCTGTTCGCCGAGGCGGGCGACCAACTGGGGCGCCGCGGCGCCACCGGCAGCCTCGATGATGGCGAGCAGAGCAGGCTTTTCGTCAGCCGGCGCGACCTTCAGGACGTCCTTGGCGTCGGCTTCGAAGCCGGTGTTCTTGAGGGCCCGGCGCAGCAACCTTTCGCGGCACATGGCATCCACGTGCGGGGCGATGGCTGCGATGGCGTCGCGGGTCCAGGAGCCGTCGGGCATGTCTTCGACGGCACGCATGGCGCCGTCGGCGATGGCGATCTTCTCACGGTCGCCGTGACCGGGGTGCCAATCGTCGAGTTGCGAGAGCACTTCACCCCAGGCTTCGCCGATACGGGTCGGGCGGTCCATGCGGCGCAGCAACTTGCGTGCTTCGACGAGGATGGGCACCGCCTTCTTGACCGGGAAGCGGGGGTCGCCTGCCAGCCGGACGAGAGCGCTGGCGGCATGGCCTGGATCATCGATCTCCCGCGCCTCTTCCAGCAGGTCGACGGGGTGCTCGCCTCGCTTCAGGCGGCGGATCAGTTCACGTCGGTGGGAAGGTGCGTGGCGGGCCACGGAGCCTTGCAGTCAGAGGGGGTCCTTGAATCAGCCGACGGTCGCAGGGATGCTCCCCATGCGCCCTTCTTGGTAATCGCGGACCGCTTGCTCGATCTCCTGGCGGTTGGTCATGACGAACGGCCCCCACTGGAACACCGGCTCGTCGAGGGGCTTGCCAGTGACCAAGATCAGGCTGAGTGGGGCGTCGCTGGCGACGTCGATGGTCGCCCCGTCAGGACCCAGTGCGGCGATCTGGCCTTCCTGGATGGCGTGGCCGGCGATCGCCCCAGCGCCGCTGATGGCGTAGGCGAAGGCGTTGTGGCCTGGCGGCACAGGCAGGGCGACGTCGCCGCCGTCGAGGATGACGTGCAAGTACGTGATGGGGGTGCGGGTATCGATGATGGCATCGGTGCCCTGGAAGGAGCCCGCGATGACACGGACCTTGCCACCATCGATAGCGACCTCCGGAATGGCTGCCGACGAGATGTCCTGGTAGCGCGGCTGCATGAGCTTGTCTGCGGCGGGCAGGTTGACCCACAGTTGTAGGCCATGCACGACGCCCCCGGTCTTCTGCAGATCCGGGTGGGGCATCTCACTGTGGACCACGCCGGAGCCGGCCGTCATCCATTGCACGTCTCCAGTGTTGAGGTCGCCGACGTTGCCTTGGCTGTCCTTGTGCTGGAGGCGGCCGTCGAGGATGTAGGTCACCGTTTCGAAACCACGGTGGGGGTGATCGGGGGCACCCTTGCCCTCGCCGGGGGCGAATGCCTTGGGCCCCATGTGGTCGAGTAGCAGGAACGGGTCGACCATGCGGAACCTGCCGTTGGGGATGGCGCGGCGCACGACCATGCCTTCGCCTTCGATGGTCTGGATGGCGTCGACGACCGCGACGACGGGGCGCATGCCGGGGGATGACGCGACGGCGCTCAAGAGGCTCGCCTGAGGATGCGGTGGGCCTGTTCAGGCATAGCTGACGAACTCCTCTTGCGCACGGCGACCACTGGGGGTCTCGCGGGCCTGGGCCCACTCGGGCAGACCCGACGGGTCGCCCTGGCGGCCCATGGCGATGGCGCAGGTGACGACGTGTTCAGCGTCGAGTCCGAGCGCGGTGTGGGCGGCTGCCGCGTCGATACCGCCCATGTAGTGGGTGCGGTAGCCCATGGCATCGGCCTGCAGCACCAGCTGCATGGTGGCAGCGCCCGTGTCGAACAAGGCGTGGCCGTTCGGGGTGCCGTCTTTGAAGGTGGTCTTGGCGATGACCCATAGCACGGCGGGGGCGGCGTCGGACCAGGCGCGGTTGCCCGGCATGATGGTGGCGTCCATGCGGTCGCGGCCTTCGCCATCGGTGGTGACGACGAAGGACCAGGGTTGTTCGTTCATGCTGCTGGGCGCCCAGCGGGCAGCTTCGAACATGACGCGGAAGTGGTCGTCGGCGATGGGGTCGACGTCGAAGGCGCGGGGGCTCCAGCGCTGGACGAAGCGTTGGTCGACGGGGTGGGCCGGGACGCGGGCGTCGAGGACGGCGTTCATGCGGTGGCACCGGCGGCGAGACGCTCGCGGACCCAGACGGGGCGGGTGATCCAGGCGACGATAGCGGCGAGGACGCCAAGCATGAACGGGGCGACGAAACCGGCGAAGTCGGCGGCCACGAGGTGGGCCAGCACGGCGCCGACCATGGTCGCGACCAGCACCGCGGCGGCGTAGACGCGGACCTTGGGGACGAGGATGGCGATGGCCGCCAACAGCTCGATGGCGCCGATGACAGGGACGGCCCAGGTGGGCACGCCAAGCCCGGCGTTGAGTTGTTCGGTCATGGCGCCCGCGAGCTTGCCGGCGCCGCTGGCCAGGAACGCAAAGGCGAGCAGACCGGACAGGGTCCAGATGACGATGGTGGTGCGCTTGCTGTGGGTGGCGGAGTCCATGATCGGTAGTACGCAGGCAGGAGTATTAGACTCCTCAGTCCGTAGTATTGGAGTGGCTCCGACCCCCCGAAGTAGCCTATTGATATACAATCAGTAGCGACTACCCATTGAGAACCTATGTCCGAACGCCCTTGCGATTCCGCCGAGCACGGCTGCCAGATCGGCGATCTGTTCAAGATGCTGGGCAAGGCCCACATGTTGGATATCCTTCACACGTTGATCCAGTCCGATGGCCCGGTGCGTTTCAACGACGTCGAGCGGCGCCTCAAGATCAGCCCCAACACGTTGAGCGGGCGGCTCAAGACCTTGACCGAGGCAGGGCTCATCACGCGGACCGCATACCACGAGATACCGCCAAGGGTCGACTACCAGGCGACCGACAAGGCGCTGCGGCTCAGGCAGGTGTTCGGCGCCCTTGACGCATGGGCCGCCTCCAACACCCTGACGGCCGAGATCACTTCTTGATGCGACGGGAGGCGCCCGGCTTGGGCACCTGTGCACCCCCATCCTTCTCACGGATGACGAGGTCGTGGAACCAAGCGGGGCGAGCCCACCATCCCGAGATGCCGGCGATGCCGGCGATGGCGAGGGTGAAGACGCCCGGGCCGAACTGGCCATTGATCACACGGGTCACGGAAGCCCCGAGCATGATGACGATGATGGCGGCAGCGCCGTAGAAACGGCTGCGCGGCACAAGGATCGCCACAGCGGCCAACACCTCGACGACCCCGAGGACCGGCACCATGCTGACCGGGTAGCCCCAGGACGCGAAGTCGGCCTCCCACTGGGCGGCCTCGGTGAACTTGGAGAGACCCCCGAACAACAAGACCAGCCCGGGGATGATGGCCATCGCCCAACGACCGACTGCTGCAGTGCTCTTTCTTCCCATGCCACGCAAGATTACAGGCACCTGATAGCAGCACCGTTCCGCTCGGGCATCGCCCTACCATGTGCCCTGCGCTGGGCGAAGCCCCATCAAGGGCCAGACATCTGCCCTGGATGTGTCTCTTGCCGCCCAGGTCGCCGCCGCCGGCGCGCCTTACCAGATCATCGATCGCCCGGCCCCCGAACCCGGCCGCGGCCAGGTCCGCCTGCGCGTCCATGCCTGCGGCTACTGCCACAGCGACGAGAACATCCGCAAGGGCTGGACCGGCAACACGTTCCCACGCGTCCCCGGCCACGAGGTCGCAGGCACCATCGAAGCACTCGGCGACGACGTGCCATCGGTGTGGAAGGAAGGCGACCGGGTCGGCATCGGCTGGCACGGCGGCCACTGCCAGAACTGTGACGCGTGCCGCGAAGGACGGTTCCTGAAGTGCCGCGATCGACTGGGTTGCGGCAGCAGTTACGACGGCGGCTTCGCCGAGCACATGGTCGCCCCCCACACTGCGCTGGCCCGCATCCCCACAGACGTGTCCTTCGAGCATGCCGGCCCGATCATGTGCGCCGGCATCACGGTGTGGAACGGCTTGCGCCGGACCGAGGCCGAACCCGGCGACCTGGTGGCTATCCAGGGCATCGGTGGCCTAGGCCATCTCGCCGTCCAATACGCCAGCAAAATGGGTTTCGAGACCGTCGCCGTCAGTCGAGGCGCCGCCAAGGCCGATTTGGCCAAGCAGCTGGGCGCCGACCACTACATCGACGTCGACGCCGGTGACCCGGCCAAGGCGCTGCAAGCGCTGGGCGGCGCGCGGGGCATCCTGTGCACCGCCCCCAGTGGCGACGCCATGAACCCGCTGTTCAGAGGCTTGGGCGCCGATGGGCGCATGGCCATCGTCGGGGTCAGCAGCGATCACATCACGCAACCTGCGTACGAGTTCCTGGGCAACGACAAGGGCATCGTCGGCAGCGTCATCGGCACGCCGCGCGAGATCGAACACCTGCTGCGCTTCGGCGCCGTCAAAGGCGTCGCCCCGATGATCGAGACGTTCAAACTCGAAGACATCGCCGCCGCCCAGGAGAAGCTGTTGGCCAATCAGATGCGCTTCCGCGCCGTGTTCACGTTCTGAGCCGCCATCCGACCGCGCAAGCGCTATCCATTCCGCCGCCGATGATCGGGCATGGACCGCATGCGGTCGTTCGTCGGAGCGTCTACGCTGCTCGTGGCCGGCGTCATCGTCGTGCTGCTGGTGACGACCAGTCTCTCCCCGCCGATGCGCGAAGCGCAGACGCTGTTGGCCACCGAAGGCAACCGCGACGAGCCCGGGCCGGATCCACTGCGGCTCTCGGCGTTGGCCGGCGAGACCCCGGTCGCGGCACATGGCGTGGTCCTCGGCGACAGCACCTTCGTGGTCATCAAGGTCAGCCAACGGGCGTTGGACGATGCCATCTCACAGGGCTTCGCACCACCCCCCGCGACGAAGCATCCGCGCGAAGATTCCGTGTTCATCGCCTATGACGCCCGCACCACGCTTCATGGCTGCTCCGCCGGCCTGTCGCCCTTCGACATCGGCGCTCCGGGACTGTGGCTCATCGACCCATGCCACCAGGGGCTCTTCAATGCCCTCGACGGCGGTGCCGCCAAGCCCGGCAGCCCGAACCGCGGTGCGTTGGAAGCCGTCCGCGTCGTCTTGGGCCCCGGACTCGACCCCATGATCCAGGTCCAGCGCATCGCCTGAACAGGCCCCCGCCGAGACCGCCCAAGCGCCACCCCGCGACGGCCAGCACGACGCCCGCCCCCGGGGGCGGGCCGGCCGGTCTTTCTTCGACCCGCCACAGGGGTTGAGTAGCAGAAGCCGCTGCGCCCGAATATCAGCGACGAACCCAGGGACCTGACCGATTTCGAGACGACGCTCACGGTCCGCCAGGCGACCAACGACGACATCGACAACATCATCGAGCTGCAGCTGCGCTGCTTCCCCGGCATGAAACCGTGGCGCCGCGAACACCTGGTCCAGCACCAGCGCGTCTTCCCCGAAGGCCAGATCGTGGTGGAAGCAGACGACGTCATCGTCGGCTCCGCCAGCAGCCTCATCGTCGACCTCGCCGAATACGGCGAGCGCCATACGTTCGATGCCATCACGGGCAACGGCAGCCTGGAGACCCATGACCCAGAAGGCCCCGACCTGTACGGCGTCGAGGTCATGGTCGACCCCGAATGGCGCGGCATGAGCATCGGCGAGCGCCTCTACGACGCCCGTAAGGAGCTGTGCGAGGAGATGAACCTGCGACGCATCATCATCGCCGGCCGCATGCCCAAGTACCACGAGCACGCCGACACCATGACGGCCAAGCAGTACGTGGCCGCCGTCCGCCAGGGTAAGCTGTGGGACCCGGTGCTGGGCTTCCAGACATCCCAGGGTTTCGTGCCCAAGCGCATCATGCGCGAGTACATCCCCAACGACAAGGAATCGCATGGCTACGCGGTCCTGATGGAGTGGAGCAACATCGAGCACCGCGCCTCCGGCAAGCGCGTGACCAAGGCCGCCGAGCCCGTGCGCGTCTGCGTCATCCAATACCAGATGCGCAAGTTGCGCGACTTCACCGACTTCGCCCAGCAGACCCAGTACTTCACCGACATCGCCGCCAACTATGGCAGCGACTTCGCCGTGTTCCCGGAACTGCTGACGACACAGCTCTTGAGCTGCATCGAAGACAAACGCCCGAACACCTCCATCCGCGAACTGACCAAGTACACGGACCAATACATCGAGCACTTCGCCGACCTGGCGGTCAGTTACAACATCAACATCCTGGCGGGGACGCACATCATCGAGGAGGAGGGGCGGCTGCACAACGTGGCGTTCCTGTTCCGGCGCGATGGCTCCATCGCCCGGCAGTACAAACTGCACATCACCCCCAACGAACACCGCTGGTGGGGTGTCGAACCCGGCAACCGCATCGAGGTCATCGACACGGATTGTGGCAAGATCGCCATCCAGGTGTGCTACGATGTGGAGTTCCCCGAGGTCAGCCGCATCGCGGTCGACCGCGGCGCCCGCATCCTGTTCGTCCCGTACTGCACCGAGGACCGCCAGGGACACTTGCGTGTCACGCGCTGCGCCGAGGCCCGGGCCATCGAGAACCAGGTGTACGTGGTCACGTCCGGCACCGTGGGCAACCTACCGGAGTCCGAGAACATGGACATCCAGTACGCCCAATCGGGCATCTACACGCCCAGCGACTTCAGTTTCCCGCGCGACGGCATCGCTGCTCAGGCGGACCCCAACGTGGAGACCGTCGTGGTCGGGGACATCGATCTGGAAGTGCTACGGCGGCAACGGCGCCGAGGGACGGTCATGCAGCTGCGCGACCGACGCCATGACCTGTACGAAGTGCGAGCGAAGCGCCCTCACGGGTGACGCTGCCGACCGGCCGCGATGTCCGGCGCGTGCGCCGCATCCTCGATCAGCGCGGCAAGGTTGGCGCGTAGGCGATCCGTCTTCGACTCCAGCTTCAGCAACAGCTCGTCCAACTGGATGGCCGCACGCCGGTCGTCCCCACGGACGGTGTCGCTGCGCACCAGCGTCCGCGTGGTGATGGCCATGGCCGACAAGGTGTTCCAGTAATCGTGGAACAGGTCCTGGATGGCGCGTTTCGGGTCCGCTTGGGCATCATGGCCGGGGGGCCGTCGCCCGATGGCGGCATCGAGCAGCGCCACCAGTTGCGGCTCGGTGAACGGTTTGGGCAGGTACCCCCAGGCATCGTACTTGGCCGCCGTGCGCGGCAGGTCATGATGAGCCGAGAAGAACACCAAAGGGATCTCTGCGGTGGCCGAATGGCTGCGCAGGCTCGCCACCATGCCGGCCAGGCTCAGCCCCGGCATGCGTAGGTCGTGCAGGATGAGGTCCGGCTGATGCTCGGCAGCGAACACCAGGGCATCATCGGGATCCGTCACGCACGATGCTTGATACCCCAGGCTCTCGAGCAATGCTTGCATGGAGTCCAGGATATCTGGCTCATCATCCACAATGAGGATGTGGCCCACAACAGACAATCGGGCGCACGATTGAATACCCCGGCAGCCAGGGGATAGCGCCCTCAGGCCCCGCGGCCACCATATCAAAGGTCAAGAACGACGGGCCGGAGTGGGTGTCATGGGCTCCCAGCGCCTGGCCATCACGGGCATGACCTGCGCCAACTGTGCAGGGCATGTGGAGCGGGCGCTCCACGGGATGCCCGGCGTCACCCAGGTAGCCGTCAACCTGGCGACCGAAACGGCGTTGGTCCGCAGCGACTCGGACCTCGACCTGCGGCGGGCCGACAGGGCCCTACGGAAGGCCGGCTACGGGCTGGCCCACGACGGCGACGTCCGTGACGAGGCCGGCACGCGCTGGCACCAGTTCGTCGTCGCGGCGGCCTTCGCCACCCCCATCCTCCTCTACACCATGGCCTACTTGCCACTGGGGGGCACGCCACTTCCCCGGGACGCATGGCTCGTGTGGGCGCTCGCCACCCCCGTCCAGTTCTGGGCCGGGGCCTCGTTCTACGCCGGGGCCTGGCGGGCCCTGCGGGCTGGTGGCAGCAACATGGACACCCTCGTCGCCTTGGGGTCGTCCGCCGCATACGGCCTGAGCGTCGCCATCACCTTGCAGGGCGGCATGGCGCATGCCACCTACTTCGAGACCGGTGCGGTCATCATCGCACTCATTTCACTGGGCAAGTACTTCGAAGCGCGGGCCAAGCGTAGCGCCCGGGACGCCGTTCAGGCGCTGCTGGCGCTCGAGCCCGAGACGGCGCTGCGCCTGGTCGATGGCGTGCCCACCGAAGTGCCGTTGGCCGATGTCCAGGTCGGCCACCATGTCCTGGTGCGACCAGGTCACAAGGCCCCCGTGGACGGGGCCGTTGTGGATGGCCGGGCGCATGCCGATGAATCCATGATCACCGGCGAGCCGGCCCCCGTCAAGAAGGCACCTGGAGACCCTGTCATCGGCGCCAGCACCATCACTGGCGGCAGCCTCACCATCGCCGCGACGCGGGTGGGACAGGACACGCTGCTGAGCCAGATTGTCCGGATGGTGCAGGAAGCCAACGACCGCAAGGCACCGTTGCAGCGCATCGCCGACAGGGTCAGCAGCGTGTTCGTGCCGGCGGTCTTGGTCATCGCCGCGCTCACCGGCCTGTTCTGGGGGTTGTGGGGCGCCGGCCACTGGGCTCCGGACGCATCCCCCGTGGTGTTCGCGACGCTCGTCACGGTCTCCGTACTGGTCATCGCATGCCCGTGCGCCATGGGGCTCGCCACGCCCACCGCCATCATGGTCGGAACGGGCCTGGGTGCCAGCCGAGGCATCCTGATCAAGGGCGGCGAGGCGCTTGAGCGCATCCAGGCCGTCGACACGGTGGTGGTCGACAAGACCGGCACGCTCACCCTCGGCAAGCCCAGCGTCACCGCGGTGCATGTCCACGACGTGCACGCCGATTTTGCCATCAACCTCATCGCAGCGGTCGAGTCGCATTCGGCCCACCCCATCGCCCACGCCATCATCACGCACGCCCGGGACCGCGGCATGCCTCGATTCCCCAAGGTCGATCGATTCGTGGCCGAGCAGTCGACGGTCCGGGGCACCACGGACGGCGTCGAGGTCCTCGTTGGCAGCCCGCCGGCGTTGGCCGCCCTTGGCATCGACCTGAAGCCGCTCACCGACGCCATCGATGGAGAACACCGAGCGGGGCGCACCGTCGTCGTGGCGGCGTTCGATGGCGTCGTCGCGGCTGCGCTCGCCATCGACGACCCGATCCGCGACACCACGCCGGGCGCGATCAAGGCCCTGCACGCCATGGGCAAGCGCGTCATCATGCTCACCGGCGATCACGAGGCGCCCGCCCGCCGGGTCGCGCAACGACTCGGGCTCGACGATGTGCGCTTCGGCCTACGCCCGGCGGACAAGGCCTTGGCCATCCAGGCGCTACAGGAGGAAGGTGCGACCGTAGCGATGATCGGCGATGGCATCAACGACGCCCCCGCGATGGCCCAGGCAGACATCGGCATCGCCATGGGCGGCGGCACGGACGTGGCCAAGGAGGCAGGCGATATCGTGCTGGTGCGCGGCGATCTGCAGGACGCGGTCAACGGCATGCTGCTCGGGCGCTATACCATCCGCAAGATCAAGCAGAACCTGTTCTGGGCACTGGGTTACAACGTGGCGCTGATCCCCATCGCGATGGGGCTTCTGTTTCCGGTCACGGGCTGGCTCCTCAACCCGATGCTGGCGGCAGCCGCCATGGCGTTCAGTAGCGTCAGCGTCGTGGGCAATGCCTTGACGATGCGAGGCTGGCGCCCAGCACCTTCAGGCTGAAGCCTGCTTGAACGCGGCCCGCACCGCGTCGGCCAGCACGCCGGCATCGCCGGCCATCGGATCCACGGCCTTCCAGCCGAACATCTTGAAAACGGCCCCCTGTGGCTCCTCAAGGCTGAAACCTGCATCGGCCAACTTGGCCAAGGCTTCGGCCGGGACCCGCACTTCGACGCGGCCTGGGAAGTCGCCGCCGCGGTACAGCCGCACGAACTGGTTGCAGCCGACGATGAGCGCGACCGCATCGCGCCCGAATTCGCCCTGCAGTTCCTTGCCTGCATCGGCCGCAGTGGCTTGCGCGACGCGCACCAGTTCGAACAAGCGCTCCTTGTGTTCCTGGGGCACGGGCGTGCGCTCCAGGATCTTGAAAGGGCGATCGTCCCCCTCGGCGGCGGGCGTCGTGGGCGTGTGGTCCATGAAGACCCTTGAGTGGTCCCCCTTCAAGGGACTTTGCCGGGCTTGGGCTCCAAGTGCCACTTCTTGACGTGCCACGTAGCACGACTGGCCGTCGCGTCCACCTCGGCCTCATCGATGACGATGCGTTTGCTGTAATGCGGCGCGTCGAGCACGAGGGTCTCGTATTCGCCACCCTCACCCGCGATATGGAGGCGCTTGCCCCGGAGGGCCTCAAGGCACGCCTCATCCAGTGCGGCACCGGCCCACTGGGCATCCAGGCCGTCGGCGGCGACGCGACTGAAGCGGATGTCATACCCGGTGCGGATTAGAGAACGGAGGTAGGTGGCCGGGTCCTTGTGCCACAGGGGGGCGAATGATTTGATGCCGAGTCGGTGGCCGATGGCGTCGATCCGTGTGCGTTGGTATTCGCTGGCGAGTGCACCGCTGATGATGGCGTCCGCCTTGAAGTCGGTCGTCGCACGGGCCAAGGCCTGTTCGAGTTCACGCACCTCTTCGACAGGGTCAGGTGAGCTGGAGGCTGATACGAGGGGCATGCCCATGCAGTCGGCGACCGCCTCGACCATGTCCAGATTGGGGGTGTGGAACATGTAGGCGTCGTCTTGCTCGGGGACCATCCGCAATCCCGCCACGATCTCCCAGCCGTGCCCCGCCGCGACCTCCACAGCCGCGACGGAATCCTTGCCCCCCGAAAGGAGCGCGATGCACCTCATTCAAGGGCCTCGAGGTCCGCGACGTCGGAGTCACGGATCGTCGGCCGGAACTCCCGTGCCGCGATGAGCTCATCCAGATCGACGTCGACCGTCACAGAGCCCTCCTCGAACGGCTCGGTGGCACCCAGGAGGTCACCGCGGGGACCGTGGCCTCGGGCGCCGCCCCAGAACACCAGGCCATCCTGGGCACCGACGTTGTTGCTGTACAGCGAATAGCAGGCGTTCTCGATGGCGCGGGCCTGGAGTAGGACCTCGAAGAAGCGGCGGCTGATGGATGGGCTGGCACTGATGTTGACCAGGATGTCCGCGCCATCGAGCACCTGGCGCTTCTGGAACTCTGGGAAGTACAGATCGTAGCAGATGTGCACGCCGATGTTGCCGAAGCGGGTCTCCCAGACCGGCTGCGCACTACCCCGGTCAAAGAACAAGCCTTCACGGAACGTCGTGAACGTCGGTAGCGCGCGCTTGGGGATCCATAGTGCATGCCCGGCATCGTCGATGCACAGCGCCGCGTTGTACGTGATTCCCTCGCGCGGCGTATACGGGGCACCGACGATGAGGTGGGTGCCATGCTCTCGCGCGGCCTCCAGCAGCGGAGCAAGTCGGGCATCGCCGGGGCGGAAGGCAAGCCGCTGGACATCGTCGCCGATGTTGTAGCCGGTCAGGAACATCTCAGGGAAGACCACCAGGTCGTGGCCCGGGAGCGCCTCGGCCACGCGCTGGACGTTGGCCTCGACGTTGCCGAGCTTGGGATCAGCTGCCCAAAGGGTGGCCTTCATGCAAAACGGCCAAACCATGACCGGCCTTGAGTGCTTCGTGGCCCTTCCTGCCGGCAGCCCTGAAGAGTGGCGCCGCATCGTCGTGACGTTCCTTCGCGACCATGTGGAGCGCAGCGGCGCCAAGGGCCTGGTCATCGGCATCAGCGGCGGCATCGATTCGGCACTGACCGCCGCCCTCGCCGTCGATGCCTTGGGCAAGGACCGCGTCATCGGCCTGCTGATGCCCCATGCCGAATCGGACCCAGAGGACGCCCGACTTGGCCAGGTGCTCGTCGACCATCTGGACATCGCTTCGGTCACGCGGGACATCACGGCCATCGTGAGCGGCGTGGAGACCGCGATGGCAGGCCCCATCGAGGCGCATGTGCGCGGCAATGCCAAGGCACGGGCCCGCATGATGGTTCTGTATGCGGAGGCGCAGACTCGTAGCCACCTGGTGTGCGGCACCGGCAACAAGTCGGAACTGCTCGTCGGTTACTTCACCAAGCACGGCGACGGCGGTGTCGACCTGGAACCCATCGGCGATCTCTACAAGACGCAGGTCTGGGAGCTCAGCCGTGCCATGGGGCTACCGGCCGAACTGGTCGATCGGACGCCGACCGCCGGATTGCATCCGGGGCAGACGGATGAGCAAGAGCTCGGGATGTCGTACGAGACGCTCGACCGGATCCTCAAGGGCATCGAGCTCAATGCGACCGAGGCGTCCATCGTCAGGCGCACGGGAAGCCCTCTCTCCGAGGTCGAGCACGTCATCCGACTGGTGCGACGTAGCGAGCACAAGCGGCATGCGCCACTGGTGCCAAAGGTCGGCGCGCGGACCGTGGGGATCGATTGGCGCCGGAGCGTCCACTGGGACGCCTAACTCGCCATCATGGGGCGCCCTTCGAGCCAGAAGTAGGTCTGGCGCGTATCGGTGAGGCTCACCTGCTGTCTGACCAGGCCTTCCTGTTGTAGGCGGCGTAGCGCCGTGTACAGGGTCCGGCGGGGCAAGCCCGTCGCTTCCTGGATCTCCTTGTTCGTCATTCGCTCGTGGTCATGCAGCGTGCACAACACCTTCGTGACGGACGCCGGCGCGTCGGGGATGATGGCCTTCGCGGCGTTGCACGGTTCCTCGCTCATCATACAATGGTATAGTTTCTGTACCAATATAAGTGTAATGCTTATACCATTGGCGTGCATGCGACGTTACGATGACCGGGTGTTGCCCTTACCTCAGTGCCTTCGATCTGTTGGCGCGGCGACACTCCCTGACGATCATCTGGTTCCTGCACCAGCGCAATCCGCGCCGCTTCACGGAGATCAAACTCGAGCTCGAGGTCAACCCGGTCACCCTGACCCAGCGCCTCGGCGAACTAGAGCAGGCCAATATCATCGCCCGCCAGGAATTCGCTGAACTGCCGCCGCGTGTCGAGTACAGCCTGACCCCCAAGGGCCAGGACCTGCTCCCCCTGATGGAGAACCTGTGCCAATGGGCCAAGAAATGGCCCTCCCCCGAGGAAGTCGTGGGCGAAGCAGGGAAGAACCCCCTGTAGGTAAGGCGACTGTGGCGCGAATCCTGGTGACCGGAGCCCATGAGACATTGGCCGAGCAGCGGCTCGTGGCAGCGATCACGCAACGCATCCGCCGCGACGGCCACGACGCCGTACCATTCGGCGACCAGGCCGACCCCGTCGTCGAAGCCCGCGATGCCGATGCCATCGTCGCCGTTCTGGACAAAGCCCCCGTCGAATCGGTGGCGCTGGTCTCCTACGCGCACGCCGCCGGCAAGCCGGTGCTGGGCTTCGCCACCAAGGGGCTCACCGTACCGCGTTTCCTGGCCGGCTTGGCCCAAGTCGTCAGCGCCGACAACGAAGCCACCTGGCTCGAGGCCCTGCCAGCATACTACGACAAGGTCCGCCCCTTCGCCGGCCGCCTAGTGCGCGACCGCATCCCGGAACTGGTGGAGCAAGCCGGCCACGAGGTCAAATTCCGGCAATTGACGGCCGAAGAGCGCCCGCGGTTCCTCAAGCAGAAGATCGCCACCGAGGCCAAAGAGCTCCTGGAGGCCGACGTCGGCCGCGAGAAGGAAGAGGTCTCAGATCTACTAGAGGCCATGGAGGCGTTCATCACCGCCCGCGGCCTGGAACGCGAAGACCTGCGCCGGGTCAAGGAGCACAAGCGCAAGCAACGCGGCGGCTTCGAACGCTGCTTCGTCGTCGAATCCACCTCCTCGGCGCAGGAGACCCCCGCCAAGACGGCCAAACCGGCACCTGCGGCCACCGCCAGCACGGCCCCCGTCGCGGCCGCACCCGGCGATGCCCCGGACGTCGTGTCGGGCGACGCCGTGGATTTTTCCTACGATGAGAGCCAGCCAGCCCCGGTCGAGGCCCCCGACGACCTGACCCCCGGGCAGAGCGTCAAGCCCGAGTTCTTCGAGATATGAAGGGCCCCCTCGGCCTCGACAGGCCACTCGTGCTGAGCCCGATGGTCGACGTGACAGACGCCGCATTCCGCTCCATCGCGGCCGAATGGGGGTCCGACATCACCTGCAGCGAAATGGTGGCCGCCGCCGGCCTCCTGCACGGCAACCAGAAGACCTGGCGACTGGTCGAACCCTGGCCCGGGGAGTCCCCTTACGGCATCCAACTCATGGGCTCGGAGCCCGACGACATGGCCGCCGCCGTGCGCCAGGTCATCGAGCGCCACCAGCCCCAATTCGTCGACCTCAACCTGGGCTGCCCAAGCCCCAACATCCTACGCAGCTGCGCCGGCGGATTCTTGTTGCGCGACCCGGCCAAGGTCGGTCGCGTGGTCAAGGCGTGCGTCGAGGCCGCCGACGGAACCCCGATCACGGTCAAGCTCCGCAAGGGCCACGATGCGCAACATGAGACCTACCTGGAGGTCGGCGAGGAGGCCCAAGCCGCCGGCGCGGCGTGGTGCACGCTCCACGGGCGGACCGTGGCCCAGGCCTACAGCGGTGACGCCGACTGGCAAGCCATCGGCCGGTTGGTCGACCACCTGGACATCCCGGTCGTCGGCAACGGCGACCTGCGCGACCCAGAGGACGTCCTGCGCATGGCCGAAGAGACGGATTGTGCGGGGTTCTTCATCGCCCGTGCCGCCATGCACGACCCGACCGTGTTCCAGCGCATGCGCCAGGCGCTCGACGGAGGCCCCGTTGCGCCAGCCCCCTCACTGGAGACCCGCCTGGCGGCCCTCGACACCTACTTGGAGCGCGCCGGGTCGCTTGGCGAGATCCCGTTGGCCGTACTGAAGCGCCAGGCCACGCGGTTCATCCAAGGCGTCCCCGGCGCCCGCGCGGCGCGCGTCGCCATCCAGCAGGCCAAGGTCGGCGACGAGGTCCGGGCGCGTCTGGCATCCCTGCACACGGCCACCGACGCGTAGACCCCAGGCACAGACTCATGTTGGGCGCCGGTGTGCAGCCTCCTGTGCTTGTGGCCTTCGACGACACCGACAGCGCCGAAGCCGGCTGCACGACGCGGCTCGTGTTCGATGCGCTGGCCGCCGCCCCCGAACTCGTCCTGCGCACCATGCCCCGCTTGGTCCGCCTCAACCCCAACGTCCCACACAAGACGCGCGGCAACGGCGCCGTGACCTTCGAACTCGTCTTCCCACGCGGCCCCCGGGTCCAGGTCGGTGCCTGGCGCGGCCGGCCCATCTACGCGTTCCCCGAGGGGGCCCCCGTGGCTGCGGACAAGGCCCTGCTCGCGCCCATGTGGGCGGCCATCCGGGCCCGCGCGCAGCCCGACGCGATGCCGGCGTTGGTGGCCAGCGACGAAGCGGTGCCCGAACTCCTGTATTGGCAGGCGGTGCGATCAGAGGTCACGATGGCCGAGGCCACGGCGCTCATCGACGGCGTGGTCTTCGGCGACGGCCGGGGGCTCATCGGTGCCGCTGCGGCCCTCGCTTGGGCCGGCCCGGCCACATCGTATGAGCTGCTGGCCTACCGAGCGGCCAAGCGCACAGGCACGCCGCGCAACGTCGACGAAGCCGGATTGCGGGCGCTCGACGTCACCAGCGCCACATTCCATAGTGCCGACGGCGACACAACGGCCTGCGTCCCCCACACACCGTGCCCCGTGCTGGCGGGCCTGCGGGGCCTTGACCCCGAACGACTTGTGGAGGAAGGCCTACCTGTGCTGGAGGCCAGCGCTGAACGCCCCGAGGGGTGGATGATGTTCGCCTCCAACCAAGCCAGCGGCGACCACGTCACGGCCATCCCATTGCTACGCGACGCCCCGCGCTGGGGCACCGTCGAGATCGCCCTGACGGTCGCGGGCCACCCAGAAGACCTGCGCGGCGGGCGCACCACCGTGACCTGCCATGATGCCCTGGGCCATCCCGTCGACCTCGTCGCTTTCGAGCCGACCAAACGGTTCCGTAACGTCGTGCGCGCACTGCGCCCGGGCGACCGCATCGTCGCGGTGGGCGCCGCGGACGGCTCCATCCGGCTTGAGCGGTTGCGCCTCGACCACCTCGCCGACAGCCCCGTCAAGGAGGCCAATCCCGTGTGCCCCCAGTGCCACAAGACGATGAAGAGCAAAGGCACGGAGGCCGGCTATCGCTGCCCAGACGGCCACGGCAGCGCCCCCGAGGAAGCCGCGACGCACAGGCTCGAGGACCGGACGATGCGCACTGGGTGGTACGAAGTCCCCGTGATGGCGAGGCGCCATCTGCACCGCCCCCTCCTGTTGGAGACGGTGCCCGAGGCGGCCCGATAATGGCGAAACATCCCATCAAGGCTAAGACCAAAGACAAAGCTGGATGGTTTTGCGCATGGTGTCCCACCTGGTGAGCCGACGGTCTTTCACGCCGTATGGGGTCATTCTCTACCACCCGTGCGGCAGCCATAGCCAAGCCAAGCATGACGAGGCCGATGAACCGGTCTACGGTGAGGGCCCGGTGTGCGATGCCTGCCTGCACCCGGCGGCTGAGATCGGTGGCGTGACGGTGGCTCCGGGCGAGGCCCGCGTGGACAAGGCATCGGTGCCCGAGGACGATGACGAGGCGATGATCGTCAAGGTCAAGCGGCCGGTGCGCCCCAAGCCGCGCGATTAGTCCGCGCCGAGCCCGGCGCGACATGCCGCAGAAGCGGGCCTCCGACACTGCGTGCCGGAAGCACACTCCAGAGCCAATCCGGTGCCGCCCGCCTACATGCCCCCCGTGCTGGCACGCAAGCGCACCCGCACGAAGCGGATGTTCGCTGTGCTCACATCCCCCAGAAGCGGTCGACCTGCCGGCGGACCTTCATGAGCTCCTCGAGGACGTCGCGCTCTTCGGGCTTGATCTGCCCCTCATTGTAGAGCCACTTGGCGTCGCCGCCCGGGATGTCCATGTACAGCATGTCCCCTTCCTTGATCTGGCGGCCAAGCGTCGGGCCCGGAACGCTGATGGCGACCTCGTCGCCCATCTTGGCGACCTTGATGGTCTCGCCGTCCTTCTGGATGCTGCGGATCTTACCGATCTCACGGCCGTCATCCTTGATGATGGAACGACCGGTGTGCAGTTCGCCCGCCAGGATGCGGACGCCGAAGACGGCGGGATCACGCTGGCGGAACGAGCAGTCTTCGAGGAAACGGAATTTGCACGGGTGGACCCGCGTCTTGCGTTGGCTGGCGTCGATCTCGGCCTTCTTGTTGGCCAGCCATTCCTGGTAGTCCTCCACCAGGCTGTAGATGACCTTGTCCACGAAGACGGGGAGCTCCTTCTCCGAAGCATCCGTCTCGACGCCGGACAGCAACTTGACGTTGAACCCCAGTAGGACACGGTACAGGGGGTCGGTCATGGCGGCCGCACCCATGACGTCCCGGCGGCTGATGTCGCCGACGGACGCGCTGCGGATGGGGATGCCGATGGCGGTCAGTTCACCGGCCATGGCTTCCAGGCTGCCGATGGTGTCGGCCTTGACGAAGACCCCGTGGTCTTTGAGCGGGATGTTGATGCGGCTGGCCTCTTCGACGGCGGCCCAGGCCTCCTCGTCGTTGCCGTCACGGATGACGCGCAGCGGCGCGCCACTGACGACGTCCTGGACGTCGGTGCACACCAGTTTGATACCGGCGGCGGCGACGATCTCATCGGCGTCGACGAAGGCCTTGCGAGCGTCCCGCATGTCGTCATTGGGGCTGGGCTTCAGCAACGCGCGGATGCTGCGTTCGATGGGTTCGCCCTGGGTGCCGAGCAGGATGCGGTCGTCCTTGCGGATGCTGCCCGCGTAGAGCACGACATCGAGCGTCTGCCCCAGGCCCTTGTCCTCCTTGACCTCAAGGATGGTGCCTTCGCCCGGCATGTCGGTGTCGGATTCCAGGCGCTGTTCCAGGAACTTCTGTGACAGGCCGACCAGCATCGCCAGCAGGTCGGGAATGCCTTCACCGCTGGTGGCGCAGGTCGGCACGATGCAGATCTGCTTGGTGAAATTGGCGACGCGGTCGTAACGGTCGGCCGGCAGACCTTGTTCGAACAGGGTGCCCAGCACGCTGTAGAACTTCTCGTCGAAACGGGCGATCACATCGGGCGCCTGCTTCTTGACGTTGAGGATGAAAGGTACGTCCGGGCCCGTCTTCCAGCCCTGGATACGATCGACCTTGTTGAGTGCGACGATGAACGGCGTCTTGGCGCGCTTGAGGATGTTGAGCGACTCCATCGTCTGCGGCTTGAAGCCCTCGTTGATGTCGACGACCAAGACCGCGATGTCCGCCAATTGGCCGCCACGGCCGCGTAGGCTGCTGAAGGCGTGGTGACCCGGTGTGTCGATGCACAGGATGCCGGGCACGCCGAAGTTCTTGCCCTTGAGCAGGACGCCGGCGCGTTCCATGATGGTGGCCATCGGGACCTCACTGGCCCCGATGTGCTGGGTGATGGCGCCCGCCTCACGGTCGAACACTTTGGAGCCTCGGATGTGGTCGAGGATGCTCGTCTTGCCGTGATCGACGTGGCCCAGGACCGACACGATGGGGTGGCGCTGGTACGATGTTTCGGAGCGGGCCTCGAGCTTGGCGAGCGCTTGGTCGGCGCTGCCCGGGCCCGCCTTGGCGACCTCCGCCTTGGCCTGCTCGATGGAAGCCTGGCTGGGGACGATGACGCCGCCGGCGCGGGCTTCGCTGCGCCGCTTCTTCTCTTCCAACGTGAGTTCTGCGGGGGCCGGTTCGGCCTCGACGTCGTCGTCAGTGCCGCCGTCCGCTTCGTCGTCAAAGTGGTCCGCGAACTCTGCTTCCAACTCTGCCGCGAGCTCGTCCGCGAGCTTCTCCTCATCCGTGCGGTCGTCGAAGGCCATGGCTCGGCCGACTTGGCCCCGTTTTAAGGGGTTTGGGCTAGGGCAGCCACCTCGCACGCGCCTTCGCCGCAGGGTCCCGGCACGAGAGGTTGCTGGTGCGCCCCGTTGACCCCCAATGGCCCCGGAACCCAGAGCACCCGGGGCCACGGACCGACAATGACGGGA
Source organism: Thermoplasmatota archaeon (assembly GCA_041618195.1). Classification (GTDB taxonomy): domain Archaea; phylum Thermoplasmatota; class E2; order JACPAO01; family JAHFTW01; genus JBFGSX01. The sequence continues at coordinate 3,523 of JBFJNL010000002.1, read as the reverse complement.
GCCCGCCACCATGCTCTTTTCCCCGCGGCAAGCCATGGGTTAGACCATGGAGGGACCTACCATGGGAACCATACAACTGAACACCCGAGAGACCATCGAACACATGGAACAAGACTACCGCGACAGCATGTTGAGCGGTGACGTGAAGGGGCTCGTCGAGCGCTTTTACGCCAAGGACGCCCGGGTCCAGCCCAACCACATGGCGGAGGCCGTCGGCCACGAGGCGATCATCGAATCTTACGAGACGATGGTGAAGGCGTTCGGCGTCAAGACCCTCGCGTTCGAGATCACCAGTTTCGATGGCGAGGGCGACGTGAGCTGGGTGACGGGCACCTACAAGCTCGGCTTCCAGCCCGAGGGCGAGGCGGCCCCGCAGGAGGACGTCGGCAAGTACATCGAGGTGTTCCGCCGGCAGCCGGATGGCAGCGTCCGCTGCATCCTGGACGCCTTCAACAGCGACCTGCCACTGCCCGCATAGAGCCGCCGGACGTGTGTCCGGAGCCGGCCTGGCGTTCGATCTAGGCCGCCATCGACGAGAACCCCTTGATGGCGACGTGCCGGGGTAGCGCCCCGATGGGTCGGCACCACGCCCGCATCTCCGGAGATGGTGCGAGCTCGAACCCCCCCTTCTCCCCGTACGTTCGCGTAGGTGTACGACGCGATGCCCGCCACTGTAGGCGCGTCGCCGGCCGTCCACGGCCCGGGTGCTGTTGCTTTGGCGTGGTCGAACCTGCGGCGGATCAGTGCCCGGCCACGGCCGTCCACGCCGGTCGCGTCTTTTCGTGCTTCAGGTCACAGCCGACCAGGCGGTCTGCCGGTATTCGTAGACGCCTTCCATGTAGGCGACTGCGGCGGGGTCGCGCACCGGGGCCGGTTCGACACCGAGGAGGACGTTGCCAGCGCGGGTGCCGACCGTCTCGTCCACGTGGCCCCAGCCCATCTGGACCCAGGGTGCCGCCGGGTTGACCGGGGCACTGCCGGGCTCACCACAGCTCACCGCGGTGCCGAAGTATTCGGCGGTGACGTTGAAGGCGTGGCGCAGGCCGACCACGTCGAGCGCCTCACCGTCGGGAGAGATGGCCAGATTCCCGTCGACGATGCCGCCCTCATGGCTCCAGGCCTGGCGGACCATCAGCAGCGCCTTGCTGAGGCTGCCTGCCATGGTCGGCGTGGAGAAGCTGGTGCCGCTGACGGTGCTGTAGCCGTCGAGGTTGTTGCCGTACGGCAAGGTCTGCGTGAAGTCGGCTGTGAAGTCAGGGAAATTACCGCTGATCGGCTCACGGCACGAGTTCTCGCCGGCCGGGTGGTCGCCGGAGACGCCGATGACCCACGGCGGGCCGGAGGTGCCGTCGTTCATGGCGGGGCACGGCGTGTTGTCGGCCGCGCCGACGGGGACCTTGCCATTGTCATATGCCATCTTGTTGTTCTTGGCGGTGGAGTTGCCCGGGAGCAGTTCCAGCACCGGTTGGCCGCAGTACAACCCGTAGGATTCGCTCAGGATATCGACCCAAGGCGTGGTCGCCGCGAACTGCTCGGCGGCGTCGCCACCCGTGCCTTGGACCAGCATGACGATGGCTTCCGGGTTGGCGTTGAGGACGGCCGAGGTGGTGCCGGTGCCGTGCGAGCCGCCATCGATGATGTTGCCGCCGAACGAGACGCCCAGCAGGCGGGTGCCGACGAAGTGGTAGACCCGGCCCGCTTCGATGTCGGACCAGAAGGCGTCGTCCGCCTCGCGGCGTTCGTCCCAGGTGCCGTTCTGCGTCAGTTCGACCCGGACAGGGACGCGGCCCTGGTCGTCGACGAGCGTGTCGATGACGGCGTCGGGGATGGTGTCGTTGGTCTGGTAGTGCTCGTGGTACGGGTTGACCGCCGAGTCGATGACCGCCACGACGACGCTGGCGTAGACGTCGGAGACGGGCGCGTCGACCGAGAACGGGTCGGTGCCGCGGGCCAACTCCTCGTCATCCGGGATGCCGTCGCCATCAGAGTCTAGGGGAGTGTTGTTGTTGACATCGGCACAGCCCGCCATCAGGATGGTCAGGGCGATCACTACGGTCCAGCGCATAGGACTTCGACCGCTGCGCTCGTGCATGAGCGTTGCGGCGGCTTCGCTAGCCGGGCGCAGGGGCCAGCGGGCCAGATGCCTTGCTGACGCTTATTCGAACAGCCAGTCGTCCGGCGCTGGCACGCCGGAGTCACGGCGCTTCGAAACGCTGACGCTTATTCGAACAGCCAGGCGTCGCTGGTGTTCTCGTAGTCGTAGCCACCCTCAGGGAACCACAGACCGATCTCGAAGGCGGCGGTCTCCGGGGCATCGCTGCCGTGGATGATGTTGCGGCCGATGTGCTGGGCGAAGTCGAAGCGGATCTCGCCGGGGCGGCCCTCGACAGGGTTGGTGGCGCCCATCAGGTTGCGGCATACCGAGATGGCATTCTCGCCTTCGATGACCATGGGGACGACCGGACCGGTCTTGATGTACTCGACAAGGGGGCCGTAGAACGGGCGTTCCTTGTGGACTTCGTAGTGCTTCTCGACGGTCTCGGCGGCGGGGATCTCAAGGCGCAGGACCTTGATCTTGAGGCCTTTGGCCTCGAAGCGGGCAACAATTTGGCCGACGAGTCCGCGGCGGACGGCGTCGGGCTTGATCATGACGAAGGTCTGTTCGATGGCCATGTGGCCGCCGACTTAGGCTGCCTATATGAGAAGCACGGCGGCGAAGGTGGCCCCCGCGGGCACGGGCCCCATGGACTTGCCCGCAGGCACCGGCGGGGCGAGTCTTGTTCGCAGTGACGGTCGCCCCGATTGGTCGAAGACGACGCGCAGGCGACTCGGCAATGGCGCGGGGGCGGCGGCATCAGGAGCGTGCCGGAAGAGCCCGTACCGAGGGGTACCGTCGAGGGTCTGCCGGTACAGCGTGTAGCCGCGTACTTGGTAGGCGGATGGATCTGCGCCCATGCCATGGTATCTGTTGGGCCAGACCATGGCATGAGGCTAGAACCGGCGCAACGGTCGGGTGCCCGTCTCGCTTACGCCTTCTTCGAGCGCTTCTGGAACACCTTGCGGACCGCGGGCTTGGTGTCCACGGCTCCCTGGGCGCGCGGCGCTGTGTCGACGCCCGTGCCGGCGGGCAGCGTGGCGGCCGGCTGGTATGCACGGTGGATGCCACAGTACTTGCTGGTCGCGCGGGAGCCGTTGCTGCACTGTTTCTGGCTGGCCGTGATGGCCTGGCACTGCTGTTTCGGCACCGACGGCTTGACGGCGGCCTTCTTCTTGCGGGCGGTGACCCGCTTCGGGGAATTGACCTTGGCCTTCGGCTTGGCAGGGGCGGCCGGCTTGTGCGCCTTGACGGTCGCGTTGCCCGTGATCTTGGTGGGGGCCGCGACCTTGGCGGCCGACGTCGTCGCAGGCGTGACGGCCACGGGGCGGTAGCCTTGATGGGCGACGCAATACTTGCTGCCCGTGCGTCCGTCATGGCTGCATTGGCTGCCGTCCGTGCGGATGGCTGCGCATTGTGGGGCGACGT
>JBFJNL010000001.1:0-50892 GCA_041618195.1 Thermoplasmatota archaeon | reverse complement strand
GCCGCGGCGATAGATCCATGCCCCCAACGCCGCGAGGCCAAGGGGCACCATGACCACGACGAGGGCCAGCATCGGGGCAGGGCGCAGGAAAGGCAGCACGGCCAGGAAAAGCACCGCGGCCATCGCGATGACGAGCCCGCCGAGTGCGCGGTATGGTTGTCGCCCCTGGGCCACCGCGGCGACGGCACCGCTTGCGGCGGCCAGGCCCATGCCGAGGGACGCGAACAGCAGGACGGCCACCATGACGAAGGGCCCGGATTCCCGCACCAGGGGCAACGCGCGGACCAGCACCGTCGCCGCGACGAGCAGACCGACCAGCAGTCCATCGGTCTGCGCGTGGCGTGACCAACGCCACAGGATAGCGGACGACAAGATCCACGCGGCGAGCCAGACGATGACGACCACGAGAAGTGCCGCGGGCCCGCCATCATAGCTGCCCACGGCACCCGACATCCCCTCGAGCTGGTCCCAGAACACGACGACCAATGCCGGCAGCAACGCAGCGGCTGCGATGGTCCCGGCACGCCGCACCTCCAAGGCCATGCCCAGGCCATCGACGGGCGTGGCCATAACTGCTCGGACGTCTCCGGACTGGCTTCCATGCCGTCGCCTCTATCAAAGCGCGGGCAGTCCCCGGCCTCAATGGCCAAGGTCGTGGTCTCTGACCCCCTCGCCGAAGAAGGCTTGCAACTCCTGCGTGACCGCGGCCACGAGCCGCTGGACGTCACGAAGATCAACGGGGCCGAGCGCGCCGCTATCGTCGCCGAAGCCGAGGGTTGGATCATTCGCTCCGGTACGCAACTGGGCGCCGCCGAGTTCGCTGCCGCGCCGAAGTTGCGTGCCGTCGGGCGGGCCGGTGTCGGCGTGGATAATGTCGACCAGAAGGCCGCGACAGCCGCCGGTGTGGCGGTTTTCAATTCACCCACGGGGAACATCACGAGCGCGGCCGAGCAGGCCTGGGCCTTGCTGTTCGCCGCCGCACGACACGTGCCCGCCGCCGATGCCGGCATGAAGCAGGAGCAGTGGCTGCGCAAGCAACTCAAGGGCACGGAGCTGGCAGGCAAGACCATCTTCATCGTCGGACTGGGTCGTATCGGCCGCATGATGGCCAAGCGTGCACAGGCCTTCGAAATGATCACGCTCGGCTACGACCCGTTCGTGACGGCGGAGGCGGCCAAGAGCTTCGGCGTCGAGGCGGTCAGTCTGGACGAGGGTTTCGCCCGCGCGCACATGGTCACGCTCCACACGCCCCTGACCCCCCAGACCCGCGACATGGTCGACGCTCGGCGCCTTGGCTTGGCCAAAGACGGCCTCATCATCGTCAATGCCGCGCGCGGCGGACTCATCGACGAAGCCGCGCTGCTCGCTGCCCTGGAGTCGGGCAAGGTCGGCGCCGCTGGCCTCGATGTCTGGGAGACCGAGCCGCCGACGGATTGGTCCCTGGCCAAACATCCTCGCGTCGTCGCAGCCCCGCACTTGGGCGCGAGCACCGTCGAGGCGCAGATCAAGGCCGCCACCCAGGCCGTAGAGCGGGTCTGCGATTTCCTTGACAGCGGTGACGCCAGCCTTGCACTCAACGTCCAAGCCACCGTGCCCGATGCACTCAGGCCATGGGCCACACTCACCGAATCCCTAGCCGGATTCGCGGTGCAATGCTTGCGCAAACCCGTCAAGCAGGTCACCGTCGCCGCCACCGAAGGCATCGACGCAGCACCGCTCGCAGTCCATGCCCTGGTCGGCGCGCTGCGCGTCAACCTGGACATCCCGGTCAACGCCATCAACGCACCCGGGCTAGCAGCGGAGCGCGGCTGGACCGTGGCCCACCGCACGCTGCTCGACGAAGGCCCCGCCTTCATCCGTCTCGAGTTGGCCACCGACGACCAGACCCTGGTCATCGAGGGCGCCCATACGCCGCATTACGGCGGGCGGGTCACCATGCTCGACGGTTATGATGTCGAGTTCCGCCCGGACGGTCGATTCTTGTTCACCCGCCACAACGACGTGCCGGGCGTGCTGGCACGCATCACCGGCATCCTTGCCGACGCGAAGGTCAACGTCGCCAGCGTCAGTCTGGCCCGCCGCGATGACACCGCGGTCGCCGTGTTCAAGATCGACGGCAGCATCCCCAAGCAGGCGCGCGATGCGCTGCGCGACGTCGACGTCATCCGAGAAGCGCACCGCGTGCGCCTACTCTGATTTGGCGCGGTCCATTCGTCGCAGCCAGCGGCGGACGCGGAGGACCTGCCCGCCCAGGACGAGCCCCAGCAGCGCCAGCAATCCTGCCGCCCCGGTGTGACCAACCACGTCGTAGAGATACACTGCGCCGAGTAGGCTGGCGGCTGCCAGTGCGCCGAGGACCCACAAGAGGGTGTGTAGCCATTCCATCTACTTGTGCCGCCAGTAGTGAGACGCTTGCCAGGCGCCGACGGCGCCGAGCATGACGAAGAGCAAAGCCATCCTGGACTCGCCTGTGGCGTAGACCGCAGCGCCGGTGCCGAGCGCCATCGCAGCCAGACAGATCATCGCAACGGCACCAAGGCGGGCCTCCGCGGGGGAGACGGCTGGTAGGCGACCCACGAGGTTCCATCTGAAATCAAGGTAATAAAAGCTTAGGAAATGGAAAGAGGCGGGGAAGGGGGCCAAGGCGGCCTACAATTTTGTCACGAGGACGTTGTCGATGGCCCAGCCGTCGAACGTGTTGTACGACCCATCTAGACTGTCGAAGAAGTACCGCAAGTAGACGGTGCTGTCGCCGGCCCAGGCGCTGATGTCGTACGTGGCACCACCCCAGGCAAGTTGGTTGGCATCGCGGCTGTCCCACTGCTCCAAGGTCGTCCAGGCACTGTTGTCCGCGCTGATCTGGACGCGCATGATGTCGTAGGCGCCACCACTGTAGCTTTCGGTCTCCCACTTGTGATCGAACGTCCAGGTCGCCACGGCGGCCGCACTCAGGTCGACCTCGACGCGGGCCCAGCCGGTGACCTGGGCACCGGTGCTGTAGTCACAGCTGGCGTCGTTGAACTGCAGGCTGGTCCCGGGATTGCCACCGAGGCATCCGCTACCGACATGCCACAGGTCCCCGGAGCCACTGCTCTTGACGAAGCTCGTGGTTCCTTCAAAATCGTCGGCGTAGACAGTGACGGGCGTCCCGCCACCACCGCCACCCCCGGCGGCGGCCGCGGCCACGAGGGCGTCGGCATCGATGGCCCCGTAGCCGAAGAACTGGTCCCAGCCTGCCGACCCGAAGTCCCGGGCGGTGTCGCGCAGCATCTGGCGCAACTCGGTGTTGGTCAGCGTCGGATCGACCGCCAAGGCGAGGGCGGCCGCGCCGCTCACCACGGGCGTCGCCATGCTGGTGCCGTCCATGTACACGTAGGCACTGTTGCTGGTGTGGTGGGCCGCGGCGATCTGCACGCCGGGGGCACTGATCTCCATCTCGGGACCGTAGTTGCTGAAGCTGGCACGGGCTTGGGCTTGGTCATACGCGCCGACGGCGATGGCGTTGCTGTACTTTGCCGGGTAGCCGACGACGCTGTTGTCGTTGCCTGTCGCGGCAATGACCAATGCGCCGGCACTCCATGCGTAGTTGACCGCATCCAGCAGTGTCTGGCTGCCCGAGGGTGCGCCAAGACTCATGCTGATGATGTCAGCGCCTTGGTCTGCGGCGTACGTGATGCCGTTGGCGATCTGCGAGTGGCTGCCGGTGCCCTGGGCGTTGAGGACGCGCACGGGCAGGATGGTCGCCTGGGCGACGCCAGCGACGCCGAGGCCGTTGTCGGTCAGACCTGCTGCGGTGCTCGCCACGTGGGTTCCGTGGCCATTGGCATCATTGGGGTCGTTGTCGTTGTAGATGAAATCCCAGCCCTGCAGGTAGTTGCCGATGTCCTCGTGGGTCTTCCTGAGCCCAGTGTCCAGGACGGCGAGGACGACGCCCGTGGAGCCGAGGCTGGTGTCCCAGGCGGTCTCGACACCGATGTCCTGGATACCCCATTGGCAGCACCCGTAGTACGCCTCGCTGGGTACGAACGACCCGACGAAGTCGGATGTGTCCGCTTGGACGTAGCGGATGTTGTCATCCTGGGCGGCCTTCTGCCGGAAGTCGGCCGGGTCTTCGATGTAGAGGACGAGGAACTTGACAGCATGGTTGGCGCCGAGGATCTGCGCGCCATGGAACGACTCTGCCTCCTCGGTCGCTCGGTCTAGGACGTTGAGGCCGACGATGTACTGACCCGGTTCGTCGATGACGCCGAGGTCTGCGGCCTCCAGGGCCTCCTTGGCGTCACCGACGACGCCGAGGGTCGTCGCAGGGGTCTGGTCGGCCGGCATGGCCGAGGCGAGGCCCGTGATCACGAGCAGCATAAGGATCATCATTGCACGCATGTTGTTACACCTGCCACCTTCACAGATGGCCAGCGTGAGTCACCTACACGCATTGAATAAGCTAACTCGATGATAGGGAAACAGTGACTTAGGATTTCACCAGAAACAGCGCTTCCCATGGGCGTTTCCACGCGCCGGCCGGGCATTCCGCAAGCCCCCACAGGACAAACCCTCAAGTCGCCGGCGCCCGTCGGCCAAGTCCATGGATTACGACGACCTTCCCGTCGTGCAGGACCTCGACGTCACGAAGGGGCTTGCAGACATCATGCAACAATGGCAGAACGCCGGCGGATTCACGGCCAAGAAACTAGCCGTCGCCAGCGACCTGCTGCACCGCATGGTCACCGACGAAGGACAGAAGGTCATCCTCAGTTTCCCCGCCTGCATCTGTGCCACCGGCACCCGCGGCGTCATCAAGGACCTCCTGAAACACAAGCTCGTCGATGCCGTCATCACCACGTGCGGCACGTTGGACCACGATCTGGCCCGCCTGTGGGAGGACTATTTCGCGGGTCGCTTCGATCTCGACGACCGGGAACTGCACCAGCACGGCATCAACCGCCTCGGCAATGTGCTTGTCCCCAACGAGTGCTACGGCGAAGTGCTCGAAGCGCGGCTGAAGCCCAAGCTCGAAGCGTGGGCGGAGGAGACCAAGGACTGGTCGACCCGCGAATTGTGCGCCAAGCTGGGCGAGTGGGCCGGCGAATCGGAGAACCGCGAGGAATCCTTGCTGTACTGGGCCTGGAAGAACGACATCCCGATCTACATCCCGGGCCCCACCGACGGCAGCGTCGGCGCCCAGGTCTGGATGGTCTACCAGAAACACCGCGACCTGCGTTTCAACCTCCTACAGGACGAGCAGGAGCTCAGTGACCTGATGTACGAGTCAGAGCGCATGGGTGCTCTGATGATCGGCGGCGGCATCAGCAAACACCACGTCATCTGGTGGAGTCAGTTCCGCGACGGCCTTGACACCGTGGTGTACATCACGAGCGCCGCCGAATGGGACGGCAGCCTGAGTGGTGCCCGGGTCAAAGAAGCGGTCAGCTGGGGCAAGGTCAAGGAAGACGCCCTGTGGCAGACCGTCGAGGGCGACGCCACCGTGCTTCTCCCACTCATGGTGGGCGATCTGTTCAGCCGCCTTTGACGCCGGGAGCCGCCCCACCCAACCGGTAGTACGCTTCACGCGACACGCCGATGCCGATGGTCGCCAGCCCGTTCAGGAGGATCATCTCGATGATCAAGCTGGATGTGTCGGCACCAAGCAGGGTGCCGGTGACGGCGACGGCGATCAAGACGAGCGACACCACCCACAGCGTCACCATGACGACGACGCCTTGGCGTGCGGTCTTCAGGTCCTTCGGTTGCCCGATGAAGTAGTCGACCAAGCCCATGCGTTGGCATGCCCGGACCACTCACTAAACCCCGGCGCAAGCGGCCCAGTCCCAAAATGGGGCCAGAGGCCAGGCACCGACCTTCTTGGAGCGTCAAGGGCGCGTGGTTCTCAGAACATATTGCCGAACATGGAGATCACGTTCGCCGCAGCGTTGCTGACCTGGAAGAAGGAATACAGCCCGATGACGAGCAGCGCGACGCTGACGCCGAGACCGGCAACGGTGGCCTCGAGACCGGCGGCCACCACCGACGACGACCACACGCCGCGACCCACCCAGACCACACGCTCCCCGCCATGAATCCAGGCGGCTCGCGCACACCGCCGCAGGCCGGGCGAGAGCAAAGCGTTCATGACCCGAAAGCCGCGTCCGCCTCCATTGGTGGATTGATGGCTGAAGAACTGAACCCGTTCAAGATCGCTCAGAGCCAGCTCGATGCGGCGGCGAAGAAGATGCGGCTCAACAAGAGCATGCACGAGTACCTGCGCGAGCCCCAACGCTTCCTGCAGGTCCGCATCCCGGTCAAGATGGACAACGGCAGCACGCAGACCTTCACCGGGTTCCGCTGCCAGTACAACGACGCCCGTGGCCCGACCAAGGGCGGCATCCGCTTCCACCCGGAAGAGACGGAGGACACGGTCAAGGCACTGGCGGCGTGGATGACCTGGAAGACCAGTGTCGTGGACATCCCGCTCGGCGGGGGCAAGGGCGGCGTCATCTGCGACCCCAAGAAACTCAGCAAGGGGGAACTGGAGCGACTCAGCCGCGGCTGGGTGCGCGCCGTCGCGCAGATCGTCGGCCCCGAGAAGGACATCCCCGCCCCCGACGTCTACACGACGCCCCAGATCATGGCCTGGATGACCGATGAACTCAGCGTCATCCGCGGCTACAACACCCCCGGATTCATCACCGGCAAGCCCCTGCCCCTCGGCGGCAGCGCCGGCCGCGGCGACGCCACGGCCCGCGGCGGTATGTTCTGTCTCCGCGAGGCGGCCGCCAAGCTCGGCATCGACCTCTCGAAGGCCACGGTGGCCATCCAGGGCTTCGGCAACGCCGGCCAGCATGCCCACCGCCTCGTCGAAGAGATGTTCGGCGCCAAGGTCGTCGCCATCAGCGACAGCCGAGGCGCCATCCACGACGCCAAGGGCATCAAGTTCAAGGATGCGCTGGCAGAGAAGTCCAAGAGCGGCACCGTCCAGGGCCTCAAGGGCACCAAGAACATCACCAACGATGCGTTGCTGAAGCTCAACGTGGACATCCTGATCCCCGCCGGCATCGAGAACGCCATCACCACCAAGAACGCGGACAAGGTCAAGGCGAAGATCGTGCTCGAACTGGCCAACGGCCCCACGACCCCCGGAGCCGACGCCATCCTGCACAAGGCCGGCATCCACGTCATCCCCGACTTCCTGGCCAACGCCGGCGGCGTCACGGTCTCCTACTTCGAGTGGGTCCAGAACACCTACAATTACTACTGGAAGGAAGACAAGGTCCACCGCGAACTGGACGAGAAGATGACCGCTGCATACAGCGCCGTCTTCGACCGCCACAAGCGGGCCAAGTGCGACATGCGCATGGCCGCCTACATGGTCGCCGTCGCCCGAGTGGCGGAGGCCGTGGAACTGCGAGGCATCGTCGCCTGACATGTTGGGCCCTTACGCCCGGTTCCTTCGCAGTTACGGTCACGCCATCCGCCGCCATCACGTGGAACTCACGGCCGTTGGCGGCGTGGCAGCAGCCGTGACCCCCGGTGCTGCGGCGGCGATGTACCTTGCCGAAGGTGGGTCGCCCATGTTCCCGACGTTCTGGTCGACGGTATATTGGTCGGCGCAGACCGTGACGACGGTCGGCTACGGCGACATCGTGCCGGCGACGATCCCCGGCCAGGTCAGCGCACTCATCACGTCGATCCTGGGCTCGGGCTTCTTCGTCTTGACGGCCGGCATCCTCGCGATCCTGTTCGTCGAGGTCATGCGAGAGATCCAGACCTCCGGCTGACACTGCAAGCCCGTGTGCAGGTCGGCGCGGGCACCACGCCTCCGTCTGCGTCAGGCGCGCCTCAGAGCCGCAGGCCGTGGGCCGAATCTGGCCCCAGCGGCTTGAGTCCGTCGGCGGGACCCGCTTCAAGGTTCAGCAGGGTGCGCTTGAGGCTGGTGTCGTCAGCCGTGGCACCCATCCAGCCGCCCAGGCTGCCGTCCGCTTGCAGGACCCGGTGGCAAGGTTGCACCAGCGGGATGGGGTTGCGGGCGTTGGCTTGGCCGACGGCGCGCGCCGCGCCGGGTTTGCCGACCATGGCGGCCAGGTCTGCGTAGCTGCGGGTCTCGCCGTAGGGGATTGTGCTGAGCGCCGCCCAGACATCTTGTTGGAACGGCGTGCCCATGGGTTTCATGGGCAGGTCGAAGTGCCGGCGACGACCGTCCGCGTACTCTTCGATCTGCCTGCGGGCCACTTCGAGGATGGGGTCGTCGGCTTGGACGGGGGCCTCGTCGGGGAACCAGCGCGCCACCTGCGGCTGCCAGTCATCAGGGCTGCCGGGCAGTTGGACCTTGACCACGTGGCCGTCGTGGGCCACGACCGTGAAGCGCCCGAGCCGGGTGTCGATGGTGGTCCAGGTCAGGCTCATGCAGCGACAACCTTGCGGCGGCTGAAAAATGGTGCCATGGCGACGGCGTACATGCCTAGAGAGATGGTGATGACGGCGAGGCCGATGAGCAGCCACAGGTCGTCGATGCCGCCGAAGCGGCCGAAGACGGCGAACGCCAGGCCCAGGTTCAGCATGTAGAAGCTGCCCTTCATGGCCGATCCGAAGCGGGGTGGGGCGCGGCCGCCGTGCATCGGGATGAGGCGCGTCATCAAGCCGAGCAACAACTGGACGGCGCCGCCTAGGAGGCCGACGTGGAGGTGGGCGAAGCGCAGGGCCGGGTACAGGTCCGTCATGATCTCGGGGAGGACGTTGAGGAAGATGCCCATCAGGACAGCGGCGACGAGCCAGAAAACCGCGCTGAAGGTCCAGGGGATGTAGACGAATTCTGGGCGCACCGAGTTGGTGGGCGACTTGTTCTTCATGATGTTGGCGCCGAGCACGCCCATCCACACGAAGAAGCCAAGGAAGACCATGGGCCCAAGGCCCACCAGGAAGCCTTGTCCCACAGCCGTGTCGACGCCGATGATGAAGCCGGTGGTGACACCGACGATGCCCAAGAGCGTAGTGTGCAGTTCGCCCTTGATGGCACCGGCCGCGATGGCGGGGATGCCGCTGAGGCGAGGGACCCAGAAGTGGCTGAGGCCGTAGATGGAGAGCAGGCCGTAACCGACGACGATGATGTGGATGGCGGCGTCGTAGATGCGACCACCCCACACGCCGCCCACGATGAGGGCCGGCAAGATCAGCAGGGCGCCGATGGGAAGGAAACGGTGGGAGAAGTGCACGTGCTTGAGGCAGGCATCGTCGCCCTTGGTGAGTTTGTCCGTCTCCATGTCCACGAGCCCTTTCTTGGGGGCGTGTTTCATGACCTGGACGGACCAAATGGTGGCGCCGGCCGCGAACACGGCCGTGCCGAGCCAGCCAACGTAGGCGGTCCAACTCCACGGCAGCAGCACCGCGAAGCCGATGGCCATGACGCCAGCCAGCCATAGCGCGGCCGAGATGGCCACAGGCCGCTCGGGGAAGGTGGTACGGGCCAACGCCGGGAGCGTGTAGGCATGCAGCCCGGCCAGGCCTGCCATGACGCTGCCGAGCATCAGGACGATGCCATGGGCGGCGAACCAGGCCCAGTCGGATTGGACGCCGAGGAGGCCTGCGACGAGGAGCACGAGTCCGACAGCGAGGCTGACGAGGCTGGTGCGAGCGTGGGCCTTCGCCGCGTGCATACCATTGCGACCCCGGGGCCCTACATCAGGACTGTGGGTGCAGCTTGTTGAGGTCGCTCTGGACCAGCCCGATGGCGACGTAGACCCAGAGGTTCAGCACGATGGGCACGAGCGCATGGACGAGGGGCGGCATGGTGGGGGTGCGGCCGTAGCGCTGCAGCACCAGTTCGGCACCCCGCGCAGCACCCCACATCATCCATACCTGCACGGCGGTGACAGCGAGTGAAGCGATGAGCAGGACCGCGAACATGCCGATCATGCCGCTGAACAAGGCCACGGAGGGCTCCCGTTGGGTGGCTGCGAACCCGAGGGTAAAGACCAGGTACAGCGCCATGACGAACCACATCAGGACGTAGCCGATGATAGCCAGCACCAGGGCGGTCTTCGCTTGGTGCGCGCGGCCAAGGTGTTGGTGGGTGTCCCTGTAGGTGACGTACAACCAGTACAGGGTGTACACGCCGAACGTGAAGATCGCCAGCAAGAGGGTGACGACCAGGTCGCGATATCGGGGGAGCCCGCCCGAGCTCTGCGTGCCGGGTGCCTCGCGCGTCGCGTCCCATTCCATGCTGAGACATGGAGCCCACGCTGTTTGGAGGTTTGCTTGCAGCATCCCCGACCCGTCACACGACGACCCGTCGCGCGCGCTTCCGGGGGCGGCCCCCGGATCAGTACTTGGGGTTGGTCGGCGCGTAGTCCGGCGGGATGTTGACCAGCGCACGGACTTCGGGGACGCGCTCCTTGACGATGCGTTCGACGCCCGAGATCAGGGTGACCTCGCTCATGCTGCAGCCGTGGCAGGAACCGACCATCTGCACCTGGACGACGCCGGTGTCCGGGCTGAATCCTAGGAATTCCAGATCGCCGCCGTCGAAGTGAAGGGCAGGGCGAATCTCGTCGATGGCAGCAAGGATGCGCTCTTCGACGGTCTGGAGGGTCGCGCTCATGAACTCTGTTTCAGTGGGAACTCGGCTTAAGCATTGGGGCATAGGCCGATGCGCTCAAGCCCCAACGGCAGGCCGCCGTCCCCAGGCCTCGTACGGCCGGGCGGCACCAAGACTGTCCCAGTGGGCCTAATATTGTCCACGACACACGTCTGGGCTATGATCTGTCCCGTGTGCCACGCTGATGAAGTGGACAAAGTCCAGGGTGCGTACCACTGCCCGACCTGCCAAATCCGGTTTGGTTGAGCGCAGGCAGCGCCCCAGGCCGATCAGCGGCCGCAGCTAGGCTCATGGTTGCTGCCGGTGCCGGCGGTGATCGTCCTACGGTACGACGGCTGCGACGAGGCTGGTAGCGGCCTCGAAGCTGACGTCGACGAACCAGGCGGGCCAGATGCCGACGAGCACCACGAGCGCCATGCAGACGCCGATGGCGATCATGGCACCGCGCTCGATGTTGATCTTGTGACCGGCCACTTCGTCGCCTTCGTCCACGTACATGGCGCGGATGATGCGCACGTAGTAGTACAGGCTGATGGCGCTGTTGAGCACGGCGAAGATGGCGAGCCACAGGAGCCAACCGAGTTGGTGGTTCACGGCGACGTCGACGGCGCTGCCGAACAGGACGAACTTGCTCGTGAAACCGCCCAGCGGCGGGATGCCGGCCATGCTGAGCAGGAACAGCGTGAAGGCGAAGGCCAGGAAGGCGTTGCGCTTGCTGAGGCCCTTGTAGCTCTCCACGCGATCGGGGACGCCTGCCAGGAGCAGGGCCCCGACGACGAGGAACGCGCCGAGCTTCATGGCCGCGTTGACCATCAGGTGCAGGATACCGCCGCCGAGCGCCCAGGTGGCGTGGGTGGCGAACGAGTTGGTACCTGCAGCGGCGCCGACCACGACGATGGCGATGAGCAGGTAGCCGGCCTGGGCGATGCTGCTGTAGGCGAGCATGCGGCGCAGGCTGTTCTGCTTGAGGGCCACCAGGTTGCCGACGAACATGCTGGCCACGGCGATGGCGGCCATGGCGAGTTGCCAGTTCTCAGCGACACCCAGGAGGGCGACGAGGAAGACACTGATGACGGCTGCGAAGCCCATGGCCTTGCTGCCGGCGGCGAGCATGCCCGCCACCGGAGCCGGGGCGCCGTGGTAGACGTCCGGAGCCCACTGGTGGAACGGTGCGCTGCTGATCTTGAAGCCGAGGCCGCCGAGCAGGAAGACGATGGCGACCATGCTGATGGCGTCGAACGCTCCGCCGGTGGTGAGTGCGTCACCGATGACGTAGATGTTGGTGCTACCTGCGACACCGTAGAGCAGGCTGATCGCGTAAAGCGTCAGGCCGCTGCTGACGGCGCCGAACAGGAAGTACTTCATCGAGGCCTCGGCGCCGATGGCGTCGCGGCGCATGCCGGCGAGCAGGTAGCTGCTCATGGATGCGATCTCGATGCCGAGTAGCAGGACGATAAGGTCGCGCGCCGAGGCGACGACCATCATGCCGAGCGTGGCGAAGATGATGAGGCTGTAGAGTTCGCCATAGTCTTCTTCGGCCTTGCCGCTCATCTCGCGGCCGCTGCCGAGAACGGCGAGGAACGCCGTGCCGAGGAACACTAGCTTGAACAGCTGCGTGGCCGGCGTGATGGCGTAGACCTCACAGGGGCTGTACAGGTTGTTGGCGATAGCGGTCGTGCACGCCTCGATATAGGCGAAGGTGAAGTCGATGGTGGTGCCGGGGATGTCCAGGCGCCATTGGAACAACGTACCAAGGGTGACAAGGAAAGCACCGCCGAGGCCGATCATGGCGAACTGGCGCATGCCGAGGCGGTCCGGCAGCTTGGCGCCGGCGAGCGGGATCAACAGGGCGAAGACCAAGAGGATGAGTTCTGCGGTCCAGATCTGCCAGTAGAGCGGCTGGTTGAACAGTCCGCTGAGGATTTCTGCGATTCCCATCTAAGCGACCCCCATGACGTGCATCACGGTGTGCGTCCAATCGTTCATCTGTCCGAGCAAGAGCGCCGGAAGGATACCGAAGATGATGGCGAGGACGACGAGGACGACCATGGTCCAGCGTTCGACGGGCACCACATCGTGGATGTGGCTCGGGTCGACGGTGGCGCGGTCGGCGCCGTAGAACGCGCGCTGCAAGGCCCACAGGAAGTAGCCTGCTGTGATGAGGACGCTCCAGATGGGGATCATGATCCACCATCCGAAGGCCTGCCAGACCGCGGCGAAGATGGCGAACTCTGCGATGAAGCCCATCATGCCGGGCAAGCCCAGGCTGGCCAGGAACAGGGCAGCGGTGAGGCCGGCCAGCATCGGCACCTTGGTGGCGACGCCACCGAGCTTGCTGATGAGGCGGGTGCCGGTGCTGTGTTGCAGGCTGCCGGCGGCCATGAACATGCCCGCACTGATGACACCGTGGGCGACGTTCATGTAGGCGGCACCGGCCCAGCCGAGGTCATTGAAGGTGGCCAGCGCGATGGTGACCATACCCATGTGGCTCACGGACGAGTAGGCGATGAGGCTCTTCAGGTCGTCCTGGGCAAGACACAGGAAAGCGCCGTACAGGACACTGATCGTACCGAGGATGAACAACGGCCACTGGAAGTACATGGCAGCGTCAGGCAGGAGCGGGAAAGCGATGCGCATCAAGCCGTAGCTACCCATCTTCAACAGGACGCCGGCCAGCATCACGGAGCCCGCAGTGGGGGCTTGCACGTGAGCGTCGGGCAGCCAGGTGTGGAAAGGCACGCTGGGCATCTTGACAAGGAAGCCAAGGGCCAGGAGGCTGAAGGCGAGCAGCCCAAAGCCGTGCGCGAAGCCCGCCGCGGCGGCGCGTTCGGTCAGGGTCGGGATGTGCCAGGTCCCAAGGCCGGCACCGAAGTAGACCGCCATGAAGCCGAGCAGCATCACCAGGGATGCGCCGCCGGTGTAGACGAAGAACTTGTAGCTCGCATACTTGCGGTTCGGCCCGCCCCAGATCGCGATGAGGAAGTACATCGGAATCAGGACGAATTCCCAGAAGATGTAGAACAGGAACAGATCAAGCGCGGTGAAGACACCGATGACGCTGACGTTCAAGAGGACGAGCATGGTGAAGAAAAGCCGGGGCTTCTTCGCTTCGTTCCAGCTGTAGATGATGACGAGGGGCGTCAGCAGGCTGGTGAGCCAGGCGAGGGACGCGCTGAGGCCGTCCACGCCGAAGCTCAGCGTGATACCGAGGCTCTCGACCCACGGCCAGTTGGTCGTGAACCGGTATTCGCCGCCGCTACCGATGCCCACTTGCAGGAAGATGAGCGTCATCACGACGAAGGCGGGGACCGTGAAGATCAATGCGACGCGTCGGGCGTTCTTGTCGGAACTCGTGTAGGTGGCGAGGGCGCCGACCAGGGTGAGCAGCAGGGTGACCGGGATCAGACCCAGCGTGTTGGCTTCCAGGATATCGAGGACGTTCAACTGATTCACCACCGGATGAGGGGAAGGAGAGCGATCGCGAGCGCCAACAGGACCGTGGCCCCGATGGCGATGCTACTGAGGTAGGTCGTGATGCGACCATCTTGCCATTTGCGCAGGAACGCGCCTTCAGCCTGGGCGCCTCGGGCCGTCGCGTTGACGACGCCGTCGATACCTTTGCGGTCGAAGAGGTTGCTGAGCTTGGCGATGCCGAGGGCGAAGACGTTCCCGATGGGTTCGTAGATCGCCTGTGTCACGTAGTAGCGGTTGTACAGCAAGCCGCGCACGCCACTGGTGGGGGTCTCGACCTCATTGGCCGGGACACCCTTGGTGTACTTGCGTGCCAGGATGATACCGAGGACTGCCAGGCCCAGAGACGCGTAGGTCAGCGGGTTCAGCAAGATGCCCATGAGGATCTCACTGGGGGCCAGCGCGTGGTGCGCGCCCAGGTCGTGGCTGTACGGGTACGTGATGACGTTCTCGAAGCCACCGGCGAGGGGCACGACGAGCCACAGACCGGCCAGGGCGGCGAACACCGCCAGCACGACGAGCGGGCCGGTCATGACGCCGGGGCTTTCGTGGGCGTGATCAGCGTGTTCCGTGCGGGGTTCCGAGTGGAAGGTCAGGAACATCATGCGGAACATGTAGAATGCCGTCATGAGCGCGGTCAGCATGCCCATGAGCCACAGGATGGTGAACACGGGTTCGATGCTACCGGCCTTGAACGCGGTGGCGAGCACCTCATCCTTGCTCCAGAAGCCACTGAAGGGGATGATGCCCGCGATGGCGAGCGTACCGACCATCATGGTCCAGTACGTCTTGGGCATCTTCTTGCGAAGGCCACCCATGTCGCGCATGTCCTGATGGTGGTGCATCCCGAGGATGACGCTGGCGCTTCCAAGGAACAAGAGCGCCTTGAAGAATGCGTGGTTCTGCAGGTGCAGCATGGCGGCGGTGAAGCCGATGCCGTCAGGATGGCCCTCCGCCAAAGTGCTGGCGTAGTAGACGCCGCCGGCACCGAGTGCGAGGAACATGTAGCCGAGTTGACTCAGCGTCGAGAAGGCGAGGACCTTCTTGATGTCCATCGCCACGAGTGCCATGCTGGCGGCGTAGAGCGCCGTGATGCCACCGATGATACCGACAAGGATGAAGGTATCAGGGTTGAGCAAGAACAGCGGGAAGCTGCGGGCGACCAGGAAGACACCGGCCTTGACCATCGTCGCGGCGTGGATCAATGCGGAGACCGTGGTGGGGCCTTCCATGGCGTCGGGCAACCACAGGTCGAGGGGGAACTGGGCAGACTTACCGACGGCACCGCCGAAGATCAACAGCGAGGCAGCATACACGATGGCCTTGTGCTGTTCGAGTTCGGGGTGGTGGAACAGTTCGCGGTAGCTCACGGTCTTGAAGGTCACCAACAGGATGATGATGCCGACCATGAGCAGGATGTCTCCAAGGCGCGTCGTCAAGAACGCCTTCTTGGCCGCGATGGCGGCGGAGTCCTTGTGGAACCAGTAGCCGATGAGCAGGTAGCTGCACAGACCCATAATCTCCCAGAAGACGAACATCAGGAGGTAGTTGTCCATGAGGACGGTGCCCAGCATGCCACCGATGAACAGCGCCTTGACCGCGTAGTAGCGGCGCAGTTTGCCGTTGGGCTCCTCGTGCATGTAGTGCGTCGAGAAGACGACGATGAGGAACGACAGGATGCTGACCAGCGTGGCCAGCCAGATACTCAGGTTGTCGAGTAGGAAACCGAACTCGAAGTGGTATTCGCCGACGCTGAACCAAGTGATCGACCAGCCCGTCGGGTCTGCACCCATGATGACGTGTTGGTAGAACAGGTACAGCATCGCGACGACGCTGAAGCCGACCGCCGTGACGACTGTGGCCGCGCCGCCGCGCCAGTGGGTCTTGCCGTACAGGAAGACCGCCAGGCTGGCGAGGATGGGGGCGAGGAGCACGACCATGGCGGCCGTGAGTTCGATGCTGCTTGCAGCCAGGAGTTCCGATGCGTGGAGTTCAGCCATGTTACCACCTCAGGGCCGTGGCGGCGTCTGCGTCCACGGTCTGCATGTGTCGGTACAGGTGGATCAGGATCGCGAGGCCGACCGCGGCTTCCGCTGCGGCCAATGCGATGCTGAAGAGAGTGTAGGTGAGGCCATCGCTCTGACCCCAGTGTTGTGCGAAGGCGACGAAGTTGATGTTCGAGGCGTTCAGCACCAGCTCGATGCTGATGAGGATGCGCAGGGCGCTGCGGTTGAGCATGATGCCCAGGACACCGACGACCAGCAGAGCGGCGCTGAGCATGACGGCCCAGGTGGTCGGGATCATTCTTCCTCACCTCCAAACGTGTCTTCGTGTTCAGCGAGGCTGCGATCCATCGATTGGAGCGGGAACAACGCCCCGAGCTCGCTGCTGGCCTGGCTCTTGGCGAGGCCCGCCTTGTCGGCCGTCGGGTAGACGTCCCGGTCCATGCCGGCGACCAGTGGCCGGGCGATGACCAGGGAACCGATCATGGCGGCGGTCAGCAGGATACCGAGCACTTCGAAGGCGACCACGTGTTCGCGGAACAGGTCGGTGGCGATGGCGTCGATATCTTCGGCACCGCCCACGGGGTCAAGCCCCCAGGGTTCGGCAGCGAGGACGGCGGCGGCGAGCGCCGAGAAGAGGACGATGGGGACAGCGATGCCGACCCGGCGTGCCCAGACGCGCTCGCGGCTGGGTAACTTCTCTTCCTCTTCGTCGCCGGCGACGAACATGACGGCGAAGACGAGGATGGTCAGGATGCCGCCCACGTAGACGAGCACCTGGAGGATGCCGATCAGCGGGGCGTTCAGGAGAATGTAGATGCCGGCGACGCCGATGAGGGTGATGCCGAGCCCGAGCGCCGCGTGGAAGGTGCGCTTGGCGAAGGCGGCCCATAGGCCGCCGCCAAGCACCGTCGCGGACACGATGACGAAGAAGATCTGTTCTCCGATCACTTGTACGGCCCCCGTCCAAGAGCGGCTTCATTCTGGCTCAAGCGGTCAGGCTTGTAGTCGAAGTCGCGCACGTACGCGCCGGTCTCGTATTCCTTGCCCATGCGGATGCTGTCCGTCGGGCAGGCCTCTTCGCACAGCGAGCAGTACATGCACTTGCTGATCTCGACGGCCGGGAACTTGTGGCGCTTGTTCTGCGGCGTCTCGAAGCCAGGGTCGTAATCGACCATGTAGCACGAGCCGTTGGGGCATGCCTGGGCGCACAAGGTGCAGCCGATGCAGGTCTCCAGTTTGAGGTAGATGCGGCCGCGGAAGCGGTCGGAGACCGGGCGCTTCTCTTCGGGGTATTGCACCGTCACCGGCTTCTTGAAGAAGTTCTGTAGCGTGACGCCCATGCCTTGCAGGATGGGGACGAGAGGCGTTGTCATTGGACGATCTCCTTGACGGGTTTCATGCTGGAGACGGCTCCGAGCGCTTCGCTGAGAATCATCCGAGGACCCCCATCTTGACAGCGATCGCAGTTCCGACGAAATTCAAAAGGGACACGGGAAGCATGACTTTCCAGGCCGCGCCGAGGTAAGTGTCGACACGCACACGAGGGATCGAGGTCCACACCCAGAAGACCACGAAGCTAAGAAGAAGGGACTTGGCGGCGAACCAGAAAACGCCCGGGATCACGGCGAGGGCCGGGATGTAGTCGATGAAGGGCGCTTGCCATCCACCGAGGTAGAGCATCGTCATGAGTGCGCTGATGAAGAACACGTTGCTGAACAGCACCACGAAGAACATGCCGAAACGCATGCCGGAGTATTCGGTGGTGAAGCCGGCGACGAGTTCCGATTCGGATTCGGCCAGGTCAGTGGGTGCCAGACCGGCCTTCGCCAATGCAGTGATGAAGAAGATCACGAAGCCGACGATCTGCGGCACGATGAACCAGACAGCGTGCTGGGCTTCGACGATGCCCTGCGTGCTGAGCGTGCCGGTCATCAGGATGATGCTACCGATGGCGAACAGCATGGGGATCTCGTACGAGACGTCCATGGCAGCGGCGCGGATGCCGCCGTACAGGCTGTACTTGTTGTTGCTGCCCCAGCCGGCCATCATCTCAGCCAGGGGCGCGATGGCGCTGGCGGCGAGGATGAACAGGATGCCGGTGCTGATGTTCGTGAAGAACAAGCCCTTGCCCCAAGGCATGGGGCTCCAGGCGATGACGGTGAAGATGACGGCGACGTAGACGGCCGCCCCCCACGCGATCTTGTCCACTTTGGCGGGACGGATGTCTTCCTTGGAGATCAGTTTGATACCGTCTGCCAAGAACTGGAAGATGCCGCTGGGGCCGACACGGTTCGGTCCACGGCGGGTGCCCATGCGGGCGAAGATGCGGCGGAACGTGAACGTGAAGATGCCACCAGTGGCCAGGACGACCGTGAAGACCAGGACGCTGCCGATGATGGAAGCGATGGTCAGGTCGAGCCAGTGCGGCGTTCCCGGAATCGTGCTGTCGATGAGGTCGATGAGTGCTCCCATAGTCAGGCCTCCCTAACGGTCCACGTCCCCTAGGACGATGTCAATGGACCCCAACGTGGCGACGAGGTCCGCGATCTTCTGTCCGCGCGCCATGAGCGGCAGGACTTGCAGGTTGGCGAAGCTCGGGGCGCGCACGTGGACACGGCTGGGTTGGAGTTTGCCGTCGCCGATGACGTGGACGCCGTACTCACCCTTGCTGTGTTCGATGCGGGCGTAGGCTTCGCCCTTGGCCTTGATGCGGAGCATCTTGCCGCCCGCGTAGGCGGGGTTGATGTGCAGACCGTCGAGGTTGCCATCGCGCAGCTTGTCGATGACCTGCTCGAGGATGCGGCACGTCTGGATCATTTCTTGCCACCGCAGTTGCAGGCGACCGTAGCAGTCGCTCTGGGTGTTGGTGGGCACCTCGAAGTTGAGGCGGTCGTAGACGCTGTACGGCGCGACCTTGCGCAGGTCGTGCGCGACGCCGGTGGCGCGCAGCATGGGGCCGGTGACGCCGTAAGCGAGGGCGTCCTCGCGGCTCAGCGGGCCGGTGCCGTTCAGGCGGGCGACCAGGATGTCGTTCTTCTTCAGCAGGCGCTGGTACTCCATGACCTGGGCTGGCATGCTGGAGATGAACTCCTCGACACGGTCCAGGTATGTGGGGTCCTCGGGCAGGTCGTATTTGACGCCGCCAAATCGCATGTAGTTGAAGGTCAGGCGGGCGCCGCACAGTTCCTCAAGGAAGTTGAGGATGGTCTCGCGCTCGCGCAGGGCGTAGAAGATGGGCGTGATGGCGCCCAGATCCATGATGAACGTCCCCATCCACAACAAGTGGCTGGCCAGGCGGCTCATCTCACTGGAGAAGACACGCAGGTATTCGGCGCGCTCGGAGACAAGCTGCTCTTCGGGGCCACCGAGGAGTTTCTCGACAGCCAGGACGTAGCCGTGGTTGTTGAGCATGGCCGCAAGGTAGTCCATGCGGTCGGTGAGGGGGATGAACTTGACCCAGTTCATGTTCTCCGCGAGCTTCTCTGAGCCGCGGTGCAGGTAGCCGATGACGGGTTCGACGTCGTGGACGATCTCGCCATCGAGGGTCAGCTTGAGGCGCAACACACCGTGGGTGGACGGGTGCTGGGGGCCCATGTTGAGCTTCATCAGGTGCTTGCTGCCGGCGATCGGGCTGATCGAGGCGCTGCCGTCGTAAGCGGGCGGCAGGCTGGCAAGGATGTCGGCGCGGTCTACCATGAGCCTTCCTCCTGAGTTTGGAGAGTGATGTCTTCACCGTCGCGCATCGCCACGAACTGTTCGGCTTCGGAGTAGTCTTTGCGACCCGGGAAGCCGATCCAGTCTTCGGGCAGGAAGATGCGACGCATGTCCGGGTGGCCGTCGAAGCGGATGCCGAACAGGTCGTACATCTCGCGTTCTTGCCAGTTGGCGGCAGGCATGAGGTCGCAGAGGCTCTGGACCTCGGGAATCCATTCCTTGCCGGCGCCGTCGGGGCGGGGCAGGCGGACACGCATGCACAGTTCGCCGAACTCGGCCGGCGTCTGGGCGAGCTTGATGAAGCTGTAGAACACGCCGAGCTCGGTCTTGCCGTCGTAGGCCGACAGGCAGGACAGCAGCGGGTAGCCGAGCTTCTTGGCCACGGTGGCGGCCTGGAAGATGGCGTCGGGCGCGACGTCGGTGATCTGCTGGCCGTCTGCCAGGACACCGATGCCGACGGCGCCTTCGCCGAGCTTGGCGGCGAGTTTGGCGTGGTCGCCGGCGGGTTGGATGGTGACTTCTTCAGCCATCAGAAACCAAGCTCCAGGGTGTGGTTCTGGTCGCGGATCTTCTGCTGCAGCTTCTGCAGGCCGTCGAGGAGGGCCTCGGGGCGCGGCGGGCAGCCAGGCACGTAGACGTCGACCGGGATGATCTTGTCCACGCCCTTGACGACGTAGTAGGATTCCTGGTACGGGCCGCCGTTGATGGCGCAGGCACCCATGGCGATGACGTACTTGGGCTCGGCCATCTGCTCGTACAGGTTCTTGATGCGGGGCGCCATCTTCTTCGTGACGGTGCCGGGCACGATCATCAAGTCGCACTGGCGGGGACTGGCGCGCATGACTTCACTGCCGAAGCGGCTCATGTCATGGTTGGGGCTGGCGACGGTCGAGATCATCTCGATGGCGCAGCAAGCGAGTCCGAAACCGAAAGGCCAGAGCGAGTTGCTGCGGCCCCAGTTGATGGCCTTGGAGAGCACGGTCAGCACGAGGCCGTCCTTCTGCTCTTCCACGACGATGGGGATCTTCATGGTCGTAGGCGCGTCCGTGGCGGGATCGTAAGCCTCGATGTCTGCGGGGGCGGCGGGTTGCGCCGCGGGTTCTTCGCTCAAGCGATGGTCCTCCAGGTGAGCAGCTTCTTACGCAGCTCGTAGGCGTAGCCGACCAGGATCAACCCAACGAAGACGGTGACAGCGATGATCGGCCCGGCCGAGAGCTCCTTGAAGCGGAGCGCGAACGGGATCAGGAACATCACTTCAACATCGAAGATGAGGAAGGTCAGGATGTACATGTAATACTGGACATCGATAGGGCCGCGAGCGCCGGGAGATTGTTTCTCGCCGCACTCGTAGGGCGTCAGTTTTGTGACGCTTGCACGCTTTGGGCCCATGAACTTGTTACCCAGGAGAGTAACGAAGACCAATAGGAAAGCGACCACCCCAAGGATGGCCAGGGGAAGATATTCTAACGCCACGGAGACCATATATAAACCCCAGGTCAAAACGGCCCAATCCCGGCCCCCTTATGAGTATTCCCATGGCGCGGCTTCGATGCCATCTTGTCCAAAGCGTGCCTCGATGGGCTGTTGACCCTGCAAGAACGCCTCCTCCAGCGCGCACCGATCTCGTTCCATGATTGGATGGAGGGCTGCCTGTACGACGAGGCCGAGGGCTATTACACCCGCCGCCGCGACACGCCGCGCACGGGGGCCGGCGATGATGCCGACTTTGCGACCAGCCCGACGCTGCACCCGTTCTTCGCCCACTGCGTCGCTCAGGAGATCCATGCCACGTTCGTCGCACTGGGCTCGCCGGCGGAGTTCACGGTCCTCGAGTATGGTGGCGGCCTCGGCGACCTGGCCCGCGATGCCAGCGCATACCTCGCCGCCAGCCACGGTTGGACGCCGACATGGCACCACGAAGAGATCAGTCCCGACCATCGGGCCGCCCAGGCGGACGGCGACGCGGCCACGCCGGCACCGGATCGCTTCATGGGCATGGTCATCGCCCACGAGTTCCTGGACGCGCTGCCAGTGCACCTCATTGAGCGTCGCATGGGGCACTGGGCCGAGATGATCGTCGGCGCAGACGGAGAACTGATGACCGGCATGCCGACCAAGGCCGGTAACGACGCGGCGCCAGCGGTCGAGGTCCCCGAGGGCCACCGTGTGGTCGCCAACGCCGCGGCAAAGGCCTGGTTCAAAGACATCGGCACCCGCCTCACGGCCGGCCGGGTCTTGGTCGTCGACTACGGCGATGAAGGCCACCGTCTGTGGGGTCGCGACGCCGTGTGGGGTACGCTACGGACGTTCCGCGCCCACCAAGACGGCGGCAGCCCCCTCGAAGACGCGGGTGACAAGGACATCACGGCCAGCATCGACTTCACCCAATGCAGGCAATGGGCGGCCGCCAACGGCCTGGCCGAATCCTTCTTCGAGACGCAAGAGGCGTTCCTGTTGCGCCATGGCGTGCTCGAGGCCATCAACGCCGCCGACCGCACGACCCAGGAAGGCACCAGTCTGTACCTGCGCCTGCGCCAGATGCTGCTGCCGACGGGCATGGGCCATGCGTTCAAAGTGGCGGCGTACGAGAAGGGCATGGGTTAAGAAACGGGGTCGGGTCGGCGACGATTGACCACCGGTGGAAAGGGACTCGCACGCGCTTACGCGCATGCTCGTCCTGCGAGTTGCTTCTCGCTATCGCTGGTCACATCTCGCAGGATTGGTCTAGTGGTATGACTTCGGCCTTCCAAGCCGTCAACACGGGTTCAAATCCCGTATCCTGCATTAGAGTAGAGGCGGCAACGGAGTGACCGACGGTCACTCCAACGCCGAACAGGCCAGACCCATTCGACCTGCGAGCGCATTTGGCAAGCTGACCGCGGAGCGTCAGCGACGAGCGAGGTTTTGCAGCGCTGAGCCGGCCAAACTCGTTTGACCTGCGAGCGCACTGGACAAGCTGACCTCGACCATCGGGCGGCCCGCGAAGCTCAGAGCTGGTACGTCGTCGGCGCGTCGTCGCCTTTCATGCCGAATTCCTTGCGGTACACGTTGAGCACCGTCACAAAGATCGACAGCACCAGGGGGCCAAGGATCAGGCCACTGAACCCGAACACCGCGATGCCGCCCAGCACACCGAGCAGCACCACGACGGGGTGGACGTGGGCCTTGGAGCCGATGAGTTTGGGGCGGATGATGTTGTCCACGGTGCTGACGAGGATGGCGCTGTAGATGGCGAGCCCGATGGCGTTGAAGATATCGCCTTGGACGACCCACAAGAACAGGACGGCCGGCACCCACACGAGCGGCGGGCCGACGATGGGCAGCAAGGCCAGGATGAACATCAGGACGCTCCAGAAAATGACGTTGGGGACCCCAAAGATCCAGAAACCGATGCCGCCGATGAGGGCCTGGATGGCGGCCGTGAGCACTTGGCCGTACATGACCGCCTTGATGACGAGAGCGACCTCATGGAACATCAGGTCCCGGTGAGCCTCCTGCATCGGCAGGATCTCTTGCACGAACAGGACGAGTCGTGGCCCGTCCAGGTAGACGTAATACATGACGTAGATTAGGATAAAGATCCCGATCGCCGCTTCCGCCAAGGCGCTGAACAGGTTGCTGGCGAGTGCGCTGACCAGCCCTTCCACGTTGGCCTCGAGCCGCTCGAAGACGAAGTCGTTGGTCGGGTCGGCGCCTTCGCGGCCGAACAACCGGCTGACGTCGTCGCGCAGATCCGCCGTGACGTTGTCCAGGCCGCCCTGGTTGACCGCTTGGCTGACGGTCTGTAGTTCTTTGGCCAATTCTGCGACGATGAAGCCAAGCGGCACCAGCACGGCGCCAAGGATCAGCACCAAGAGCACGAACGCGGCCAATTGCCGGTTGCGTAGACGTTGGCGCAGCCATGGGAACGCCGGATAGGTCAGGTACGCCAAGAACAACGCGACGAGCACGTAGTCAAGGAAGACGCCGACGATGCGCAGGGAGACGGCCCCCAGCACCAGCAGGAGTCCGAAGAGGAACCAAGGGCTCAACCGGCGCTTCGACAGGGCCACAAGGCGCTACACAGGGCCCGTGGCTTTAGTCAGATTGGTCGGTCCGTGCGAGCCGGTCACTTCTTGGCGGTCTTCTTGGCTGGCGCCTTCTTGGCGGCGGCCTTCTTTGCAGGGGCCTTTTTGCCACCCGTCTTCTTGGCCGGGGCGCGCTTCTTCTTCGCCGGGCCTTTGGCGATCTTTTCAGCGATGAGTTCGACGGCCTGTTCGAGCGTGAAGGTGGCCGGGTCGACGCCTTTGGCGAGGCTGGCGTTGGTGTCTTCGTGCTTGACGTAGGGACCGTAGCGGCCTTCGAGGAGTTGGATAGGCTTGCCGTCGGCGGGATGGTTGCCCATCTCCTTGATGACAGCCGGCCCCCGGCGACCGGCCTTGGGTTTGGCCAGGATCTCCAGCGCCTCATCGATGCCGATGTGTTGCATCTGTTCGGGGTCCTTCAGGCTGCGGAACTCCGGCTTGCTGCCATCGCCTTTGTCGTGGGCGATGTAGGGCCCAAAGCGTCCCAGGTTGGCGAGCACGAGGCCGCCTTCGGGATGCTTGCCGACTTCGCGGGGCAGGCTCAGCAGGAAGATGGCGTCGAGCAGGTTGGCGTCGGCGGTGGACTTGCCCTTGGGCAGGCTGGCACGCTTGGGCTTCTTCTTGCTGCCTTCCTCGACGTCGCCGAGTTGGTAGTAGGGACCGAAGCGGCCATCAAGGACGTAGATGGGTTCGCCGGTCTCGGGGAACTTGCCGATGGCCTTGGGGCCTTCGAGGCGAGCGAGCAGCAGTTCTTCGACGCGCTCGGCGGTGAGTTCGTCGGGGGTCAGCTCATCGGGCAGGCTTGCGTTGACCTTCTCGCCGTCACGCATGGCTTCGACGTACGGGCCGAAGCGGCCGATGCGTACGGTGAAGTCGGCGTCGGCGAACGTGGGACCGAGGTCGATGGCGCGGGCCTGCTCGGGGTCGATGGTCTCCAGGCGTTGATCGATGTGCGCCCGGAGGCCGTCTGGCCCAAGGAAGAACTCGGACAGGAACGGCACCCAGTCGGCGCTGCCGGCTGCGATGTCATCGAGGGCCTGTTCCATCTTGGCGGTGAACTTCAGGTCGACCAGTTCGGGGAAGTGCTGCTCGAGCAAGCCCGTCACGGCGAATGCGGTGAAGCTGGGGATGAGCGCCTTGCCTTTCTTGACGACGTAGCCGCGGTTCTGGACCGTGTCTAGGATGCTGGCGTAGGTGGACGGCCGGCCGATGGCTTCGGCTTCGAGGGCCTGGACAAGGCTGGCTTCTGTGAAGCGGGCCGGGGCCTTGGTCTCGTGGCCGTCAGCGACGACCTCGACGCAGCGGGGCTGGTCGCCGGCGGCGATGGGGGGCAGTTCTGCACCGTCGTCGCCGCGGCTCGGGTAGACCGCGCGCCAGCCTGGGAAGTCGACGACCTTGCCGCTGGCGCCGAAGCGCGCGTCGTCGGCTTGGATGGTGACCGTGGTCTGGGTGTAGCGTTCGTTCTCCATCTGGCACGCCAGGGTGCGTTGCCAGATGAGACGGTAGAGTTGCTTCTCCGCGCCGGCGAGGCCGCTGCGGTCGGGGTGGACGAACTCGCTGCCCGCTGGCCGGATGGCCTCGTGAGCCTCCTGCGCGTTGCTGTCCTTCTTGCCCTTGTAGTGGCGGGCCTCGTTGGGGACGTATGCGTCGCCGAACTCGACCTTGATGGCCACGCGGGCACCTTCGATCGCTTCTTGGCTGAGGGCGACCGAATCCGTACGCATGTAGGTGATCAGTCCACCTTCGTACAATCGCTGGGCGGTGCGCATGGCGTCCTTGGCACTCATGTTGAGGCGGTTGTTCGCCTCCTGCTGCATGGTGCTGGTGATGAACGGGGGCTTGGGCCGGGATTGCTTCTCACTCTGGTCGACGTCGCTGACGTTCCACGTGGCGCGTTGCAGCCGGTCGCGCAGGGCTTCCGCGTCGCCTTGGTCTAGCACGGTGACGTCGCGGCCGGCGATGAGCTGTCCGTCGTCGCCGAAGTCCTTGCCACTGGCGACGCGCTTGTCGGCGACCGCTTGCAGGCGGGCTTCGAAGTGGCCGCCATTGTCAAGACGGGCCAACAGGTCCCAGTAGCTGGCGGCGGTGAAGGCCATGCGTTCGCGTTCGCGCATGACGACGAGTCGGACCGCGGGGGATTGGACGCGGCCTGCGCTGAGGTTGCCGCCGACCTTCTTCCATAGCAACGGGCTGAGCGCGTAGCCGTACAACCTGTCAAGGATACGGCGCGTCTCTTGGGCCTGCACGAGGTTCAGGTCCATGTCGCGAGGATTCTCCACCGCGGCGAGGACGGCCTTCTTGGTGATCTCGTTGAACACCATGCGCTTGACCGGGACCTTGGGGTTCAGGGCCTCGACCAAGTGCCACGAGATGCTCTCCCCTTCGCGGTCCTCGTCAGTCGCCAGGTACAGGGAGTCGCAGTCCTTGAGCTTCTTCTTGAGTTGGGTGATGACCTTGCCCTTGCCGCGGATCGTCACGTAGTACGGTTTGAAGCCGTTCTCGATGTCGATGCCGAAGTCCGCCCAGGGCTTGCCTTTGATGGCCTCGGGGATCTCGGCTTTGTTGCTGGGCAGGTCACGGATGTGGCCCACGCAGGAGTCCACCTCGTAGCCGTCGCCCAAGAATTGTTGGATTTTCTTGACCTTGGCAGGCGATTCCACGATGACGAGGCGGGTCACTGAGGCCGGCCGACGATGGGTCTTTGCCTAAACCCTTCCGCCGGGGCTTCGCGGCCACACCCCGTAGGGGTGGGGCGAAAGGAGGAGGCGGGTGGCGTCCCTGGCGAGGTCACCCGAGCTAGCGGCGCCGGCGCAGGGCCACGGCCACGGCGGCCAGGGCGGCGAGAGCCAGCGGCAGGCCGAGTCCGGGGGTGTTGGCGCCATCCTCCGGCTCGCTTTTCTCGGCAGGGGGCTGACCGCCCGGGGTGCTGTCGCTGTCGTTGGCCTGTCCGCCGGTCGTCGACGGGGCCTGCGAGCCAGTGTGGGAGGACGTCGAGGTGCCGGTGCTGGTCGCGCCACCGGAGGCGCCATCGGCCGCGCCCTCGTGGCGGCTTTCGGGGTCGAAGGTGCGGACAGGGTCATCGAGCGCGGTGCTGATGACGAGGCTGGTGTACTCGGTCACGAAGCCCCACTCGAGGGCGATCTCCTTGATGGCGGCGACCCAGGCTGCTTGTTCCCCTTCGGCGTCGATGAGGCCCTGGTAGTGTTGGATCTGGGCGTAGGCGACGATGCGCGGCAGCTTGCTGTTGCCCGGCCCGACGGCTTGGTCGAACGTGTAGGTCTGCGGACCGTTGGCGGCGTCGCCGGTGACGGTGCCGGTGATGCGTTTCATGGAGGCGTCGAAGGTGCCGACGACCAGCAGTTCGCTGCCTTGGAACAGGACGGGCGCGCTGTTGCGGAAGGCTTGGACTTCGCCGTCGTAGTCGATGACGACATTCTCCAGCACCGGCGTGGCGAGGGCGGCCATGAATCGACGCAGGTCGACTTCGGCTCCGTCGCCTTGGGGGACCAGCAACGCCGAGCCACCGTTGTCTTTGGCGAGGCCCGAGACGAGGCGGTAGTCGGCGCCGGTGCCGAAGGCGAGCGCGAACAATCGGACGTCGCCGGGGTTCTCGTCGAGGGCCATGGTGCGTAGCGCGTCGCGGCCAGTGATGCCGACTGTGGCTTGGCCGTCGGTGAGGAAGACCAGGATGCGACTGCGAGGCTCGAGGCAGGGCGTGACGGCCGAGGTGAGCGAATCGCAGGCAGAGGTGCCGTCGTAGGCCCCGAAGCCGTCTCGCAGGCCGGCTTCGATGTTGGTCGAGCCGCCTGCGAAGAACTCCTGGACCAGCCGGCGACCTGCCGCGACGCGGTCCCCGCCGGCGGCTTCCAGAGAACCCATCGAGGTGAATGTGCCGCTGTTGAATTCCACAATGGCCAATCGGTCGGCCTCGTCGAGCATGCCGATCACCTGCGTGGCGGCGTCCTGCATCTGGGCCAGTTTGTGTTCGGCGCCCATGGAGCCGCTGGTGTCGAGAACGAGCACAAGATCGAGGGGCAGTTGCGCTGCGTTCGCAGGGGCCCTGAACGGATGGGCGAAGTATCCGACGCCGTCGACCACGACAGCTTGCAGGTTGCCTTCCTCGGCGGTCGGCGGGATGGCGTAGTGCAGCGAGAATGGCGTGGCTTGTTCGTTGTGGCGGGGGCCGACGCTGTGCGAAGCGCTGCGGCAGCCGTCGACGTGTTTGGCGGACGCTGGCGGGTCGGTGGTGAGACTGGTGACGCCGGCCTCGTGGCAGACGCGTACGTCAAAACGTGCACCGAGGTCTTCGCCGAAGCCGCTGACCGGCGCTTCGAGGCCGAGGCTGTAGACGTCCTGGTCGGCGCTCAGGTAGACTTCGTAGGTCAGGATGGCGCGCACGGATTCGAACTCGGCGACGTTGACCAAGAAGGCGTAGATCTGCGTGCCGCGCTTCTTCTCGATGAGGCCTGCGGTGTTCTCGTTGGCCTTCTGCTCGTCGTATTCTTGTCGGGCCTTGTCGCGGTCTTCGATGCGACCTTCCCACAATGTGCCGTCTCGTTCAATGGAGAATCCAATCACGTAGGCATCAGCGGGGACGCGCACTTGGAACGGGAATTCCGGGTCGGGTCCGCGGTTGCCGATGTCGGCAATGATGGAGACCGTGGCGTAGTTGTCGATGATCTCGGCATCGACGGTCGTGTAGACAGTCCAGACGCTGCCTTGCGGGGGTGATGGTTCGGGATGCGTTGCTCCGGCTAGGGGAAGCAAGAGTAGGACGACGATGGCCGCGATGCGAGACATACTCGGACATGCGCCCTGATGCACTATAACGGCCGGCGCATTGTCGGGGTTTTCCCCACCCTCAGCCGTCAGATACCGGGATTATCAGGAGAGCGTAGGCTGTGATAGCGACGGGATCAGGCGAAGCCGGTGCGGGTCGTGTCCCCGAGGGCGTCGCCTTCATAGTGGAAGACCCAGAGGCCGGTGGCGCGGTCGCTGCCGTAGATGTAGCCGTCGACGACGTTGACGTCCCAGGTGCTCAGGATGGCGTTACCGACCGCCGTCTCGGGGTCGAGCGGCGTGCGACCCAGATGGAAGCCTTCGATGGCACCGAGGTTGTCGCCATTGAGGATGTCGGCAAGGCTCAGCACCCACAGACCCGCGTGGTTCATGGTGAGGTAGATGCGCACATCATCGATGGCCACCTCGGGGCCGCTGGGGGCGACCTGCCATTGGTGCGTCGTCAGGAACAGCCCCTGGGACGGGTGTCCGCCCGGGTGGAACCATTCGGCGACGAGCTTGGGCGCCGACAGATCGGTGGCGTCGAGGACCCAGATGCTGGGCACGGTGTCGGCACCGCCGCTGCCAGTGTATTCTGGCGTGGCGAGGATGTACCGGGTGCCGTTGGCATACACCATCATGGCGCTGTGGACATGGCCGCTGTAGTGCGTCGCACCTTCACCGGTCCACTTGCCGATCTCGGTGGCTTGCGGGGCGTCACTGAGGTCGACGACGCGCAGGCCCGAGTCCCAGTGGCTGACGATCATCAAGCGCTGGTCGGTGACGGGGTCGACCTGGACCGTGGCGTCGTGGGGGCCTTGGACGCCGACGCAGGGGACCGGGAGGGGCACCGCGCAACCGACGCCGTCGTCGGGGATGTACGGCACGTAGCCGAGGGGGACCAGTTGCCCGGGCGCCACTTCTTCAAGGCCCCAGACTCGCACGACGTCACTGATGCAGACCACGACCTCTGTGTCGCCGATGCGCTCGCTGCTGAGCATGTGGCAACCGCCGGGGCTGTTGTCGTAGGTCGCCAGGTAGACGGGGGCGGCCGGGTTGGAGATGTCGTAGGCGGAGAAGCCCGCGTTGGCGGTGAGTTCCGGGAATTCCGCGAGTTCGCCTTGACCGCTGCTGCCTTGGCTGGCGGTGAACAGGTAGCGGCCGGTGTCGCTGATCTTGACGTCGGTGATGTACGTGCCCACCTGCGCGATGGTGCTCAACACGACGGGCGCGGCGCGGTCCGTGGTGTCAAGGATGTAGACGGTCGGGGTCTCGCCGTTGCCGAGGACCGCCACGGCCCCCAGGTCGCCTCGCATGTCGATCTCACCGATGTAACGGTGGGGCGCGCCGGTGCCGTCTTGGTTGAACCGCAGGGGTGTGTGACCGATGGCCGCGAGGCTGCAGGTGCGCAGGTTGTAGGTCTGGAAGTCGAAGGCGTCGGCCGTGACGTTGACCAGGGCGAAGGGGTCGTCGGTGGTGTTGAGGAAGCGGATGTCATCGGTCTCGAACGCCGTCGGGCCGCACTCGGCGGGTTGGCCGTTGGGGGTCGTCGGGTCGTCACTGAGGCAGCCTGCGAAGGCCATCATCGTCACGGGAATCCACATCCATGCGCGCATGCCGGGTTCGACGTGGGCTGCGTAGAAAGGCGTTCTGTCGCAGGGTGCGACCCCTGTCGTGCGCCCGTCGCATGGAACGGCCAGCGACCCCAGACCCCACGATATCCCTAAATCTGGCCACGAAGTCCGTAGTGTATGGATGAAGTCGACCGCCAATTGATGCTGCTCTTGCGAGACAATGGTCGCGAGTCCTTCACCGCCCTCGCCAAAGCCGTCGGGACCAGCGAAGGCACCGTGCGTGCCCGCGTCAAGCGGCTCACCGACGAGGGCATCATCCGCAAGTTCACGATCCGCACAGCCGGGCGCAACGTCAAGGCGCTCATCGAGGTCCGCGTCACCAACAACACCAATACCAGCACGGTGACGAAGGAGATCGCTGGCTGGGAGAGCGTCGAAGCGGCTTGGGAGGTCACTGGCGACCATGACATCGTCGTCGTCGCCGATTGCCACGACCCCGGGAAGCTCAACGACTTGATCGACCGCATCCGCGACATCGAGGGTACCGAGGCCACGACCAGCCGGTTGATCCTCAAGGAATACTGATGCTGGCCGCCAATCGCTCTCCAGGGGGCGGGGTTGCTGCCCTCGGGCGCGGCTACGGGGGCGTTGCTTGAACCGTTGGCTGGGCCGCCCACCGCAGACCGGGGACGAGGTCCGGCGGCTACAGGTGTGCTGCGATTCCCCGCAGCAATGCAGTTACTGTCCGTTCAGACCGGAGAACGCCAGCCGTAATCTGCAGGACCTGCTGCGCGAACAGTTGCTGGGCGAAGAATGACCGTGCCCGACGGCCGGAGCGAGACCCCGGCGCTGCGTGCCGAGGCCTGTTGCGCCTCGGAGCCCGAATGCGTGCTGTGCCCCCTGCGGCCAGAGAACGCCGAGCTCACATTGGCCGACCTGTGGCGGCGCGGCCTGTACGCCAACCTCCCCAAGCTCGGTTTCCGTTAGGCCCGAAGGCCTGCGCACTTTGCATCAAGCTCCAATACCGGGCCGGAATCGTCGGGGGCATGCGCTGGATGTGGGCCCTGTTGGCCGTCGTTGCCGTGTCACTCGCAGGATGCGGGGACGACAAGCCGCCGGAGGAGCAGACCTACGAGACCGAAGGCGACGTCCAGCCCGCCTACGCAGCCGCCGCGGACGGGCCAGAGGCGTCCCGACCCGGCGACGCCAGCGCCGCACCACCGGATGAACCAGCGACCACGGGCACCGGTTCGAGTGGACAAAGCGCTCCGGCCGGGTCAAGTGAACCCACCGCCGGGCCCGACGCGGGCGGCACGTCGAGCGCCGATGACAGCGAGGCCGAGGAGTCCCCCGCCCCCGAGCCAGCGACCCTGCCGGCGTTGCCGCCGGTGCCACCGCTGCCGGCCGCCGAGCTCCCGACTCTCTAAGCCAGCCAGCCGTCGATGCCGTTCAGGATGTACTGGACCGCGAACGCGACCGTCAAGATGCCCATGATGCGCGTGATGACCCGGGACCCGGTCTCACCGATGAGTCCCTGCAAGCGAGCGGCGCCGATCAAGGTCAACAACGTCAGGGCCATGACACCCAGGATGCCGGCCGCGACCATGCTGACGCCGAAATCAGTGGTCTGCACGATGACCAGGCTGATGGCGCCGGGGCCCGCCAGCATGGGCAGGCCCAGCGGCACGAAACTTGGGTCGCCTTGATCGTCGTCCAGATGCTGAGCTCCACCCGTCGGCAGGTGGATCTCGCGGATCTCGCGGCGGGGGATCTCGCGGCCTTCGCGCAGCATCCGCAGACCGATCATCACCAGCAGCAGGCCACCGGCCACCTGCAACGAGTAGATCTCGATGCCCAGGTAGGCGAGGATGACCTTGCCGCCGGCTGCGAACACCACCAGCACCGCTGCGGCGAAGGACGTGGCCTTGATGGCGACGCGGATCCGCTGGGCACGGGTGCGGCCTTCAGTGAGCCCCAGGAACAGGCCCAGGCTCGCCGGTGGATCGACGACCACCAGCAACGGAATGAGTAGGAGTAGCAACCCGGATAGGTCCATGGCGGCCGGCGACTTGGCACCCCTATTTGGGCATTGGGCTACGAATTTCGCATCAAGGACCATCCACCACCACACCGGCCCGAAAAGCGCCGACGACCGGCACCGCTAAACCGTCATTCATTTCCTGTATGCATATATCGTAGAGGCGATCAAATGACCATCACCGGCAAGGAAACCAAGCCAGTCATCAAGCACAGCATCCCCGGCCCCGAGGCCAAGAAGATCGTCAAGATGGACGACAAATTCCTCGTGACCACCACCAAGACCGCCCCGGTCGCGGCCAAGACCGGACGCGGCGTCGTGGTCGAGGACGTCGACGGCAACATCTTGCTGGATTTCGCAGCCGGCATCGGCGTGCTCAACGTCGGACACTGCCACCCCAAGATCGTGGCGGCCGTCCAGAAGCAGGCCGCCGAGCTGATGCACTTCGCCGGCACCGACTTCTACTACGCGCCCCAGGCTGAACTCGCCAAGCGCCTGTCCGCCATCGTGCCCGTCACCGGCAAGGACCACAAGACGTTCTACTGCAACAGTGGCGCCGAGGCCAACGAGGCCGCCATCAAGATCGCCAAGAAAGCGACCGGCCGCCACCAGTTCATTTCGTTCCTGGGCGCGTTCCACGGCCGCACCATGGGTGCTCTGAGCCTGACCGCTTCCAAGTACATCCAGAAGGAGGGTTTCTTCCCCAGCATGCCGGGCGTGACGCACACCCATTTCCCGCACCCGCTGCGCAACATCTGGGGCGTCAACGGCTACGACGAGCCCCAGGAACTGGCCAACCGCGCCATCGAGCACATCGAGGCCCTGTTCAGCTGGAACCTGCCACCGGAAGACGTGGCCGCATTGTTCTGGGAGCCCATCCAAGGCGAGGGCGGCTACGTCGTCCCCCCCAAGCCGTTCCCCAAGATGCTGCGCAAGCTGTGCGACGACCATGGCATCCTGCTGGTGGCCGACGAGGTCCAGACGGGCTTCGGGCGCACCGGCAAGTGGTTCGGCGCCGAGCACTTCGACGTCAAGGCCGACATCATCAGCATCGCCAAGGCGATGGGCAGTGGCATCCCGATCGGTGCCACGGTCATCCGCCCCGACCTGGACTTCGGCGAGAAGGGTAGCCACAGCAACACGTACGGCGGCAACCTCGTCGCCTGCGCCAGCAGTCTGGCCACGCTCGACGTGCTGGAGGAAGAGGACCTGGTCAACAACGCCGCCAAGATGGGCGAGTTGATGGGTCGCCGCTTCGCCGAGTTCCGTGACGACCACGAGAGCATCCACGATGCCCGCGGCCTCGGCCTGATGCGCGCCATCGAGTTCGCCAACCCGGACGGCTCCCAGAACCCCAAGCTGCGCAATGCCATGGAGACCGACCTGTGGAAGCACGGCCTCATCACGCTCGGCTGCGGCAAGAGCAGCCTGCGCTTCATCCCGCCGTTGAACATCAACGCAGACCAGATCAACGGCGCCATGGACGTGCTGGGCGAGTCCCTGCGCCGCCTCAAGGCCTGAAGCGAACCCCCGGGCTCGATGCGACAGCCTAGCGGTAGCCTCGGTGACCGTCGACGCCGAGAAGGCGCGGGTGCTGGCGCTGACGCTGACGATCGACGGCCCTTCGGGCTCCGCCTCAGCTGCGGCAATTGGCGTTGATCGGGGCCCTGCCGCTAGGGCCTGTGAATGGCGCGGGTCGCTATCATGGGGAGTCCTGGGCCACGGTCCGCTCAGTGCGCGGCCGAGTGAGCAAAAGACCGCACCGCCGCGACGGCGGAGCGCCAGCGTTGTACACGGCGGGCGACTTCCTCCACGGCCATGTCGGGTTCGAACCGGGTGACCGCATCGCCCACGTGTTCCCACGACAAGCCAGCACTGCGTGCAGCGAGGCGGGCCGCACCCAGCGCGGTGGTCTCGAGGTTGGCCGGCCGTTCCACCGGGCACTGCAGCAGGTCGGCCTGCGCCTGCATCAGGACATCACTGGCGGCCGCCCCGCCATCGACGCGTAGTGCCGGCAACGGGCGGCCGGAGTCTCGAGCCATCGCTTCCAGGACATCATGGCATTCGTGCGCGATGGCCTCAAGCGTCGCCCGGGCGATGTGCCGCCGGCTGGTGCCACGACTCAGACCCAGGATGGCCCCCCGAGCGTCCGGATCCCAGTACGGCGCGCCGAGCCCGGAGAACGCCGGCACGACCACGATGCCGCCGTTGTCGTCGCCCTCGCGGGCCCGGTCGTTGATGCCGGGACTTGAATCGATGATCTTGAGCCCGTCGCGCAGCCACTGGACGGCGGCACCGCCGACGAACACGCTGCCTTCCAGTGCGTATTGGGGTGTCTCGTCAAGGCTGGCGGCGCGGGTGGTGAGCAATCCATGCTGGGATGCGACCGCGTCTGGACCGGTGTGCTGTAGCAGGAAGCATCCGGTGCCGTAGGTGTTCTTGGCCTGGCCGGGTCCCGTGCAGCCTTGGCCGTACAATGCCGCTTGCTGGTCGCCGACCAGAGCGTGCAGCGTGGCGCCGGCCAGCGGCCCGTTGCGCACCGGGCCGATGGGATGGCTGCTCGGCACGACCTCAGGCAGCATGTGACGGGGCACCCCGAACAGGGCCAGTAGGTCGGCGTCCCAGCTACTCTGGTGGATGTCCCACAGCATGGTGCGACTGGCATTGGTGGGGTCGGTCACGTGGCGGCCGGTCCAGCGCCAGGCAAGCCAGGAATCGATGGTCCCAAAGCGCTGCCCTTCGGCGCCTGCGCCCTCGACGTTCTGCAGGATCCACTCCAGTTTGGTGGCGCAGAAGTACGGGTCGGTCACCAGCCCCGTCTTGGCGCGGATGGCGGGCGCCTCATCCGCCAAGGTTCGGCAGCGGTCGGCCGTTCGCCGGTCCTGCCATACGATGGCGCGGTGGACAGGCTGGCCGGCGGCGTCCCAGACCACCGTCGTCTCGCGCTGGTTCGTGATGCCGATGGCCACGTCGGACGGCT
This sequence comes from Thermoplasmatota archaeon, assembly GCA_041618195.1. GTDB lineage: Archaea > Thermoplasmatota > E2 > JACPAO01 > JAHFTW01 > JBFGSX01. The sequence goes on along the minus strand of JBFJNL010000001.1, from coordinate 15,681 downwards.
GCACACCGGCAGAGGTCAACGCCTGGACCGCGACGCGCTCGGCCGTGGCCAGGATCTCCACAGCATCGTGTTCGACCCAGCCTGGGTGCGGGTAGTGCTGCGCGAACTCTGAGTAGGCTCGCCCCATGATCTGGCGTCTGGCGTCGAACAGGATGGCGGTGACGCCGGTCGTGCCGGCGTCGATGGCGAGGACGTGGGAAGACAACGACCGGGCACCGCACCCAAGGCTCAAGGCTTTGACGCAGCGCCCTGTCCCAGGGTCGTGCCCATCTTTGCCGGCCAGATTGTCCGCCGCCGCGATGTCATCGAAGGTTGGATCGATGTCGAAGCCGGCAAGGTCCGGCGCTGGGGCAAAGGGGACCACGACGACGCCGTGGCGCACGGTTGGATCGTCCCCGGCCTGGTGAACGCCCACACCCACGTCGCGGACTCGTTCCTGCGCGACGAGCCGGGCAAACCACGCTCCGTCAAAGAGCTCGTCGGCCCCCATGGCTGGAAGCACCAGTTCTTGGCCACCGCAGACCCTGTCAAGCAGCGCGCCGCAGTCGTCGCCCACGCAGCGCAGATGGCCGCCACGGGCACCAGCGCCTTCGTCGACTTCCGGGAAGGCGGCCTGCCCGGCGCCCAGTGGTTGCGCGGCCTCGAGCTCGACGCCGAAGCCATCATCCACGGCCGGCCCGCGAAACCTGCCTACATCGAAGCCGACGCCGGCCCATTGCTGGCCGGCATGGACGGCCTCGGCCTGAGCGGCCTGCGCGACATGCCACGCAAGGTGCTGGAAGGCTGGGCCGAAGCGTGCCGTGACGCCGGCAAGCCGTTCGCATTCCACGCGAGCGAGGACAAGCGCGACGACATCGATGAGATCGTCAGCCTCGCACCCTCGTACGTCGTGCACATGACACAAGGCCGCGCCGCGGATTTCGAAGAACTGGCCGAGGCCCGCATCCCCATCGTCGCTTGTCCACGCAGCAACGCCTGGTTCGGCATGACCGCTCCCGTGGCCCAGATGCTGGAGGCGGGCTGCACGGTGGCCCTCGGCACCGACAACGGCATGCTGCAGGACGGCGACCTGTCGCGCGAAGCGGCACAGGTCCGCCAGACGACGCCCGGCATCGGCGACGTCGACCTGATGCGCATCATGAGCTACCACGGTCGAGACATCGCCGGCCTGGCCGACCCCCTTCTGGAAAGCGGCGCGGTCGCTGACTGGGTGGTCCTGCCCGGCATCCCACAACCACTGCGCCAGAAGCCGGGCTTCGAACCCAACATGGACCCCGAGGCCTGGCGATGAGCCGGGCCGCCTGGCACGCAGTGGCCGGCTTGCTGCGACACCCCGAGTGCTACGGCGCGGGCGCCATCCAGTTGCTCGCCGACGACGACTTCTACGACGAGACCATGCTGCCATTCATCATCGCCGAGGGGGGCAGCATCCTACGCCTCATCCCCGACCAGGGCTTCCGCAAGGAACACCTGGCCAGCACCGAGGAAGAACGGCTGTTGATCATCGACGACCCGGACGGAGACGGATGGCTGGCCCCTGACGACGTCGTGGCCGGCTGGATGAACCGCCACGTGGCGTGCCCGGATCTTGAGGACATCATCCTGTCCCACCCACTTTACGAGTACCTGACAAAACTGGACGACGAAGGCTACAGCCGAGGCGGCCACCGCGGCGAACTGGTGCAATGGGCACCCGGCATCCCGACGCTCGCCAGCGTCTATGCCCCGGAGTTCCTGCCCGACGACGAGGACGCACCGGCCGTCAACCGCGACCGGGACGCCTACGCCGACGCCGTCGAGAATCTGCTGGCCGAACTGGAGGCCGTGTTCGCCCCCGTGGAGATCGAACTGGGCGTGCGCTTCAGCGAGGACCCGCCGTACCGCGGCGACGACGATGCGGCCGGTGCCGAAGCCGCCTGAAGCCATTATCAAGCGCCGCCGAGTCGCCGACGCCATGGACAAGACCGACGCCGTGATGGACCTGGCCAAGCGCCGCGGGTTCCTCTACCCCAGCTTCGAGCTCTACGGCGGCATGGCCGGCTTCTACGACTACGGACCGATGGGCGCCGCCATGAAGCGCCGCTTCGAAGACCTGTGGCGCCAGACCTTCATGGGCAGCGCCGTTCCGATGGCCGAGGTCAAGTGCCCTCGCGTCACCATGCACGAGGTCCTCAAGGCATCCGGCCACGTGGACGAATTCACGGACCTGGTCGTCAAATGCGCCAACGGCCACCCGAGCCGCGCAGACCACTTGATCGAAGGCGCCGGCTACGAGGGCACCACGACCGCGGACGCCCTGACCGCCGAGCAGATCGACACCGAGATCGCCGCCCTGGGTGCCAAGTGCCCCGTGTGCGGGGACGCCGACTTCACGGAAGCGGCGCCGATGAACCTCATGTTCAACACCGAGGTCGGGCCCGGCAGCGGCCGGATCGCGTATATGCGCCCCGAGACGGCGCAGGGCATCTTCACCGACTTCCCGCACCTGCTGCGCCACTTCCGCGGCAAGTTGCCGTTCGGTGCCGTCCAACTGGGTGGCAGCAACCGCAACGAGATCAGCCCCCGCCAAGGGATGCTGCGGCTGCGCGAATTCCATATGATGGAGGCCGAGGTGTTCTTCCTCGACACCAGCCTGCCGTTCGCGCCTTTCGGTACCGACGGCCGCTGCGGCGTCGAAGCGACGTTCGTCGATGGTGAGCACAACGAACACCGCATGACGTTCCGCGAAGCGGTCGCCCAGGGCATCGTCGGCAACGAGCCCCTTGGCTACTTCCTCGCGGTCACCTACGACTTCCTCATCAAGGCCGGCATGGACGCGTCCAAGATGCGCCTGCGCCAACACGAGTCGGACGAGATGGCCCACTACGCCAACGACTGCTGGGACGCCGAGTTCCACAGCGAGCGCTACGGTTGGGTCGAGTGCGTCGGCATCGCCGACCGCGGTAGCTACGACCTGACGCAGCACGCCCTGGCCACCGCCAAGGCCGGCGACTTCCAGGTCACCGTCGACTTCGACACCCCCTACACGTTCAACGCGCGCAAGCTGATCCCGGTCATGGGCATCCTTGGCCGCACCTTCAAGGCCGAAGCCAAGAAGATCGCGGCGGCCCTCGAAGCCGTCTTCGACGACCAGATCGCGACCCTGCGCGAACACGAGAAGTTCGATGCCGCGTGGCTCGGCGATGAACTGGTCATCCAGGGCCCGAAGGAGACGGCCCCCGGCGATGGCCCCCTCGAGCTCGACGTGGGCGGCCAGATGATCGAGATCCCTGCCGAAGGCTACCAGAGCATCGACGGCGAATGGCGCATCTCCGGCCGCAAGGTCATCCCCCGCGTCATCGAGCCCAGCTTCGGCGTCGACCGCATCCTGTACGCCTTGTGGGAACACGCTTACGAGAAGGGCGAGAAGAACGGCGAGCCGTACGTGGTCATGCACCTGTCGCCTGCCGTCGCTCCGGTCCTCGCCGCAGTGCTACCGCTCACCACCAAGGACGGCTTGCCCGAGCTGGCCCAGCAGATTGAGCGGGACCTGCGCGCTGCCGGCCTGATGACCGACTATGACGAATCCGGGAACATCGGCCGTCGCTACGCGCGCCAGGACGAGGTCGGTACCGCGTTCTGCATCACCGTGGACCCCGAGTCCTTGGCGGACCACGCCGTCACGGTCCGCGACCGCGACACCACGGAGCAACAGCGCGTCCCCATCGCCGAGCTCCCGGCACACCTCGCCTGAACAACGTCACGCCGGCCGCTGCGCGACCTCGACCGCAAGCCCTGCAGCATGCACTTATGAACGGTCTCTCCGTTGGATTCACTGTAGCGTGGCTTCAATGGAACCGACAACATGGATCGGCCTCGGCCTCATCCTGGGGGGCATGCTCCTCATTTTCTTGGAGATCCTCAATCCGGGCATCTTCATCGCCGTCGTCGGCACCGTGATGATCATCATGGGAGCCCTCGTCCTCATCATGGGCGAGGCGGTCTTGCAACCCTGGGGCGCCTTGCTCACGGTCGGCATCGCCATCATCGCCTCGGCCGGAACCATCTGGGGTTACAAGAAGTGGGCACCGCCCGGGGACAAGCCGGTCACGCTCAGCAAAGACAGCCTCCCTGGCCTTGAAGGCAAGGTCGAGCAAGCCATCCCCGTAGGCGGCACTGGTGAAGTGCGCGTCTCGGGACAGCGCTGGCACGCTACCGCCGACATGGCCGATGCGGCCCTGCCGGTCGGCACCCCCATCGTCGTCGAGAGCGTCGACGGCCTCACCCTCAACGTACGGAGCAAGTAACATGGCAGCCCTCACATTCGTCCTCGCCGGTATCGCGATCGCCCTCATCGTCCTGTTCTTGGTGAGCGGAGTGCGCATCGTCCAACCGTACGAGCAAGGCCTCTACATCTTCCTTGGAAAATATCGAGGAAAACTGAACACCGGCCTGAATTTCGTCATCCCCTTCGGCAGCCGCGTCGTCCGCCTCGACATGCGTACGCAGGTCATGGATGTCCCTCGCCAAGAGGTCATCACCAAGGACAACTCGCCCACCAACGTCGACGCCATCATCTACATCCGCGTCGTCGACCCGGAGCGCTCCTACTTCGAGGTCAGCAACTTCAAGATCGCCACTGTCGCCCTGGCGCAGACGACCCTGCGTAGCGTCATCGGCGACATGAACCTGGACGACGTGCTGAACCAGCGCGAAAAGATCAACGGCCGCCTGCAGGACATCCTCGACAAATCCACCGATGCCTGGGGTGTCCGCGTGGAAGGCGTGGAGATCCGCGAAGTGGACCCGGTGCCCCGTGTCAAGTCCGCGATGGAAGAGCAGACGTCCGCCGAGCGTGAACGCCGTGCCGCCATCTTACGCGCCGACGGCCAACGTCAGGCCGCGATCCTGGAAGCGGAAGGCCAGAAGCGCGGCGCCATCCTGAAGTCGGAAGGCAACCGCCAGAGCCGCATCCTGGAAGCCGACGGTGAACGCAAGGCGCAGATCCTACGCGCTCAGGGCCAGGCCCAAGCGCTGCACGTCCTGAGCATGGGTGCGGCACCCCTCGACCAGAAGGCCCTCGCCGTGCTCGGCTTCGAGGCGCTGGGCAAACTCGCCGACGGGAAGGCCACGAAGATCGTGGTCCCCTTCGAGATCACCAGCCTGCTACGCGGCGGGGCCCAGGCCCTCGGCGCCAGTGCCGACGTGACCCCTTACGTGGCCAACGACCTCGCCGGGCTGGAGAAGCTGCTGGGCAAGGTCAAGGACCTCATCGGCGAGGTGCCCGACTCGGCCAAACTGGCCAAGGAACTCGATCGCCTCGCAGCGCAGAGTGGTCAGAGCGCCGAGGAAGAAGCCGCCCGGCACCTACACCCCAATCCCGAAGCATAAGCGAGGGTCCGTAGGGCAACGGCCAAGGCCACCCAGTCGAGTGGCAGGGCATGGCCAACGCCGCACGCCGGCGAGCAGAGAATGTCGTGGGCGAGTTCTTCGTCGACGATTCATGCATCGACTGCGGTACATGCATGTGGATGGCACCAGCCGTATTCGCCGACGCCGGCGGCATGAGCGCGGTCCACAGTCAGCCCGACCACGACGGCGTGCGCCGCCGCGCCCTGCAAGCATCGGTAGCATGCCCGACCGCCAGCATCGGCGGCGGTACCGTGGCGGAGATCAAACGGGCCCGCGACAGCTTCCCCGACCCAGTGGTCGACCGCATCTGGCACCTGGGTTCGCACGCACGCAGCAGTTACGGCGCCGCCAGCTACTTGGTGGCGACGGCCGCCGGCAACATCATGATCGATTGCCCGCGCTTCAACGAGCCGCTGGTCAAGCGCCTTGACGAAATGGGCGGCGTGCAGGCCATCCTGTTCACCCACCGCGACGACGTGGCAGACCACGCTCGCTTCGCCCGGCACTTCGGCTGCCAACGTATGATCCATAAGGCCGACGCCAGCGCCGTCCCGGACGCGGAGATCGTCTTCGAACTGGACGCGCCGAAGGAGATCCTTCCAGGCATCACAGCCATCCCGGTGCCCGGACACACCCGCGGCAGCATCTGCTATCTGGTCGGCGAGACACTGTTCACAGGCGACCACCTGTCGTGGTCAACAGGCGCCGAACGCCTGACGGCGTTCCGTGACGCATGCTGGTTCAGTTGGGACACGCAGATCGAATCCATGGCCCGTTTGCGCGAGGTGCGATTCACGCGGGTGCTGCCAGGCCACGGCGCCCCGGCCACCTTGTCGGCGGCCCAGATGCAGGCGTCGCTCGCTGAGTGCATCGAATGGATGAAGGCGTAAGCACCTCGATCCGACGAGTCGGCTATTCTTCGTCGCCCAGTTTGCGAGCGACCTTCGTCTCGGCCCGCTTGACCTGGCCGCCGACCCACGAGTCGACGTTCTCGATCAGGCCCTGGAACGTCTTGGGCGACTTCTCTTTGATGAAGGCTCGTGTCGCTTCGGTCTCGTCCTTGTAGCGCTCCTTGAGACCCTTGTACTGACCGAAGGCGGTCTTCATCTGGTTGTGCACGGCCTTCTCGACCTCGTGCAGGTAGTCCTTGGCCTCCATCTTGATGCGCGGCTCGCGGGGCCCTGGGTAGATGATGAGGACCTCTTCGCCCGCATATTCGCTCAGGCCGCTGACCTGCCCGTTGGGGCTCACGCGCTTGGTGCCGAGAATCTTGCCTTCCGTGCCGATGTCGATCTTCATGTGGAGCCCTGTGCGATTGCGTGTAGCTTTGTGGGATTTTAAGCGTGCGGCCCGGGCAGCCAGATGGTTCATGGCCCCCGGCCGCCTGCGCCACCTGTGGAACATCACGAACTGACCCTCGGCGGGCACAAGGTGCACCTCGTGGGCAGCATCCCCGGCTTCGTGGCGGATGGCCAAGCGGTCCAAGCACTGCTCGACGACATCCGCCCGACCCGTATCGCCCTGGGCATCCCCCCAGAGGACATGGCGGCCCTGCAGATCCTCGCCGAGAGCGACGACCCCGCCAGCCTCATCCCGGCCGCCGCCGCGCCCAGATACGAGACCGGCGCTGGCGCCCCGGGCCTTGAGGGCATCCACCACATGGGCGACTTGGAGACCGAGGACGACGACGAGGGCTTCGCCTCCCTGGACCCCCTACAAGCACGACTCCTCCATCTGCTGGAGCGCTTCGGCGACGTCCGACTCCCGAGCCCCGACCTGGAAGCGGCGTTCCGCTGGGCCAGCGCCCACGGGGTCCCGGTCGAAGCCCTCGACCTGGACGACGAGGCGCATGCCGAGGTGTTCGTGCGCTCCAACCGTATGTGGGATGTGCTGCGCAACAGCCGGCTCCAACCCAAGCTGATGAAAGCGGCCTTCGACGACGCGACCGATGCCGCCGCACTGGTGCGCGCTTTCGATGCCATGCAGACCAAGATCCCGAGCCTCCGCGTGGTCGAGGCGGCCCGAGAAGCCCACATGGCCAATCGACTCCGTGATGCGGGCAGCGTGGTCGCCATCGTGCCGCTCGCCCGCCTCGACGGCGTCGTCGCCGCACTGCAGTAGGTCCACTCGGCATCAGACCATTCATCAACCCCATCCCGCTGGCCGGCGTAATGAAGGACGTGTGGGTAGAGAAGTACCGGCCCCAGACCCTGGACGACGTCGTCGGCCAAGAGGACACGGTGGAACGCCTCAAGGCGTACGTCCAGAACAACAGCATCCCCCACATGATGTTCGCCGGCCCGCCCGGCACCGGCAAGACGACCAGCGCCATCGCGCTCGCCAAGGACCTGTGGGGCGACGACTGGAAGGGCCGCTTCTTGGAACTCAACGCCTCGGACGAGCGTGGTATCGGCGTAGTGCGCGGCAAGATCAAGGAATTCGCCCGCGTCAGCACCACGGACCGCACCGGATTCAAGATCGTCTTCTTGGACGAAGCCGATGCCTTGACCCACGACGCCCAATCGGCCCTGCGCCGCACCATGGAGCGCTACACCCACACGACGCGCTTCGTGCTGAGCTGCAACTACTCCTCCAAGATCATCGATCCGATCCAGAGCCGGTGCGCGGTGTTCCGCTTCCGCCCCTTGCAGACGGATCAGATCAAGAAATACATCCGCAAGATCGCCAAGGACGAAAGCGTCGAGATCACCGCCGATGGTGTCGAAGCGCTTGTGTTCGTCGCCAAGGGCGACCTGCGTAAGACCGTCAACACGCTGCAGGTCGCGGCGACGCTCGGTGGCACCGTCGATGCAGACGCCATCTACAAGACGACCAGCACCGCCCGCCCCGACGAGGTCAAGGCACTCATCGAGACCGCCTTGGATGGCGACTTCATGGCCGCCCGCAACCGCCTCGACGGCCTGTTGATCGACTACGGGCTGAGCGGCGAGGATGTCATCAGACAGATCCACCGCAGCGTCTTTGATCTCACCATCCCGGACATCAAGAAGGTCCACCTCATCGACAAGGTGGGCGAGATCGAGTTCCGACTCGTCGAAGGCAGCAATGAGCGCATCCAGATCGAAGCGCTGCTTGCCCACTTCGTCCTGGCCGGCCACAAATAGGGCCAAAGGGCCCGGGGAACTTGCGCGCGGTTCAAGGATGTGGCCGCCTGCTCCAACAGGTGGCCGTCTCACCCATCCCTGTGCTGCTCATGCTGGCCGTCGTGTCGGCAGCGGGTATCGGCTTCGCGGCCTCGTTGTTGGGTGACACCGGCGACACGGTCGGAACGATGGGGCACCCCGTGCGGGCGGACACCCGCCCAGACAGTCTACACCTCACGAACCAGGGCGTCCCTGTGATGACAGACGGCGTCCGCATCGTGTTGACGGTGGATGATGAGGTCTGGGACGTGGAGACCAAAGCGCTGCAGCGGCCGCTGGGCGTGGCCTGGGGCCACGGCGAGCGCCTGTGCATCGTCGGACCGGCCGCCGACTGTCTCCTCAATCAGGGCCAAAAGGTCACCGCGGACGTGGTCATGGCCTCCGAGCCTGCCGGCTCGTTCCTCTGGCGCCTTGATCGCGGCGAGACCTGATCGAGCAGCCAGCCACCAGCAGACCCCGGTCCCTGGGCCGGCGCTTACTTGCGTTGGGCAGGGGCCGCGCGGCGGCTGCCGGTGACGGCGTTGTTGAGGTGCTCGGATGCGGCATGGACCCAGCGCTCGACATGACCTTGACCGATCTCGCCCTTCTGGATCGCGACCTTGCGCGTGTCCTGGACGGTCTCGATGGTCGCCATCAAGGCGGCCGGGTTGACGCGGGCCAGTTCCGCGACAGTGGTGATGCCGGACTTGACGAGCAGCTCGGCGTATTGGGGGCCGATGCCTTTGATCTGCGTCAGTTGACCCATGGCCTGCCAGCCGCGCACGATGTTGGCGCTGACATTGATCTGTTGGCCCACGTAGCCGGCGTCGGCGCGGATGAGCTGGGGGACCGTGATGATGCCGACCTGATTGAGGCGGGCGGCGTAGGTGTCGCCGATGCCTTCGAGCAGGATGACGTGCTGCTTCTGCTCAGAGGCAGACAGCTGCGTGCGGATGTCGCGGTTCTCGGCGCGCACCTTGCGCAGTTCCTCGAGCACGCGACCAAGGCGCAGCAGCACGACGACGATGATGATGGCCGTGATGGCCATCGCGACACCCAACCCGAAGACCGCCTGCTCCAGCGTCAGCAAGCCGGGACCATTGACCCCGAGTGCCGCGAGCATGGCCGCGATGACGAGGCCGACGGCGAGCAGCGCAGCCAGAAGCCGGAACGGGCGTTGTAGGGAGGGGGAATCGTCGGGGGCCATGGACCGGGTCCAGGCTTCACACCCCCAGCACGGGGAAAAAGCTGCGCTCGCGGTGCCGCTCAATCAGTAGTCGTCGAGGGAGGCCTTCATGACCTCACGCATCACGACCGTGGCATAACTGCCGCGGCCGAGACTGAACCCGATGACCGGGTCGCCGTCGATCCATTCAAGCGTCAGGTCCTCGACGCGCTGCAAAGCGCAGCGGCGGCGGCCAGCGGAAGCGAGGCTCGGCATGGCGTAGGCCCGGAACTCACGGGGATGGACATCGTACTTCTCCAGCACGGCGCGCTCGATCTCACCAGGCTTGCCCTCGGCCAGGTCGACGTTCATGCCGGGCAAGATGACGGTGGGGCTGGCCCGACCGGCATCGATCTCTGCCTGGATGCGTTGCTGGTTGGCCGGCGTCACCAGATGGGTGCGCAGGCCGTCGTCCTCGAACGCCATGACGCGGTCGCCGATGTGGGCGGTGTTCAGGCCGAGGCCCGCCGCGAGGCGCGCGGTGACGATGTGGTTGAAGATGAAACTCTGCCAGCTATGGACGAACAGCGTCAGCAGGTTGGCGGGCATGGAGTTGAGCGCGTAGACCCAATTGCCAGGTTCGCGGACCAAGCGCTCGAGGATGCCGTGTTCGAGGTCCAGTTGATGGGGAAGGAACTCCAGGGTGGCCGCGGCGTCACGAGTGGTCTCGTAGATCATCCGCGCATGGTAGGTGTCGTCCCGTTCTCCGTCGGTGGGGTGGCCACAGTACAGCCGGACGGCCTCTTCCAGGTCGCCGGCGACCAGGGCCTTGCCCATGAGGTGGGTGGTGGGTCGGACCCCGCTGCCGAAGCGTTGCGGGCCGAAGTAGTGCGGGACGCCCCCCTCGCGGCGGATGCCTTCGATGATGCCTTCGACCTGGCCGGGCTCGGCTGTGTGGTCGCGGATGCGCAGGACGAACCGGTTGCCGTCGTGGGCGCCGGCGAACTGCCGGGTTGCGGTGCGGCGGGTCTCGAGGACCTGCACGTCTTGCAGGTCTTCCAGTTCGTGGCAGAAGTCGCCCCGCATCTGGAAGGTGAACCATTGCTCGGTGACGGCGCGTTTGTCCTTCATGCCGGCGAAGCCGACCTGTTGGCGTTTGATGCGCAGGCGCTGGGCGGCCTTGCCGACGAAGCGGTTGGTCTCCCAGTTGCGCAGGCGGACGCGGGCCGCCGCAAAGCGCCCGTCGTCGGCCTGTTTGGGGCCGGGGCCGAGCTCGATGACTTGGAAGTCTTCCGCCTCGGTGCGCAGCTTACCACCGATGCCGGGCTGGCTCGTCAGGTAGGCACCCAGGCCGAGGGCTTGTTCGGCCGCGGGCGGGTCGGGCATGGAGCCCTACGCCTTCTTCAGGGCGGTGACGAAAGCGTCTTCGAAAGCGTCGAACTCCGCGATGAGGCTCTTGATCGTGCGCTTGAGCACGGTCTCGGGCTTCGTGTTGCCCTTGGTCCGCAAGAAGATCTTGGGGACACTGAGCTGAGGGTGCTCGATGATGTACTCCGCGAAATCGACGTCCTTGTCGGCAAGCAGGGCTTGCTTGACGGGGTTGAGCAGGGTCTCGTTCTCGCCGAGGACCTCGACTTCGAGCTCGTTCTTCTCCTGGCTCAAGATGCGCAGTTCCATGGTACGGGCGCGCCGACATGAGGGGCCTTATTAACCGTTGTTGGGCGAGTCGCACGGTCCGCGGCCGGCCGATCACGCCGTTTGGCGCGGCCCCAGAAGTGGCGTGAGGCGGGGGTGTCGCCAAGGGGCGCATCCGCTGGAGGGACGCGATGGAGCCTGGTGCAGTGGCCTAGATGGTGCCGCTGCCGTAGTCTTCGGCGATCTTGCGCTTCTCGCGGTGACCGTCCTCGGAGTCTTCCAGAACCGAGCCCTTGCGGACCAACATCTGGGTCGGATCGTTGCGGCTGAACGCCTTGATGACACCGAATTCGGGCTTGTCGGTCACGAGCTGCGGTCCGCCCTTGAGGCCGATGACCTTGGCGCGGATGATGTCGCCGACCTGGAATTCCTCGGCGACGTCCTTGATGAACCGGTTGTCGATCTTGGAGACGTGGAGCGTGCCTTCGACGCGCTGGAGGAGGCTGCCTTCCTTGCCGCGGATGGCGAGGATCTGCACACTGGCCAGCTGTTCCTTGACGAAGCCGACGCGGCCTACCACGATGTCGTCCTTCTCGATCATGGTGACGCCACGGCCGACGGGTTCGATGGAAACGGCCATCGTGTCGCTGTTGACGTTCTCGGTGCCGTAGACGGCGGCGCGGATGTGCTCACCGTCATCGTAGGTGCCCTCGCCAGGCAAGAGTTCCTCCGAGTATGCCAGGGGGGTGCCTGGGCCGACGATCCTTTTGGTCATGGCCGCGCCAGCCCCAGCTCCCTAATAAAGCCGGCCGCGACGCCCCCGCAACCGCCCCGCGCGGGCGCCGTTCAGGGCCCCGCCGTTCGCCCGCCAGCTCGGGCCTGTGCCCCTCAGCCTGCATGCCTTATACTTCGGCCACCAATCATTTTAGGAGGACGATGAAAGAAGGAATGCGCACGGCGCCGCTGGCTGATTGCCTGATGCGACTGGGGACGGCGCGCGTCGAGGCCGAACTCGTCGCTTGCCTGATGGACCGGAGTCCGCTGCCGACCAGCGATATCCTGTCGCGCACCGGGCTGCGTCAGCCCGAGGTCTCGGTGGGCATGCGGACGTTGCGCGAGCGGGGTTGGATCTCGTCATCGCCGATTCCGCGCGAGGGCAAGGGTCGACCGATGCATAGCTATCATCTGGACGTGACCCCCAAGGCCATCTACTCGTTCTACGCCGGCGCAGCCGAGGAGCAGATCAAGGCGTACCAAAGAGCGCTGGCTGACCTGGCCCAGCGACTACCCGTCAAGGCGTCGCATGTGAACGCCATCAGCTCGGGCAATGAAGGCAGTGTCGCAGAGGCCTAGGAACAGACCGCATTCGACGACGCCCGGGTACATGTTGAGCGTCTGCTCCAGACCGGCGGGGTCGGCGATGTGGTCCCACTTGGCGTCGAGGATCGGGTTGCCGTTGTCGGTCAGGTAGAGTCCGCCGCCCTGCTGGCGCACCGTGACAGTGGCGCCGAGGGCCTCAAGAAGCCGCTGCACGGGCGTCAGGCCCAGGCGGATGACCTCGACGGGGAGTGCGAAGGTGCTGCCGAGGAGTTCGACCTCCTTGCGATCGTCGGCCACCACGACCATGCGTTTGCTGGCCCGGGCGACGATCTTCTCGCGGGTCAGGGCACCGCCGCCGCCTTTGATGAGGTGGAAATGGACATCGATCTCGTCGGCACCGTCGATGGTGACGTCGATGATCGGATGTTCATCCAACGTGGTCAATGCGATGCCGCCGTCCAAGGCCAGCTTCTCTGACGCGTCGCTGGTCGGGATGCCGACCATGTCGAGTCCTTCCTCGCGGACCCGGCGAGCGAGCTCGAGGATGGTGTACTTCACCGTGGAGCCCGTGCCGAGCCCGACGACCATGCCGTTCTCGACGACGGCGGCGGCCGCCTCGCCAGCCTGTCGCTTCAGAGATTCAGCGTCCATGCAGCGGCGACCGAGGCCCCGAAGAAAAGCCCCGAGGGTTCGAGGATGCGAACCGAGCATTCAAGAACCCGGTGTCAGCATGGTCGCCTGTGAAGGCATGGCGCCTCCTGTCAGTCGTCGCTCTCCTTGTCCTGGCCGCCACGGTCAGCGCCCAGGACCGCTCGGAGTACAAGCCTAACGACCAGACGCGTTGCTGGGACTGCCACGCGCCCGGCAAATGGAATCCGGCCATGACGCCGGCGTTTGACGTCTTGCCGCTGTTGGCCAACCCCGTCGTCGGCGAGGAGTTCGATTACCGCGCCGAACTCGTCAACACATGGCGGGCCGAGACCCAGGGCATGTTCGTCACCTTGGACATCTCCGAGGCGCCCTCCTTGCGTTTCGTGGGCACCCAAGACCCGGACAACGCCGTCTACGACGGCACCATCGTCATCGAGGCGGCGGTACCGAACCAGCCGACCCAACCTTTCCTCACGACGCCGCAGCGGGCGGGCGTCCTCGTGGACATCCCGGTCGGCGCGACCGCCGTCAAGCTGGTCATGGCGCCGACCAACAACGACGCCAACCGCGGCCCAGACCTGACCATGCGCGTCTTTGACAGTCGCACGGCCAGCGATGCCCCGCCATCGTTGACCATCGATGAAGCCGGCAAGGGCGCCAGCGAAGTCCTGCACCTCGACGGCGCATCGAAGGTCGCCAGCCACGGCTTCGGCAACTGGACCATCGAGGCCGAAGTCACGCCCATCGAACTGACGCCGACCAATCCGGCCACCGCCCAGCTCGACCCGCAGTACGGCGACGTCGATTTCACCATCACCATGGATGCCTGGTTCAACGCGACCCAGGAAGTCCAACAGGTCAAGACCTCCGCGGGACCCACCGCGAAGGGCACGAAGGCCGTGTTCACCTGGCGCGTCATCGTCCTTGACGCACCGACCGCCCCGCAGCGCATCAACGTCATCGCCAACGCGACGCTGTACTACGAACACGAGCCGCCGACGCCACCCGAGGAGGACTGGGACAACATGACCATCAACCGGACCGCCCCCTTCATGCAGCTCCCCGATGGGACACTGAAGATGGGGCTGGAGCCGGCGGACATCATCGTCAACGCCGTCGGCGTCATCGGTGTCAGCATGGCCGCCATCAGCGAGGCGGTCGGTTACGCCTCGGCGTTCCTGCTCATCGCCAGTGTCTGGACCGGCGGCATCTTCGGCAAGGGCAGCCGTCGTCAGATGAACGTCATCTTCGGCAGCGCCCGGCGCCGCGTCGCGTTCCATAACTTCCTCAGCTACGGCATCATCGCCGCCGCCATCGCCCACATGGTCATCTTCGTGTGGGACACCATCGAGCCGAACTACCCGTGGCAATTGGGGTTGATCTGGGGTGGCCTTGGCATCCTGTGCATGCTGGCGCTTGGTGTCACCGGCGCTGTGCAGGTGCCGATGATCCGCAAGTGGAACTACGCCACCTGGCGCTGGACCCACTTCACCCTCAGCCTGGCCGCCATCCTGTTCACCGTGGTGCACATGCTGCTGGATGGGCAGAACTTCGGCTTCGTCCAGGAGTTCCTCAACTACAGCGACCCGTTGACCCCGGCCAGCCAAGGCCGTTGACGATTCGACGGGCCGGACTGTCTGTTTAAGTAGTCACGAAGAGGGGTATCGACCATGCGATTGTTCGTCGCCGCATTGTTGATCATCGCCAGCTTGGCGGCCGCGCAGGAGGGCGGCTACCAGGAGGCGAGCTCCACCCGGTGCTGGGATTGCCACGCGCCGGGCAAATGGAACCCCGCCATGCGACCGGCGTTCGCCGTCGACCCCGGTGCCGCGGTCTTCGGGTCCGAGACCCTGCTCGAACCGCGCATCGTCAACACCTGGCGCGGCGAGCTGTCGCAGATGACACTCGAGATCGACATCAGCGCCGCTCCAGGCATGGCGTTCATCGGCGGCGAGGCCCCATATCACAACGAGACCCGCGGCAAGTTGACCTTCGACCACACCGACCCGTCGATGGTCAACCGCGCCCACACCACCCAAGTCGAGATCACCGTGCCCAGCGGGGCCAGCGCTCTGCGTATCAGCCTATCGCCCGACGACGTCGGCCCACTGGGCCCGGACCTCTCCATGGCCGTTGTTGACGCCGTCTCGAACGACGCCTTCACCACCATCGACGATCAGGGGGCCGGGGGCGACGAAACACTGAGTCTGCAGGACGCGGCGACCATCGCCGCCCACGGTTCGGGCATCTGGGTCATCGAGGCAGGGGCCAGGCTGGCCGGCACCGACGGCCACCTAGACCCGCAGGTCAACGATGTCGGCTTCCATGTCAGCGTCGACGCCTGGTTCAACACCAGCTTGGAGCGTACCGTCGTGC